>CAYSZK010000050.1:0-26330 GCA_964435495.1 uncultured Verrucomicrobiales bacterium
CCGCGGGCCGGACGCGAATCGCGGTGGGGGCGGGCCGCGATCACGGGCTTGGGCCGGAAGACGTGCTGGGCATGCTGGCCGAGGCGGCGGGGATGGAACGCGAGGCGGTTGGAACGATCCGGATCGAGCGGAAACGAACCGTCGTGGACGTGGACAACGCCCGCGCGGCCGAAGCGGTGGCGCGGTTGGACGGCATGGATTTCGGCGGCCGCCGCCTTTGGTGCAGGCGCGTGAATTGACCTTATTTTTCGATTAGATAATAGATCGTGGCCGGGCGGAGGTTGATTTTCGCGGCGCCGCCGGGGATTTCTTCGAGTTTCTTGCCGTTGCCATCGAGGGCGGTGACTTTGAGCGACGCGGCGTCGGTCCGCTTGAACGAAACGGCGCCGGCGATTTCCCGCATGAGCCAGGGGTCCTTCCCGATGCTTGCGATCCGGCGCGAGCCTCCTGCCGGTTTGGTCTGGAATCCGGTCGTCTTTTCCTCGGACATGGCCTGAAGCAGGATTCTGCCGGCGGTTGCGAGCGGCTGGCCATCGAGGCTGGCGGCGATGAAGCAGCCGAGTTCCAGCGGCGATTCGACCGTGATGTCCTGGAGGTCCACCAGGCCGGCCTGGCCGAGCGGCCCGCTGGCGGCCTGGGCGGCCGGGGCGTTGACCGTGAGCAGGCCGCGCCCGTAATCGAGGGCGACCTGTTTGTGGGAGCTGGTGACGCGTTTCCCTTCGGTGTCCACAAGCCCGGCGAGGTCCGCCGCCTTGCTGCCGGTCCGGGGCGCGCCGATGTTGATCTTCGTGCGGCCCGCGTAGAACACGAGGGGATGGACCGCGGCGCTTTCGCTGCTGGGGCCTTTGGCGCCGGTGACATCGGCCTTGCGCAGTTCGTCGAGGGAGGCCTCCTGGACGAGGGGCAGGCCCTTGAGCGCGGCGGCGTCGTCGAAGGTGGAATCGACTTCGGCGAGGACCCCGCCCGGTTCGACCAGGCCGAGCCGGTAGATCAGGGCGGCGGCCGGGGACTGGCCCATCGCAGCCGGGGAAAGAATGGTCCACGGTTGCATCCAGAAATTCGGTTTCACCGTCCAGCGGTTGCCGTCGAGGGCGAACTGGACGATGGCGTCGGACTCCTGGAGCGCGCCGAAAGCGGCCATGAACAGGGGGCCTTCGGTGCGGAACCGGTTGGGGCGGTTCCAGGCGATTTCGGAGACCATGGACGGCAGGCCGTTCCATTCCGGATCGTTGATGGGATGGGCGAAAGCGTGCGGTTTGCCGGGTTCCTCGGCCTCGAACCGGTGGGCGCTGCGGTCGCGGTAGGTATGCCCGTCGCGGACCGACCAGGCGGCGTTTTCGCCCTGGTGGTGGCAGCCGAAATACCCGTGCCGATCGATGAAATCGCAGCCGGCGTAGCTCCATTTTTCGAGCGGGCCCAGGATGGCGTTGTTGGCGGTGGTCCAGTTGGAGGCGCAGACGAGTCCCTTGAAACCGAGCTTGCGAAGGAAGCCAGCCATTTCGTCATAGAACTTGCGCTGGGTTTCCGCCAGGAACCGTGCGGTGTCCTGGTCGCGCGGCGTGCGGTCCGTGAAGATATTGAAAAGCGGGCGGAAGCCCATGCGGTTCTGGGCGGGATTGTCGCGGGGCACGGACAGGCCGTTCCACGCGGCGGTGGCGCGGCTGAGGGAACCGTGCTTCTTCTTGAGCCAGTCCGCGAACATGCCTTCGAGGATGCGAAGTTGCGGGTCGGGAATGCGCTCCGGAGAAAACGTCCAGAACAGGAAAGAGTCCTCGTTCTGGATTTCGAGGCCGAAGACGGCGGGCTCGTCGAGGAGGGCACGTCCCGACTTGCCGCGGGTGGTGAGCAGCGCCCTGGCCCAAGTGCGGTACATGTCCTGGAACTTGGGATTGAACATGAGCGACGCGAACGGGTGGGTCTTGCCGTCGTAACCCTCGAACCCGGGCGTGCCGGGCGCGGGCGTGAACCAGAGCGGGAAGTAGATGGAAAGATGGGTGTAAATTCCCTCCGCCTTCATCTCCTCCACCACCATGTGCAGGAACTCAATCCTCTCCGGTTTCACCGCGCCCGTCTTGGGGTCGGCGACGGCGCCGTGGGCGCGGACGAGATTGACGCCGCGGCGGGCAAGCAGCCTGGCCAGGGCGCGCATGTCCTCGCGCGTTTTGAGTTCCGGCGGGCCGTTGACGGCCCAGAACCGGACGGGTTTGCCGGTCCGGGAATGGACGAACTGGCCGTCCTTCGCGGCGATGAAGCCGCCGTCGCCGGCGTTCGTTTCGTTGAGCGAACGGAGGTCAAGCTCGGTTTCCGCGCCCGGGTCGGCGCCCGGATCGAAGGGCGTCCAACCCGCGTTCTCCGCGGCGGCGCGCGCGCGTTCGGCGTCGAGCTGGTCCGGGTTCAGCGCGCCGTTGGGGGTGATGGGCGCGGTGGTGAGCAGGAAGCAGTCCAGGGAACCGTGGTGGTTGTTCTTGCTGGTGAACCGGAAGGCGAGCGTGTTGCCGCCGCGGCGCAGGGAGACCTTGCCGGCGTTGAACCATGCGACAAAACGGAGGTCGGGTTTGTTGTCGGCGGCGATGTTGGTGATGTCGATTGCGGTGGTGTTGTCCAGCTCCTTCCAAGAACCGTTGTTCAGCGACCATTCCTGTTTGGTCTGGGTCGGGTTGGCGCGGACCCAGAGCGTGTACTCGCCGGCCTCGGGCGCGTCGAACCGGTACTCGGCCGCGCCTTTCTTTGTTTCATGGAAATTCGAGATGTAATCGCCCCCGGAAAGCTGGTCTTTCTTGACCTGGTCGTACCACCAGGGATGGCGGTTCATGGAGTGGGAGGAAGGGCTCTCGCCTTCGACCCAGATGTGCGCGGCCCGGGCCGATACGCCGGACGCGGCAAACGGCAGTGCCAGCGCTAGGAGCAGCGCGCGCGGGCGCCTGGGGGATCGGGATCGGTTCCGCGGGTTTGTGGAGGGGATGTTCATGGGGATTCTTTTTCGATGAGGTAATAGAGGCGGTTGGGGAGAAGGTTTAAACGCCCGTCTTCGAGCGCCACCTTTTCGGCGGCGCGGCGGTCGAAGTCAAGTGCGGTGGCGTGGAGCGCCGCCGCGCCCTTCCAGTGCAGCGTGACGGAGCCGCTGATCTCCCGGACGACCACGGGCGGCCGGCCGAGGCTCATGATCTTGAGCCGCCCGTCCGGTGTGGGCGCCGTGGCCGCGCCAAAGTTGGCGTCCTCGGTCATGGCCTGGAGGAGCATGCGGCGGGAGGCGGCGAGCGGTTGGTCGTCGAGCGCGACGAGAACCAGGCAGGCGAACTCGGCGCCGGAAGCGAACGTGGCGTCGGCGAGGCGGACGGAGCCCGCCCTGGCGGTGAAGCCGGCGATGCCCTGGGCGCGCGGGGTGTTAATGCGGAGAAGGCCGGCGCGCTGGTCCAGGTCGAGCTCGCCGGTGGCGTTGCGGACGCGGCCGGCGGCGGGATCGATGAGTTCGAGAATCCGGGGATCGACCGCGAGCGCGGGCGGGCCTTCATGGAACCGGCGCACGACCTTCCCGGCGAGAAAGGCGAACGGCAGGGCGCCGGGGGACGGCGCGGCGGCGGCGCGGGCGCCCGCCGGGACATGGCTGCTTTGAGTGGTGTCGGCGATGGCCGGGTCCAGGTCGAGGAGGCCGCCTTCGAGGGCGAAAAGGTTCGTGGCGTTGAGCGACTCGCGGACGAGGACGGGGGACTCCTGGACGAGGCCAAGGCGGTAGATGAGCGCCGCGGCCGGGAATTGCGCGGCGCAGGCGGCATCGAGGACGGGCCATTTGGGGAGTGTTGTGGCCCAGCCGGGTTCCAGAACGAACGGCGTCATGCCATCCACGCCGAGGTGGCTGAAATAGGCGGCGGTGAAGAGCGGCATTTCGGCCCGGAACCGGTTTGGCGTGAACCAACCGCCTTCGGTCCACAGGAACGGGAAGCCTTCCTCCTGGACCTGCTGGACCACGGGGCTGGCGGCGTTGGTGAGGATCGATTGGTCGCGGTACATGGCGCCTTCGCCGAAGGGAAACTCTTCGAGCGGGCCGTCCTCGACCGCGGGCCCGAAATAATCGTTGCGGGCGATGAGGTCGAGTTCGCGGGTGGTGAGCCGGTTGAGGGCGTCGAGGTTGCGCGGATCGGCCGTGCGCCAGTTGCTGCCGTAGAGGAGCGCCGGGCATTGGAGTTCCTCCCGGAAGAACCGGGCCATGCCGCGCCAGAAGGCGGACTGGCGCGCGGTGAGGAACTCCGCCTGGGCGCGGGCGCGGCCTTCGTTGCGCTGGGGCGCCGCCCATGGCTGGGAGGTCAGCAGGGCGATCGGGTAAAGGCCCAGGCGCCCTTCGTCCGGACTGTCGGCGCACTGCGCGGGGGCTTTCTCCGGCCCCCATGCGGCGAGGGCTTTTGCGGGGGACCCGAATTTCGCGGCGGCCCAGGCGCCGAACTCGCGCTCCAGGACCGCGCGGGCGGCGGGATGATTCTTGCCGGGGTTGAAGGTCCAGAAAAAGAGAGAGTCTTCGTCAATCATCTCGATCCAGGCCAGCGCCGGGTCGCGGGCGAGGGGCAGGCCCGTGTGCGGGTTGGGGGTGGAAAAGAGGGTTCTTGCCCACGCCTTGTAAAGCTCCTGCATGGGCGGATAATAAAAAAGCAGCCCAATGGGGCGCAGGGGCGGCTCCAGCGGGGCGAAGTTCCATTCGGGCCGGATGCGCGCGACGGCGGTGCAAAAAAAGCCGATGCCCGAGTAGATGCCGTTGGCCTTGAGCTCGGCGACCCAGCGATGGACGCGGTCGAGCTTCGGGCCGGGCGCGCGCTCCTCGTAATCAAGGTGGAACCGGACTTGGTTGACGCCCAGGGCGGCGAGCAGGCGCGCATGGCGCGCGATGGCGGCGTCGTGAAGCCGGAGCGCGTCGTCGCCGAGCGTGACGCCAAAGAGGCGCAGCGGCTCGTCCGGACGCTTCTCACAGGCGAGGGCATCTCCCTTCCGAATGACGCGCCCGAACTCGCCGGCGAACCTGTGGTTCAGGGAACGGAGATCGAGCTGGGCGTCGGGCGCGGGTTCGTTGGCGGGCTCGAAGGGGAACCAGCCTTCGGGCGCGCGGTCGAAGCGTCCGCCGGGCGGGAACGGCCCGCGGGGGGCGGCCGTTCCGGTGGTGAAACAAAACGCGTCGAAACAGGCGGCGCCGTTGGTTTCCAAGAGTTCGACGCGCAGGGTGTGGGCGCCGGCGGGGGCGGTGGCGCTTCCGGCGCGGACCCAGGTGGCCGCGAGATGGCGCCGGATGCGGACCGCATCGAGGATGGCGGTGTCGCGGGCGTTGGTCTGCCAGGGGAGATTGTCCACGCGCCAGCGGAACGGCCCGTGGCGCCAGAACTTGCGGGCGTAAAGGTCGTAGGCGCCATTGGCGGGCAGGGTCACGGCGAATTCGGCGGACAACAAGTTGGTGCGGGGCTCCTGGACGCCGATCCACGCTCCGCCGGAGAGCAGCGCCGCCTCCTCGGGCGTGGCGGGTTGGAAAGGGTTGGCCTCAGGGGGCGGAAAATCGGAACGGACGGCGGATTCGGCTTCGACCCAGACGTGCAGGGGCTGGGCGGACGGGGAGGGGTTTGGGGGGGATGGGGAGGATGCCTCGGGGGAGCATCCGGCAAGGAAGAGGCCGAAGAGCAATGTGCCCGCGGCCGCTGGGCGGATCAACGGCGCGGAAAGGTTGGGAACGAGGGGCATCGGGATGCGGAATCCAAGGGATAAACAAACGGCGTCGATGCAAAGTTACATGGAATCGGTGGTGCGCTGATTGTGGTCCGGCGCCGCCCGAAGGGTGGGCGGGTGGGCGTGAGCGCCGAGGTCTGGGCACCCAACCCGCGTACGATGCCGTGGAGGATGTGGACCGTTTTGCCATGCGGGTGAGGGAGGGTGACCTGCCATGAAACGTGTCTGCCTCGACAACCACATTCTCATCTGGGGAATTCGCGGAATCTCGACTCCCGGACAGGAGGGCATGGTCGGGCGAACTCAGGCCCTGTTCGACGTTATTCATGCGTGAAGCCGGCATGCCTGCCTCCGGCTCGGATCAAGGATTTTTCCCTCGCCAGGATGTGGAATGAGGCCTACATGTGTGGCAGGTTGAGGTGATGAACGGCATTCTTCTCAAGCGCCTGTTCACGGCGATCGGCGGGCGAAAGGCCGATGAGGTTGACGCTTTGTGCCGCCGGATCGTGTCGGAGGAACGGCGGAAGGGGCACACCCAGATCGCTCGCGAACTGGAACGGATCATCGAGCGGGATCGCCAGACGCCGCCCCTCAGGCCGGCGCAGGAATTCGCGCCCATGCCCACGAGCCGTCGGGATTCGGCGCCGTTGGTCCGGCATATCCCCCACGCCGAGCTCAGGCATCACATGGTTCTTGCGCCCTCGATTGAAGCCCGCTTCGCCCGAATCGAGCGTGAACACGCCGCCCGGACGCGGTTGGCGCTTCATGGTTTGCGGCCGCGGTCCAGAATCCTCTTTTACGGGCCACCGGGCTGCGGCAAGAGCCTTGGCGCGGAACGCTTGGCATGGTCCACGGGGCTTGATTTGAAGAAGGTGCGGTTTGAAGCCTTGATTTCATCGTATTTCGGTGAGACGGCGGCAAATCTGGCGCGAATCTTCGAGGATGCGGCAAAGCAACCGTGCGCACTTTTCCTGGATGAATGCGATACCATCGCCCGCGCACGGCACAAATCGACTAACGACGTGGGCGAGATTTCGCGGGTGGTCAACGCGCTTCTGGAACACCTTGAGCAGTTCCATGGGGACGGGCTGGTGATCGCGGCAACAAACATCGATGACGCATTGGACCCCGCCATCTTCCGCCGATTTGACGAGGTGCTGAAAATTCCGCAACCTCAGGTTGCCGAGATCGAGCGGCTGCTCCGGGAGGCGTTGGGCGCCGTGAGGGTCGATGCCGGCATGCCTTGGCGGGAGCTTGCGCGCACGATGGACGGCATGTCATGCGCGGAAGTTGTCAACATGGCGGCGAACGCGGCGAAGCTCGCGGTCCTTGAGGGCAGGGCGGAAGTTCTGGAATCCGACATCGAGGCGGTGCGGAAGGAACATCTTGACCATCCGGTTGCGTAGCCGGCGTTTCCCATGCCAGAAAGGCCCGAGTTCCCGCACCTGCCGCTGCTTCACCGGCGGTCGGGCCGCGCGCGGCTCACCGGTGGAGGCCCCAAGGATTCCCGTGTCGCCGCAAACGAGCGGAACCGGGTTGGGCACTCGAAGAGATTGCGCACGGACATCTCCCGGATCACGCAAGCTTGGAAACAGGCGCAGAAGGAACGTGGAGGCCAAGGCCTGCCGACCGTTGGCGGCAAAGTGGTGATTGTGCTGGAACTGCCCGAGGACGTTGGCCTGTCGTACATCTCGAAGGCGTTCGGTCTTGAACTGGTGGCGGAGTTTGAAGACGGCTACGTGCTTGCCGGGGCGCCCGATTTGGACCTGGCGATGTTGGAAGAAGCCATATCGCGCTTCGAGACGGGCAAGAAGGGCGGCGCGTCGGTCGCAAAGATTCTTGCGGTTTACGGTCCAGACCATCCTGAGCGGCTGAGTCCGTTTGTTGTGACTTTTGCACATCGTGCTGCGCAAAACTCACGGGAAGCGGACACCTCGTATTTTGGGGAGGCCGGCGCATGACCGGGAGAGGCGCATCAGCCGGCACTGTGTGGGTGCGGCTTGTGGCCGCCTTGCACCGAGCGGGGACGGTTTCGACCGCGGAACTTTCCCGTCTGGTACGCGAGCACACGGATGTCTCCACCGATTACGCGCTGCGGCGGCTTTGTCGCAAGGGGGTGCTGCGCCGAAGCGATCCGTCGCGGCGGGGGGTGTGGATTGTGGCGGGGCGGAAGACGGGGCGGTTTGTGCCGGACTCGGTCGTCGTGGCGCAGGCGGACAACGGCCACGGAACCGTTTTCGGCTACGGGACAGCACTCTACCTGCACGGGCTTTCGCGTTATGCCCGGCTCACGGAATTTGTCGCATTGTCGGCCACCCGAAGGAACCCAAGGCGGCTCAGCAAGTTGGTTCTCCGCTTTGCGGTTGCCCCGATTCCTCCCGATGAGGGCGTTACCGCCATGGCCCGGGGAACGGTGAGGGTCATCGTGACCGACATCGAGCGCACTCTGATCGACTGCATTCATCGCCCCAAATACGCACAGGGGTGGGAAAACGTGCTGCACGCCTTGGAACGAGTTGAAGGTTTAAAGCCGGAACAGATGATCGCCCTCGTCAAGCGCTACCGGACGCCATCCCTTGCGGCCAAGGTCGGGCTGGTGCTGGAACATTACGCAGAAAAATGGCGGGTGACGGACCGCGATATGCGGTCGCTTCGTCCCTATCTGCCCAAATCCCCGGTGAAGTTGTGGCGAGACAGTCGCGGGCCGCTTAACCGGGCTTGGAACCTTTACGTCCCGAAAGGATTATTCCATGGCTAAACCGACACAGAAGAAGCCATCTGCAAGAGCCGAACCAATTTCGCGGGCCGTCGTCGAGGCCTTTGCGGAGAAGCACCAGACAGAGGGCCCCACCGCGGAGCAAGTGCTCTGGTTGTCCCGCATTCTCCGCGCGTTTACGGCATCGCCGGTCGGCAAGGACTTTGCGCTCATGGGCGGGTCCGCAATCGTCTTCCTGCACCGGGACATGTATCGGCTCTCGACCGACCTCGATCTCGATTTTATTGGGGACTGGGAACTTGGAAAGCGTGGCCAGCGGGAAGTCACATCCCGGATGGATAGAGATCGGAGTGCGCTGGAGCGGATTGCGTCCGGATTGGACATCCAGTGCAAGCCGCGGGGCAAGGCGGACGGCCGCTTTGTTCAATACGCGATGGTTTATCCGTCGCACTACCGCCGCACGGATTCCGTCGAACTCGACATGTCCTACCGCTATGGGCATGCGGTGCTCGATCCGATCCAGCTTCCGTGGCCGGTTTCCGAGGATGGCGGGGAGTCGAAGTTCAAGGTGAACACTCTCTGCATGGAGGAACTCTATGCCGCCAAGGCCATCGCCATGATCGAAGTCAAGGAGCGGCTGGATTTTCCCAAGGAGATCGGCTTGTTCGCCAAGCGGAAAATCCGGCACCTTTTCGACCTCTGCCTGCTGGCCCAGGACGTATTCGGGAGAAAACGGGTTTTGGACACCAAACTGTTTCGTGATCTTTTCCTGCTATTCGGGATGACGCGCATCCGAAACTTCGAGTATTTCCGGGGGGATGCGATTGGTTCCTACACGGACGCCGACGTGGATGCGGAACTGAGGAGCGTTGTCCCGTCCGAATTCCCGGTGCCCTCCGTGGACGAGATGAAGTGGACCGTGAGAAAATTCCTCGACAAACATGTGTTCGCATTCACGGACCGGGAGCACCGTTTCATGGAAGATTTCCGCGCGGGGAATTTCCGGCCCGATGACTTGTTCGGCAAGAACTCAAAGATTGCTGGGAGACTCTCCAACACCCATTATTACAAAGAAATCTTGAAAAAAGTCGCAACCTTGGGAACGAGCAATCCAGCCCGGATATCATCCAGCAACTGAACCGTCCTGGCCCCAGGGCTCGGCCGGGCCGACACGGAGCAGGGCACACGCCTCCGGGTTCACGATTGAATCCGTGCCCACGATGGGAATCCCGTCCACCGAGTCCGGCCGCACCGGAAAGCCGGTCGCCCCGGCGTACACGCCGCGGCCGGCAGCGACAGGGGAGGAAATCAGGCCGGGGAAAACCTTTCCCGTCGGCGCCACTGGCGTGGGCGGGGTGGAACCGGGCCTTGCAACGCCGCGTGCGGATTCTATATTGGGGCCTGTGAAAGTCGCGTCTTTTGCGCACACCACGGCGGAGTGGCTGAAGGGCGATGCCGAGGAGGGCATCGTGATCAGCAGCCGCATGCGCCTCGCTAGGAACCTGGACGGGCACGCCTTCCCGACCTGGGCGAAAAAGGCCGAGCGGGAGGCGTTATGGAACGAAATCCGGCCAACGGTGCTGGGGCTCCCGGAGATGAAGGAGGCGCTGATCTGCGAGGCGATGGACCAGTTCACCGTGCTGGAGAAGCAAATCCTGGTCGAGCAACACCTGATCAGCCGCGAGCACGCGGCCAAGTCCGGCGGCAGCGGCGTGGTTGTGAGCGCGGACCGCGCGCTGAGCATCATGGTCAACGAGGAGGACCACCTGCGGATGCAGGCGTTCGCGCCGGGGCTGAACTTGGACGCCGTCTGGCAACGCCTGGACGCCGTGGACACCCGGCTGGAACGGAAGCTGAAGTTCGCCTTTTCCGAGAAGACCGGCTATCTGACGGCCTGTCCGACCAACGTGGGGACGGGAATGCGCGCGTCGGCGATGCTGCACCTGCCGGCGCTGGTATTGGCGGAGGAGATCAACCGCATCATCCAGGCGGTCGGCAAACTCGGCCTGGCGGTGCGCGGGCTGTACGGCGAAGGGACCGAGGCGCTGGGCAACCTGTTCCAGGTCTCCAACCAGATGACCCTGGGCGATCCGGAATCGGAGATCATCGGTTTGTTGAACAAGGTGATCGGCCAGATTGTGCAGCACGAAAAGAACGCGCGGGCCAAGCTGGTCGAGGAACGCCCCCGGATGGTGTCCGACCGGCTCGGGCGCGCCTTTGGCGTGCTGAGCAACGCCCACTCGATTTCGTCCAAGGAGGCGCTCGACCTGCTCTCGGTGCTGCGGTTGGGGGTGGAGATGGAGCTAATGGACGCGGGCCTGCGCCCGGCGCTGGACGAGCTGATGATGGTCACCCAACCCGCGCACTTGCAGGTGTCCTGCGACAGGAAATTGTCGGCCGAGGACCGGGACGGCTTGCGCGCGGACTTGATCCGTGAGAAACTAGCACCGGTCAAGAAACCCGCGCCGGTCGGTCCGCCGCCGGCGGCGGGGACCGGAGAAAGTTGAGAGCATGATGAACAATTTCACGCCGCGCGCGCAACAGGTTCTGGCGCTGGCCCGCAAAGAGGCCGACCGCTTCAACCACAACTACGTCGGGACCGAGCACCTGCTGCTGGGGCTGATCAAGCTTGGCCAGGGCGTGGCCGTCAACGTCCTGCAAAAGATGGGGCTGGACCTGGAGACCGTCCGCATGGAGGTCGAGAAACAGGTGGGCAGCGGCCCGGACACGAAGATGACGGGGAACATTCCCTACACGCCGCGGGTCAAGAAGGTGCTGGCTCTGGCAAGCAAGGAGGCCAAGGCCCTCAACCACAGTTACGTCGGCACGGAACACATTCTGCTTGGCCTATTGCGCGAGGGGGAGGGCGTGGCGGCGCGCGTGCTCAAGAATCTGGACGTGGACATCGAACGGACCCGGATGGAGGTGCTCAAGGAGCTGGACCCGAATTTCGTGGGGGAGACCGATTCGGACGAGGGCGCCCCGGCGGGCGGCCCGCCGCAGCAGGGGCAGGGCCAGGAGAAGAAGGGGGACAAAACCCCGGCGCTGAAAGCGTTTGGGCGGGACCTGACCGAGCTGGCGCGCAAGAACGATCTGGACCCGGTCATTGGGCGCGCCGGCGAAATCGAGCGCGTCATCCAAATCCTTTGCCGGCGCACCAAGAACAACCCCGTCTTGATTGGTGAGGCCGGCGTCGGCAAGACCGCCATTGTTGAAGGGCTGGCCCAGGAGATCGTGAAGGGCAACGTGCCCGAGCTGCTGCGCGAAAAGAAGGTGATCACGCTGGACCTGGCGCTCATGGTGGCGGGCACGAAGTACCGCGGCCAGTTCGAGGAACGGATCAAGGCTGTCATGGAGGAAATCCGGCGGACCAAGAACGTGATCCTGTTCATCGACGAGCTGCACACCATCGTTGGCGCCGGCTCGGCCGAAGGGGCCATGGACGCCTCCAACATCATCAAACCGGCCCTCTCGCGCGGCGAGCTGCAATGCGTGGGCGCGACCACGATGAACGAGTACCGCAAGTACATCGAGAAAGACTCGGCGCTGGAGCGGCGCTTCCAGACCGTCAAGGTCGAGGCGCCGTCGATCGAGGAGGCCGTCCAAATCCTCCGGGGGCTGCGGCCCAAGTACGAGGCCCACCACAAGGCCAAGATTTCCGACGAAGCCATCGAGACCGCGGTGAAGCTGTCCGACCGGTATCTCACCGGGCGGCAGTTGCCGGACAAGGCCATCGACGTGATGGACGAAGGGGGCGCGCGGGCGCGCATCGCGGCGACCACGCGGCCGCCGGATTTCAAGGAGATGGAAACGCGCATCGAAGAGGTGCGCGGGCGCAAGGAAGGGGCGATCAAATCCCAGGATTTCGAGGCGGCCGCCCGGCTCCGGGACGAGGAGAAAGACGCCCGGAAACTGTACGAGGACAAGCTCGCCGCGTGGAAGGCCAACCGCGAGGAACAGATTGTGACGGTCGGCGAGGACCAGATTTACGACGTGGTCTCGAAGTGGACGGGCGTGCCCCTGCAACGCATGTCGATGGAGGAGAGCCAGCGCCTGTTGCGGGTGGCCGACGAACTCAAGGGCAAGGTGGTCGGCCAGGACGAGGCGGTTGATGCCGTGGGCCGGGCGCTGCGCCGGTCGCGGGCGGACCTGAAAGATCCCAAGCGCCCCATCGGCTCGTTCATTTTCCTGGGGCCGACCGGGGTCGGCAAGACGCACCTGGCCAAGATGCTCGCCGAATACATGTTCGGCAACGCGGACGCGCTCATCCAGATCGACATGAGCGAGTACATGGAAAAGTTCAACGTTTCGCGCCTGGTCGGTTCGCCGCCCGGCTACGTCGGGTACGAGGAGGGCGGGCAGCTCACCGAACGGGTCCGGCGCCGCCCCTACAGCGTGGTGCTGTTCGACGAGGTCGAAAAGGCGCACCCGGACGTCTGGAACATCCTGCTCCAAATCCTTGAGGACGGCGTAATCACCGACAGCCTCGGGCGCAAGATCGATTTCCGCAACACGGTCATCATCCTAACGTCCAATGTCGGCGCCGACATCGTCCGCAAACAGGGCGTGATGGGCTTCAACGTGGCGTCCGACGCCGCGGACTACGAGAAGATGAAGGAGCGCATCCTGGAAGAGGCGAAGAAGACCTACCGTCCCGAGTTTCTCAACCGGCTCGACGACCAGATCGTGTTCCGGTCGCTGCGCCGCGAGGATTTGCGCAAGATCATCGAACTGGAAGTCAATAAGGTCGTCCAGCGCCTCAAGTACAAGGAGATCGCGCTGGAACTGGACGACGCGGCCAAGGACCTCCTCATCGACAAGAGTTTCGACCCGGCCTACGGTGCGCGCCCGTTGCGGCGGGCGGTCGAGAAACAGATCGAAGACCACCTGGCCGAGGAAATCCTCCGCGGCAACGTGAAACCAACCAGCGTGGTCAGGGTCGGCGTCAAGGACGGCGCCTTGGAGTTTGCGGTCACCAATCCCCCGCCCATGGCCATTCCGGCCGTGTCCGGGACGCCCGCCGAGGGGAAGGCGCCACCCGCCGCCAAGGCGTGAGGGCGGGGACCTCCGCTCCGCCGCCTGGATTCTACCGCACCGGGAAATCGATGCGGCCGCCGCATGCCAGAACAGCAAACGCGTGCTCCTCGCCCTCCAAGGGCTGGGCATCCACGCGCCCGCCGGCGCACTCGATGAGCAACGTGCCGGCGGCGATGTCCCACAGGCGGACCCCGCGCTCGATGTAGGCGTCGAGGCGCCCGCAGGCGACATAGGCGAGGTCGAGGGCGGCGGAACCGTTCATGCGCACCTTGCGCGCGTTCAGCCCGTAGAACTCGACGCGCTTCACTCCGGCCACCACGGCCTCCTTGGACTTCGCAAAACCGGTCGCGACAATCGCGTCGCGCAGGCGGTCCCGGCGGGAGACGTGGATGGGCTGGCCGTTGAGCCGGGCGGGTTCCCCGGCCACGGCGGTGAAAAGCTCGCCCCGCACGGGATCGAACGTGGCGGCCACAAGCGTCGTTTCCCCCCGGCGCAGCGCGACGGTGGAGCAGAAGTGCGGAAACCCGTAGAAAAAGTTGACCGTGCCGTCGATGGGATCGACGATCCACTGGTGTTCGGACGCGCCGAGGGGCGTGCCGCCTTCCTCGCCAAAGACGGTGTGTCCGGGAAACCGGGACAACAGCACGCGCGTGATGGCCTCCTGGCACTCCTTGTCGAGGCGGAGTTTGATGTCGTGGTCGTGGTCCTCGTCCACGGCGTGCGCGGCGCCCGTGGCATCCACGAGCATGCGTCCGGCTTCGCGCACGGCGGCGGCGGCGGCGTCAAGGAAGGGGTTGTTCATGGTGGGTGAGAAGGATGCACGCGGCGAGGGCGAGGAGGGCGGCGGTGGCCACAAGTCCGATCCCGAGCCAGTGGAAAAGGAATGGCCGCATGGCGTGTGGCGTCAAGCCGCCGCGGCCGCGGCGGTTTGGCGGGTGCAGCCATGCCCATGCGGGTGGCCGTGATCGTGGCCATGATCATGGCCGTGGCCCGGCATGTTCTCGCTGGTGAAGGGTTTCTGGGGTTGCAGATCGAGCTTTGCGAGCAGGCGCAGGTCTTCGCCGGTGGCCGGATTGCCGGTGGTGAGGAGTCTGTCGCCAAAAAAGATCGAGTTGGCGCCCGCAAAGAAACAAAGGGCCTGGGCTTCGTCGGAAAGACGGTTGCGGCCGGCCGAGAGCCGGACCTTGGAGGTGGGCAGGGCGATACGGGTGGTGGCGATCATGCGGACCAAATCAAAGACATCGACCGGAGGCGAATCAGCCAGGGGCGTGCCGGGGATCGGGGTCAGGCAGTTGATGGGGACCGATTCGGGCGCGGGATCGAAGCCGGCAAGCACTTCGAGCATGCGCAGGCGGTCGCGGACGGATTCGCCCATGCCGAGAATGCCGCCACAGCAGACGGCCATGCCGGCGTCCTGGACATGGCGGATGGTGCGGAGCCGGTCCTCGAAGGTGTGGGTGGTCACGACGTTCGGATAATGCTCCGGCGAGGTGTCGATGTTGTGGTTGTAGGCGGTGACCCCGGCCTCGCGGAGCCGGCGGGCGGCGCCTTCGGAAAGATCGCCGAGGGTGACACAGACCTCCATGCCGAGGCGGCTGACCTGGCGGACGGTGTCCAGCACCCGCTCGAACTTGGGTTCCCCTTCGCGGACGCCTTTCCAGGCGGCGCCCATGCAGAAGCGCGTGGACCCGTTGGCGCGGGCGGCTTCGGCGGCCTGGAGGACCGCCTCGGTGTCGAGGAGCGGCTGGGCGGGGAGTTGGGTTTCGTGATGGGCGCTTTGGGCGCAGTACCCGCAGTCCTCGGAGCAGCCGCCGGTCTTGATGGAAAGGAGCGTGCAAAGCTGCACTTCGGCGTTGCGCCAGTGGCGCGCGCAGGTTTCGCGCGCCCGCTGAAGGAGGTCGAAGAACGGCTGGTGGTAGATGGCTTCCAGCCGTTTCAAGGTCATGGAGTCTTGGCTCATGGCGTTTGCGTTCAAGCCGGGCACATTCGCGGGGGGTGGGCGCGCGGTCAATGAAATAGCGTGCGCCGGAAATCCGCCAGCGGCCAGCGGCCGGTAACTTTGGCGTCACGCACCCAAATCCGCCAATGCCGGCGGACCGCGGCAAGGCCTCCGTTGCGCCTCCGTCCGGGGACGCACGCCGCTTCACATCGGCGGGCGGGGAGCGGATTTGGGCTTTGCGCCGGGGCGGCGGGGTGGCAGGCTGGGGGGCATGAAGGCGGGACGCGTGGTGGACGGCGAGAAATCGTGGCGGCTGCAATCGGACGCGGTGGACGCGTGGGTCACGGAAACAGGCGGCATGGTGGGGCCGGTGGCCTTCCGGCTCGGGAAGCGGACTGTGCGCCCGTACTCCGTGGCGCCGTGGGCCGGGGAGGCGGAGGCGCGGCGGCTGCCGCCGATCCTGCGCGCGTTGCGCGGCGACTTTTTTTGCATGCCGTTTGGCGCGAACGAACGGGCGCACCGCGGCGAGAAGCATCCGGTCCACGGGGAGGCGGCGAACCGGGCGTGGAAATTCGGCGGGGTGTCGCGCGCGGGGGATCGGACGGAGCTGCGTCTGTCCCTGGCCACGCGCATCCGCAAGGGGACGGTGGCGAAGCTGGTGCGGGCGGTGGACGGCCACGCGGCCTTGTATTGCCGGCATGTGATCGGGGGGATGTCCGGGCCGATGAATTTCGGGCATCACGCGATGCTCCGGTTTCCGGCGGAGGAGGGATCGGGCGTGCTTTCGACGAGCCCGTTCCTTTTTGGGCAGGTGTATCCGGGCGAGTTCGAGCGTCCGGCGGCGGGGGGATACTGCGCGTTGAAGGCGGGGGCGGATTTCACGTCGCTGGCGGAGGTGCCGCGGCTGGACGGGGGGACGGCGGATTTGACGCGGTATCCGGCGCGGGGGGGATTCGAGGATTTGGTGATGATCGTGGCGGACCCGGCGCAGAAGGTGGCCTGGAACGCGGTGGTGTTTCCGAAGGAGGGATATCTCTGGTTCAGCCTGCGCGACCCGCACGTGCTGCGGAACACGGTGTTGTGGCTTTCCAACGGCGGCCGGCATTACGCCCCGTGGAACGGGCGGCACCGGGGGGTGATGGGGATTGAGGACGTGACAAGTTATTTCCACTACGGGCTGGCGGAGTCGGCGGCGCCGAATCCGGTGAGCAAGGGGGGGTTCCCCACGGCGGCGCGGTTGAGCGCGAAGGCGCCGTTTGTGGTGAACTACATCATGGGCGTGGCGGCGGCGCCGCGCGGGTTTGGCCGGGTGGAGTCGGTGGAGTGGGACGGGCGCGGGATCGTGCTGATCCCCGGGCGGGGGCGTCCGGTCCGGGCGGCGGTGGACACGGGATTCCTGTGGGAGGCGCCGGGTTCGTGATTTCGGGGCGGCGGAGCGGGCGATGCTGAACTGGATTTGGCTCGGGTTGATCGTCGTGTCGTTCGCGGTGGCGGCGCTGGCGCCGTCGCCGATGGAGGGGGGCGGAGAGCCGGCGATGAAGGCGGTGACCGACGCGGCGATTGGTTCGGCGAAGACGGCGGTGGAGCTGTGCATCGGGTTGGTGGGGATCATGGCGCTTTGGATGGGCGTGATGCGCGTGGCGGAGAAGGGCGGGCTGGTGGCGTTGCTGGCGCGGCTGCTGCGCCCGGCGCTGCGGTGGCTGTTTCCGGACGTGCCGCCGGACCATCCGGCGATGGGGGCGATGGTGATGAACATGGCGGCGAACATGCTGGGGCTGGCGAACGCCGCGACGCCGCTGGGCATCAAGGCGATGGAGGAGCTGGAAACGCTGAACCCGCACAAGGGCACGGCGACCAACGCGATGTGCACGTTCCTGGCGGTGAACACCTCCAGCATCCAGTTGATTCCCGCGACGACGGTCGCGATCCTGGCGGCGGCCGGATCGGCGAATCCGACGGCGATCATCGGGACAGCGCTGGCGGCGACAACGGTGTCCACGGTGGTGGGCATCGCCGCGGTGAAAACGCTGGAGAGGTTCAGTCCGCTTCCCGTGGACAATGGCCGCGGGGCCGTGGCGGGGCCGACCGGGGCGCGGGACGTGGAGGGAGGCGGTCCGGGATGAGTGCGTGGTTGATCCAGGCGGTGAACACCGTGTCGATATGGGCGATTCCGACAGTGGTGGTGGTGGTGGTGGTGGTGGCCGCGGCGCGCGGGGTGCCGGTGTACGAGGAGTTTGTGGAGGGGGCAAGGGGCGGGTTTGAGACGGCGGTGCGGATCATTCCGTATCTGGTGACGATGCTGGTGGCGATTGGGATGTTTCGGGCGTGCGGGGCGATGGGCTGGATCGTGCGCGGGCTGGAGCCGGTGCTGGGGGCGCTGGGTTTTCCGCCGGATTTGCTGCCGTTGGCGCTGATGCGCCCATTGTCAGGGAGCGGTTCCAACGCCTTGTTTGCGGAACTGGTGCAAGCGCACGGGCCGGATTCCTTGATCGCGCGCATGGCGGGGACGCTGATTGGGAGCACGGAAACGACCTTCTACGTGATTGCCGTGTACTTTGGGGCGGTGGCGGTCCGGCGGACGCGGCACGCGGTGCCGGCGGGATTGCTGGCGGATTTGGCGGGGATTGTGGCGGCGGTGGCGGTCTGCCGGTTGGTGTTTGGGGTGCGGTGACCCTCCGGATTCCGTGCCCACAATGCCTGGCCCCGGTCAGGCCCGGCCGCGCAGCGCCTCAAACTCGCCGGCGTCCGCCGCGGCGGCAAACTCGCGGCTCCACGCATCCGCCGTGTTCGCCGCACAGGTGTGGACAATGCGCCGCCCGCCGGTGAGGCGTTCGGCCTCGCGCCACGGCATCCGCGGGCACTCGAGATTGTAAAAGACGCGGTCGTCGGGCAGCTCGCGGAAATAGCGAGGCAGGTCGGCGCTGGCATCGTCGTTGACCTGCAAGACGCGCAGCTCCTCGAAGTCCGCCCAGGCGGGGATCAGATGCGTATAGAAGCCGCAGAGGTGCATGATGCCGCCCTTGGGGAAGAGGCGCAGTACCTCGCGCTCGTAGGGAACGATGAACTCCGCATATTGCTCCTTGGAAAGCATCGTCGCGCTGCATCCACACAGGTGGCCGTACCCGGGCGGGGTGACGCGCCCGATGGCGGCGGCCTGGCGCTGGCGAAGGGGAATCCGGTCGAGATACCAGCGATGCACGGCGAGCATGAGATCGGTAATCACCCGCAGATCGTGATGGGCGGCCTCCGGTTCCTCGATCATGGCGATGAGAAATTCCTGGCCGTAGAGATTGATGGCGATGTTGAGGGGGCTGCTGATGCACGGGGTCTCGAAGACCACCGAACCGGGGCCGCACTCGGCGAAAAATTCCGCGGCCCGAGCGGCGGCCCGCCACGCGGGCTGGGCCTGCCAATCGGGAAATTCGAGTGTTCCGACGGGCGAAGGGAGCGTGTGCGCCTGCCAGTTGCCCGCTCCGTCGAGATCGAACACCTCCGCGCCGAGCAGGGCATCCATGAAATGCACGCCGTAGAGCCCGACGCCGGTGATGCCGGGCCGGAAAACCCCCCCATCACACAATTTGGGAAGCTCGTGGGCCGCCAGCGAGACTAGATGCTCGGCGATGCAATCTTCGGGATGGGTGAAGGAATGCGATGTCGCGGTTCCCCAAACGCCCGTGAGGCCAAACGGACGCTCGGGCAAGGCGCCTTCGTAGATGGCCTCAAGGCTGTGGAAGTGCCGCTCGACCGTGGACCGCAACTCGGGGGAATCGAGGATGGCGATTGCGTCTTTCAGTTTCGTGTTCATCGTTCGGGCTTCGGGGGAAGGGGAAGGAAGCTGTTGACCGCCGAGAGCGGCGGCTGGCCGGCATCGAGAGTGGCCGCCATCAGATGATCGAGCGCGGCGCGTTCAAGGCGGATGCGGGCAGCCTCGCCCTCGGCGGCATGGGCGAGGTTGACGTATTCGCACGGGTCGTTTTCCAAATCGTAGAGTTCGACCGTGCCGGCGATCTGGTTGATCGAGAGCCGCCAGCGCCCGTCGTCGGCGATGAGCAATCCGGCATGAAACGAGAAAAGCATCTGGTGCCCGCCGTCGGCCAGCGATTGCCCGAGGTCGCGTCCGTCGCAACGGGCGGGCGCTTCGACGCCGGCGATGCGGCAGACGGTCGGCAGAATATCCAGCAGGCTCACGCGGGCGTCGCTGGAGCCGCCGGGGTTCGGGCTCCGGACAAAACCGGGCCCGGCGGCGAGGAACGGCACTTTGAGCACCTCTTCGTAAGCGCAGAAATTCTTCCCCCAGAGCCGATGCGCGCCCATCATGTCGCCGTGGTCGGCGGTGAGAACGACGTCGAGGTTCTCCCCGAATTTCCCGCGCGCGGCGGCGAGCACCCCGCCGACGGCATCGTCGATGAGGGCGACGTTGGCCAGGTAATGCCGCTGGATTTCCCGCCACTCCGCGTCGGTGAAGCGGGAGGAGCCGCCCGGGTTGCCGCCGCCCTCACATAGAACTGGCGGATGCTTGTCCTCCATGGGCCGCCGGAAACTCCGGCAATGGGCCTTGTCGCCGCCGTCGAACTCGCCCTCGCGCCAGCGAAGCAAAGGCAACTGGCTTTCGTCCACGCGATCCAGATAGCGCCGGGGCGGGTCGTGCGGGTAATGCGGGCCGGGGAATGAGACCCAGAGAAGCAACGGCAAATCGATGCCGTGCGCTTCGATGCGCTCGACCGCCTTGCGCCCGGTCCAAGTGTCCGGATGCCATTCGTCCGGGCCGGTAAAGATGCGGGCGTGGCTCGGTTGGCCGGGGAAGGCGACTTGGTCGAAGAGCCCGGCCTCTTTGAGCCCGGTGCTGTATTCGTCCCAGAACCAGAACGTGCCGACCTTGTCGTCGCACAGGTCGAGATGATCCATTCCGAGCGACAGAAGATACCCGCGGATGGCCTCGCCGGGAAGCGGTTTGCCGTAGGTCAACCGGTCGTAGGGCGTCGCGGTGAAATGGCATTTCCCGGCCATCGCAGTCGTCCACCCGGCGCTCTTGGCGAGGTTGAAAAGATTGGGCGTCCCGGGCGCGAGAAGGCGATGGACCGTGTTCGAGATCATGCCCGTGCGGTGGGGGTATTGGCCGGAGAGCAGGGCGCAGCGGGCGGGCAGGCAGACGGGCGACGGGGTGAGGGCGCGGTCGAAGCGCACGCCCGACGCGGCCAGCGCGTCCATGTGCGGCGTGGCGATGGCGCGCCCGCCGTAGCACGACAGCGCGTCGAAGCGGCATTCGTCCATGGTGATCAGCAGAACGCACGTTGGCATCTCCTCACTCCCTGGCCAGACGATGGGGGATGGCGCGCCTATTTTTCAATGGCGGCTTTCCTGCCCAGAATTTGCCGCAAACGTTGCGGGTCGAATTTTGGCGTCCGGTCAAAGTAGGCGATGCCGTTTTGTTCCTGGAAGGTGTCGGTCAACTGCGTGTAGCAAAAGCCGAAGATGTTGGGGTTGTCCATGAGCGCATGGCAAAGCCCCTCGAAGCGGGCGTAGAACTCTTCCAGGGTCTTGGGGGGAGAGCCATATCCCCAGGAGGCGGCGCCGTTGGCTTCGGATTGCGGATTCCACTTGATGCCGCCAAATTCGCTGACGAAGAAAGGCTGCCCTTGGTAGCTGGTGGTGGCGTTGGGGTCTTCGTGGGGGACCCGGTTTTCAGCGAGCCGCGCATAGTTGGCGGCAAGCTTCTCCGGGTCCTGTTCGTAATCGTGAACGTCGTACACGTCGGTTTCGCGCACCGCGTGGACGTGGCCGGAAACGTCCAGGGCCGGCCGCGACGGGTCGATGGCCTTGGCGGCGAGGAACATCCCGAGCTGCAAGTCGTCGAGGGCGACCATGCGGTCCTCTTTTTGGCGCCCCTCTTCGTTGAGGCCGCACCAGCCGATGATCGAAGGATGGGAGTAGTCGCGTTCGAGGGCTTCCAGCCATTGTGTCATGGCGGCCGCATAGGCATGATGATAGTAGGGCGAGCAACGGCGGTCGATTCCCCACATGCCCCAGTTCGCGAATTCGCCCCAGACCAGATAGCCAAGACGGTCGGCATGATAAAGAAACCGCTCCTCAAAAACTTTTTCGTGCAGCCGGGCGCAATTGAATCCGGCCTGCATGGCCAGCTCGATATCGTGGCGCAACGCGTCATCGCTCGGGGCGGTGAGGATGCCGTCCGGATAATACCCCTGGTCAAGAATCTGCCGTTGGAACACCGGCCGGCCGTTGATGAGGACTTTGCGTCCGTCGATGGCGATTCCGCGCAATCCCGCGTAGCTGGAAATGGCGTCCACGACAGCGCCGTCGGGGCCGAAGATTCTGAAATCGAAATCGTAGAGATTGGGCTGCCCAGGCCCCCAGAGGTGAACCTCATTCTCCGGCAGGGAAAGGACCACCCGGGGCGAAAGGTCATGCGCGCATTCGGCGGCGCCGACGGACAACTCCCGGCCTCGCCAGGAAACGGCGGCACGGACGTGGAAGCCGGGCTTGCTTTGGCTCATCGGCATCTCGACGACAAAGCGCCTGCCGGCAACGTCCGGAGTGATGCGGGGACGCCGGAAATGAACCGGTGGCACGGGCTCCAGCCAGACGGTCTGCCAGATGCCGGTGGTGCGCGTGTAGAAACAACCGTAGTTGGAGGATTTGTCGGACTGTTTCCCCGACGGCTTGGGCTCGCGGGGGTAGTCGCGGGCGCGCACCACGATCACGGCGTTTTGCCCGGGCGAAACCGCGTCGCGGAGGTCACAGCAGAACGAAGTGAAACCGCCGCGATGGCGCTTGACCTCCTGGCCGTTGACCCAGACGGTCGCCTCATAATCGACGGCTCCGAAGTGCAACATCACTCGGTTCCCATCCCAATCCGCCGGGATGAGGACCTCACGGCGGTACCAGACGGCAGGATGAAAATCCGTGTCGCCGATGCCTGACAAGCGGGACTCCGGACAAAAAGGGACGAGGATCGAACGCGCCAGCGGGCGCTCCAGCAACCCGCGCTCGAAGCCGGAGTCGCCAGGATCAAACTCGAATTGCCAGACTCCGTTGAGACAGAGCCAACGCTCCCGTTGGAACTGGGGACGGGGATACTCGCCGCGGGGGATGTTCGATGTCGCCGACATAAGATATTCCTATTTGGGTTGCCTTTTCTTGGGGCGCTTGTGCCGCCCAACGATGAAGAGCAGCCTATCTTGCGGGGCTATCGGTTGCACCTTCTTTTTCTTCGCTTTTTCCTGGCAGCGGTGCGCCGGCAAGGCGCACCACGCCGATCGAATTCCGGGCCTTGACGGGAGGGGGAATCGTCTTCAAGTTACTGGACCATGGAGGCAAGGGAGTGAGCGACACTTCAAAGCCTGGCGCGGGCGACTTGGGCGCATTGCTGTCCGTGGCGGACCAGCTTCAGGCCTTGGCGTTATCCGGAAAGACCGTCAGCATTGCGGTAACCGCGGGCGACCGGACGGGGCGGATTGATGTCCGCAACGGGGAGATCGTGGACGCGATTTTTGAGGGGCGTGAGGGGCCGGAAGCGGCGATCCAGTTGATCAACCTGCCGGACGCGCACGCGTCGATCATTCCGAGCGGCAAGGCGGACCGGCGGACGATCCAGATGGGGTTTTTCCAATTGCTGTGCGAAGCGGCGCGGTACAAGGACGAGGAGACCGCTCGTGTCAGCGAGCTGAAGTCGCACAACCGCAAGCCGCCGTCGATGCGCTTGATGATAGGGCGCGGGTCGGACTCGATCATGTTTGCGATCTCGGGCAAGTTCCTGCGGGTTGGGCGCGGGCTGGACAACGACGTGGTGATCCCGGATTCGAGCGTGTCGCGGCACCATGCGGAGATCGAGATACAGGATCACAGCGTGGTGTTGCGGGATTTGAACTCCTCCAACGGCACGTATGTGGACGGGGCGCGGGTGAAAGAGGCGCTGCTGCGGGCGCGGGAGCGCATCTTGTTCGGATCGGTGCACGCGGAATTCCGCAGCGAACCGGCGGGCGCGCAGGGGTGATCCGGCGCTACGCGGCGGGGACTTTGCCGCGGCTCTTGCGGCGGCTGGATTTGGCGGGGGGTTCCGGGACGAGATAGGGCTGGTATAGGGGGAGGAAGCGGCGGGGGACACGCGCGACGGCGCGGACGCCCTCGGGCAGGGCGGATTCGGAGATGACCTTGCCGATGGCGTGGAGCCGGGAGACCAGATCGTAACGGGCGTGGGGAATTTCGACTTCGACCTGGGCGATGTCGGCGCCGGCGAGATCGGCGAGGCGGGCGAGGAGTTCGTCCATGCCCTCGCCGGTGCGGGTGGAGACGAAAAGCGCGGCGGGAACGTGCTGGCGGATCATGGCGCGCTGGGCGGCGTCGGGGTCGAGGTCGGTTTTGTTGAAGGCGGTGAGGGTGGGTTTGTCGGCGGCGCCGAGTTCCTGGAGGACCTCGAGGGTGGTGCGCCGCATTTCGAAAATCTCCGGGTTGGTGACATCGAGGAGGTGGACGAGAAAATCGGCCTGGGCGGCTTCTTCGAGGGTGGCCTTGAAGGCTTCGACGAGGCCGTGGGGCAGGCGGCGGACGAAGCCGACGGTGTCGGTGAGGAGGAGGGGGCGCCCGTTGGGGAGAAGAATCTGGCGGGTGGTGGTGTCGAGTGTGGCGAAGAGCTTGTCTTCGATGAGCACCTCGGCGCCGGTGAGCCGTTTGAGGAGGGAGGATTTGCCTGCGTTCGTGTAGCCGACGATGGCGGCGACGGGGATTTCGCGGCGGGCGCGGGCCTTGCGCTGGGTGGCGCGGTGGCCGCGGACCTCCTTGAGTTCGCGTTTGGCGCGGTCGATGCGCTGGCGGATGATGCGGCGGTCGGTTTCGAGCTGGGTTTCGCCTTCGCCGCGGGCGCCGATGCCGCCGCCCATGCGCCCGAGGTGGGCCCAGGCGCGGGTGAGGCGTGGAAGCGAGTACTGGAGCCGGGCGAGTTCGACCTGGAGCCGGGCTTCGCGGGTCTGGGCGCGGCGCCCGAAGATTTCGAGGATGACCTCTTCGCGGTCGATGACGGCGAGGCCGGAGAGTTTTTCGAGGTTCCGCTGCTGCCCTGGGGAGAGTTCGTTGTCGAAGACGATGACTTCGGCGCCTAGGGCTTTGGCGCGGGCGGCGAGTTCTTCGGCCTTGCCGAGGCCGACGAGGTGGGCGGCCTGGAGGCCGCTGACGCGGACGAGGATGGACTCGGCGGTGTCGAGGCCGAGGGTGGCGGCGAGTTCGCCGAGTTCGTCGAGGAGGCTTTGGGCGGCGTGTTCGTCCCCGCCGCGGACGAGGACGCCGGCGAGGAGGGCGCGGCGGGCGCGGCGGAGGGAGTCACGCGTTTCGATCATGGAGGGCGGGAGTGGAGCGCGGGCCGTGGGGAGTCTGGGCGGGGCGCGGGGTCTGGCTCAACGGCGGATGTATTTCTTGATCATGTCGAGTTCGTCCTGGGAGAGATCGACCTGCTGGGTGGCCGCGCGCGGGGCGGCGGCGCGCGGGGGATGGGCGGCGGCCTGGCCGCGGAGAGCGGAGGGGCGGGGCGGCGGGGGGACGATGGGCTGGGTTTCGGAGCCGGGTTCGGGGATGGGGAGCGTTCTGGGGCGTTGGGCGGCGGCATCGGCGTAGATGGGTCCGAACCAGGTATCCACGAGGCAGAGGCCGAAGACGGCGGCGAAAGGGATGGTGTACCAGAGCGAGCAGGCGACGGCGTTGAGGCCGGTGAGAAAGGTGGAGGCGATGAGGAACTCGCCGCCGCGCCTGGCGAAGATGCGGCCATTGGCGACGTAGTTGAGGGCGCAATCGGCGACCGTGGCGCCGTCGAGCCAGCGGCAGCAGGCGACGCCGCAGAAGGGGATGGCGAACCAGAGGCCGGGGACGTAGGCGAGGCCGAGAACAAAGGCGGGGAGTCCGAGGACGTGGATGAAGAGGACGTAACAGCCGAAGACCCAGAGGCCGACGGGGAGGAGGAGCGTGGTGATGGCGAGGACGAGTTTGACGGCGCCCTCCTGGATGTAGGTGCGCCAGTGGGCGAATCCCCAGGAGGGAAGCTGGGGCGCGGACCCTGTGCGGGCGCGGCGGAGGACCTCGAAGGTGAAGCCAAGGGGAATCCAGAAGGTGAGGACGTTAAAGAACAGGACGCCGAAAAAGACCGGGGTGGCCCAATCGGGGGGTTTGATCCATGGTTCAGGGTCGGGGAGGAACGCCATGGGCCCGAGCACGAGGAGGGCGGGATTGATGAGGAGGAATCCGCCGAAAAGGATCTTGGCCCACCACCAGCGGTCGCTGGTGATGGCGGCGAAGCCGTTCTTGAGGTCGGTAAACAAGTCCACTTGACTTGAATTGGGCCAAGGGCGGCGCAAGGTCAAGCTGTGAACAGCGCATCGGACGGGCAACGGGAGCGGGAGGGATTTCTGGATTTGGCGTTTGCGCGGGTGGACACCCTGCGGCGGATGCGGCAGGGGTTTCCGGAGGTGGTCTATTGCGCGCCGAAAACGCCGGAGCAGGCGGGGGAAATTTTCGCGGCCCTGGCGGCACGGGAGCCGGTGGTGCTGGCGACGCGGGCGGACGCGGCCCACGCGGCGGCGATCCGCCGCCGGGTGCCGGACGCTGTGGTCCACGAGGCGGCGCGGGCGGTGACGTGGCGGCGGACACCGGACGGGCCTGGACCCGATGCGCCGTTGGTGGCGGTGCTGGCGGCCGGGACGGGAGACCTGCCGGTGGCGGAGGAGGCGGCGGTGACCGTGGAATGTTTTGGGGCGCGGGTGGCGCGGGCGTACGACGTCGGGGTGGCGGGTTTGCACCGGTTGCTGGCGGAACGGGCGCTGCTGGGGGCGGCGCGCGTGTTTGTGGTGGTGGCCGGGATGGAGGGGGCCTTGCCGAGCGTGGTGGCGGGTCTGGTGGACAAGCCAGTGATCGCGGTGCCGACGAGCGTGGGTTACGGGG
>CAYSZK010000051.1:0-9774 GCA_964435495.1 uncultured Verrucomicrobiales bacterium
CCGGACTCCGACGACAGCGAGGACGAATTGGACTCGGATGGTGACGGGTACGACAACGACACACGCAAGCACGATCCGCGCAAGGATGCGCTTAAACGCATGAAAAAGGTTAAAGAGGCGGGCAACACATGGGATGCAGTGAGAAAGAACAAGGCACCGGATGTTTCGGATAGCCTGATCGGTTACGGTCAACTTGCCGAAACGATTGGAAAGAAAGAAGCTGACCTTCTGACGGGGTACCTTGGTTATAAGTCGGTAATGGGAGAAATTCCTCCAGCCGTCAAGAAGGGCCTGTTTGGACCGAGGGGCAGGGAATGAGCGGTGAGAATTCAAACAGGGTCCCTTGTGTGAGACGTGATGTCGTGGGTTTGATCCGGCGCGCCTGCCATCGGTTTCCGTTGGTCTATGCCATTTTCGTTATCGGAGGGGCCATCCTTCTAGCTTTGGTGTCGGGGCACGACAGTCACCGCCCGCTGGCGCTGGGGGTTTGGCTGCTCCAGCCGTTGTTGGCCGTGCCGATCGGGAAGGTGATTTTTGACGCGCGTAGGAGGCGAATATTGGCGGATTTGGAGCACGATCCCGACCCGGGAGATTGGTTGTTTCTCGCCTGGCTGTTGGGGTCGATGGCAGGAGGATGCGCCGCCGTCGCTGTAAGGGAATGGTGGCCTGTGACAGTTGTTGGGTGGTTCACCGCTCAAGTTTGCGGGTCTATCATCGTGCATGCGGCGATCTTCAGGCGCGAAGCCCTCAAGTGCGCTGCGGCGAAGGGGGAGGAAAGCGATGGAAAACGCTGACGAGAGTCTCGCAATCCTGGCCAGAGGAGAGGGGTGGAGCTAAGACTTTTAGACTGGCATCGCGATTCCGGGATTGGCAAGTTCACCGGGTGGTGGTGATGCGGAGTGATGGCCAGCAATGGGTTGAGCGGCCTGATGCCAGGCTCTTACCGGTGTTTTTATCCTGTGTGCATCCGGGCGCGGGCTTGATCGCGTTGCGCCGTCCGTTTCTGGGGCTGGCGTTTGGGGTGGCGGCGGTGCTGTTTTGGCGGGGATTCCAAACGGCGGTCCTGGCGCCGGGGGTCGGCACTGGCTGGCTGGAATGGCTGGCAATGGCGGGACTGGCCGGCTGGTGCGCCAACATCGCGTTGACGGCCGGCCTCCGGGCGAAATGGAGGCGTTTGCCAGCCGCCTCGGGGGGATGGCGCCTGGCGGGAGCTGGCTTCGCGTTGGCAGGGGGGTGGCTAATGGCGTCCCCTGACTTGGCGGCGAGCGTGGCGCGAAGGGATTTTCCCTCGGCGAAGGTGTGGGCTGGCGATCTCTTAATCGCCGACCAGCGCGAGCGGAATGTGGAGGCGGGAGATCTGGTGCTTCTTTTTGGTCCCGTTCCAGGGAACTCCGAGTCTCGTAAGCGCGAATCGGGCGTTTCATTCGGAAAGGCCAGGGGCAGTTCGGCCGACCGCACGGGTCTGAGCATCCTGGCGCCGGCAATGCCTGGGGAATGGACGCCGGAATTCCCCGATACGCCCGCAGTTTTCAAAGTCGAGGAGCGGTTTGTGATCGGGCGGGTAGTCCGGAGATGGAGGCCGTGGTGGATGCTCTGAAGGGTGGGGCCGCGTTCCGCGGCGCGATGGTGCGGGCCTGTCTTGCGGCATGCTTCGCGATCATCGTCCTGTGGGGCGCCCTGTTTTCTTCAGCCTGGGTTTTTGGGGCCAACCCGTTGTTTGAAATCAAGGTGGCGGGCCTGATTTTGGCGGCCCAGGCCGCGTGGATTTGGGCATGTCTCATGGCACGGCTGTTCACGCTCGATTGGCGTCCGCACGCGCCGCCCGCGGGCGGTGGGCCCGCTGGCCCAATCGCGCCAATGAGGAGTGGGACTTGATGATTGAAGGCCACCGGCTTTTCGCCTTCAAAGGAGGTGTGACGCAGGTGGTGGCTCGGGTCGGCGACGGTTTTGAGTTGGTTGGCGAACAACCGCCCAACATCGGGAAAGTCCCGTGATCAGAGGAATGCGCCAAGCCAGCGGAGGGATGCTCTGCGAAATCGACGGTGGCGGCGCGGTGTTCCACAGCCAGGATATGTTGGGCTCGACGGTGGCGTTGAGCGATGAGGCGGGCCAGGTGGTGGAGCGTTACGGGTATGACGTGTTTGGGAAAGTGAGTGTGCGGGACGGCTCGGGACACCCAACAACGAACAACAATCAACCAACAACCCGGTTCCTCTTCACCGGACGCGAGTGGCTCGTGAAGATCGGTCTCTACGACTATCGGCACCGCGTGTACTCGGCGGAGTTGGGGCGGTTCCTGCAAGCGGACCCGATCCGGTTTGCGGCGGGGGATGGGAACCTTTATCGGTATGTGGGGAATTTGGCGACGGGATTGGCGGACCCGTATGGGCTGTGTCCGAGTCCTGGCGGGCCAAAAGGCCCGGGGACTGGCGGGGCGGACAAGCCGGACCCGGCCGGGGACGAGGACGGAGACGGGAAGCCCAACATCGACGATGACGACGACGGGATTGACACCGACGGCGACGGAAAGGACCATGATGACCCGGTGGACCCGGAGGATCCGAACAAGAAAGAGAAGAAGAAGCGAGATCCGTCCAAGGAGCAGGACTACAAGAAGAAAGGGCCCTTGTTTAATCCATTTGCGAATGATATCGCTTTTCGGGTGGAAGGGGGCGATGGTCTTGGTGGCCATTTGGAGTTATCGATTGACACGGACGGCCATTTGAATCTTGATGCGGGGTTTGGAGCGGGTTATGGGTTTGGTGCTAGCGTGGGTCTTTCTGGGGACATTGTGGGGTCAAGCTCCGGAGTGTATGGGTCCTTGAGCGCCACCGGCGGAAATGGGTTGGGGGGGTCGGTGCAATTCACGGCGAGCAGTGGAGGAACATCTGTCTCGGGCTCAGTTGGGTTTGGTGGTGGAGCTGGCGCGAGCGCCACTCTTCTAGGCTGGAAAGGGCGATTGTTTTAAGGAGGTCTGAAATGCAAACTCTGCTCGTGGGACTTCTCGTCGCCTGTATTGCGTTATATATCCAGTGTGCCGGAGCTTTCTTCCAGCGTCCCGAGCAACTGCGGGCGGTTGCTTCGGCCAAGGTTGCCGCTTTGATGGAGTCTCAGATTCCCCTTTTGCGATCCGTCGGAAGGCACGTATTCCTTTTGTCGTTTCAATGGCGGCGATTAAGTGATGCGTCGATGCGCGCGTGCGCCTTCCGATTGTACGTCTATTTTGTTGCCTACACAGTTGCACTCCTCTTGATTGCGTGGAGGACCAAGCTGTTTGGACCGTGAAGATATTGCCTTCACCTCCCGTTGTGTGGAGTTCATTTGATCAGGCCTCAATTACAAAAGGTGTTCGCTTCCGGACTCTTGTGTTTCTGGCATTCCGGAGCCAGTTCCGGTACTTTGGACACTGGTTTCCAGCCACCGGCGCTGAGCTCGCGTGGTTTGCGGCGGGGGTGGTCCTGTTCCAGCTCGCCATTGCCGGCGGCGGCTGGATTTGGTGGCGAAGGATGGCAAAAAGGATCGCCCGTGAGGATGACGCAGTCGCGCGGCCCGGGCCGCTGAAGAAGTGACTGTGCAATCGCCGATGGCCCGCCGCCGCTGGCGGTGTTCACCTACGACCCCGCGGGCAACCGCCTCACCAAAGCGCTGGAAAACGGGATCGCGACCAGCTACATCCACGATGACGCCGGGCGGCTGGTTTCGGTGGACAATGGCGCCGCGGGGCGGTTTGATTACACCTACAACGCCGTGAACAATGTCACCCGCAAGGCCCTCACGCTCGCCGGGCACGTCGCCGGGGTCGAGGACTATTCCTACGACGCCGTGGACCAGGTGGCCGGGGCGAAGTACGGAACCAACACTGTGGATGCGGTCTATGACCGCATCGTAAGCTACGCCTACGACCCCGCCGGCAACCGCGCCGCGGTGGCCGACAACGGCGCCGAGACCACCTACACCGCCAACGCGCTCAACCAGTACACGGCGGTTTCCGGCATGTCGGCCCTCGCCCATGACGCCAACGGCAACCTCGCCGGTTGCGGCGAATGGAGCTACAGCTACGACGCCCAGAACCGGTTGATCGAAGCGGCGGGCGGGACCAACCGGATGGTGTTCGCCTACGACGCCCGGAACCGGTGCGTCGAGCGCACCACGTACGCCGGCGCGCCCGGTGCATGGGTGGAGAATGGGCGCACGCGGCTGACGTACGATCGGTGGAGCCTGATTGAAGAACGGGACGGGTCGGAGACACTCCAGGCCAGCTACGTGCATGGCCCGGTGATTGACGAGATCCTCTGCGAGATTCGGAGCGGGGGCGCGGTGTTCCACAGCCAGGACATGTTGGGCTCGACGGTGGCGTTGAGCGATGAGGCGGGCCAGGTGGTGGAGCGTTACGGGTATGACGTGTTTGGGAAAGTGAGTGTGCGGGACGGCTCGGGACACCCAACAACGAACAACAATCAACCAACAACCCGGTTCCTCTTCACCGGACGCGAGTGGCTCGTGAAGATCGGTCTCTACGACTATCGGCACCGCGTGTACTCGGCGGAGTTGGGGCGGTTCCTGCAAGCGGACCCGATCCGGTTTGCGGCGGGGGATGGGAACCTTTATCGGTATGTGGGGAATTTGGCGACGGGATTGGCGGACCCGTATGGGCTGTGTCCGAGTCCTGGCGGGCCAAAAGGGCCGGGGACTGGCGGGGCGGACAAACCAGACCCCCAGGGGGACGAGGACGGGGACGGGAAGCCCAACATCGACGATGACGACGACGGTATTGACACTGATGGAGACAAAAAGGATCATGATGACCCGGCGGACCCGGAGGATCCAAACAAGAAGCCCGAGAAACCCACCGATTCAGAGCGCTGCACCGAGCTTGTTGATAGATTCAATCGCGGCGACACGCTGACTCCGGAGGAGAGCCAAGAGCTTAAAAAGCTCTACGAGAAGTTCGGTAAAGATTGCATGGATAAGATTGGATGGGCGCAAACGGCGCTTGGCATTCAAGCTGCCTTCTTTGGTGGAATCGCGGGCTACGAATCCGGCAGGTTCGGGTTGAAGGGCGGTGAACTTACCCATACATCTCCAGGAAAGACATCCCCTGATTTTAGAGGTTCACCAACCGGGCACCACGGAGGACCGACCGGCAACTTTGATCCGAAGGGAGGCATGGCCCCAAGACTTCCACATTATCATCGCCGTCCAGGGATTGGCAAGCATCGCCCGTGGGAGGGGGGCCCTTAGAATGATCACTTTCCCCCTCTATGTGCAGGAGAAGGACTCGGGTGAGTTCAAAATGTATCCCGGCTACGACACAATCCAGCATTCGTTGGAGGCGATTGATGTCGAGAACAAGGAGTATATGATTTGGGATGCGAGTGGATCGCCACTGGATTACGCCAACGATCCGGACGGTAACCTTGTCTTGTGTGCGGGCGCCTCGGGAGCGCCCGCTCTGAAAAGCGAGCTCGTCAAGCGGATCACGGCGTTTAAGTGCTGCGTCGGAGTGGATGTGCAGCACATGGCCATTGGCGAGATGTTCTCAATGGTGAAAGCGGAGCAAGAGAGGCGGGATTGGGGATTGTTTGCAATTTGGCGAAGGATTCGAGCAAAGTGGCAGCGGGCTCTCCCGCGATGAAAGGTTTTGCGATGAGAAGAAGCTTGAAGTTGCTGGCGATTCTCGGGTTGATGGGAATTGGATATGGCACTGGATGGCTCGTGGGAAGTTCAAGGGTTCCAGACTGCTTTAATGCCGCGATACGCACTGGGAGCGCGGAAGGCGGTTACGCCTTTCGAGAGGTTCCATTGGGGAATGAAGAGCGCTTTGCGATTCAGTTTCATGTCAACTCTCATCGAGGAGGACGGGTTCGCTCAGTCATTATCTCAGGTGAACGCTGGCATGTATTCGCCAGCAAGGGACTCGCTGATCATGGCTTGCTCGTAGTGCTCAAACCCGAAGGAGTTGACTCCTTTCGCGAGATTCTGGTGACGAATTGGTTTGGGGACGCGGAGAATTCCCAACTGCCGGAAGATGCCGGGGGGATTGAGCAGCAGGGCGAGGCGGGGAATTGAGGCCACGACCCATGTGCCTTGCGCACGCAACGACGTTATTCGGGGTCGCTGCCGACGCGTTCTTTTGTGGCGCGGCGGTCCGATGGTCGGGTGTTATAGACCCATCCTTCCAGGCGCTCAATCTGGGCGTGTGCGGAGTGCTCCTTGTCTTGTTGGGACGCCGATTCCTTTTCCTCGTGCGGAATCTTTCTGGAAGGCGGCGTCCGCGCGAAACCAGAATGGTGGTGGCGTCTCCGGCTGAAGTGCTGAAGACCGGCGGGCACGTGGACCTTGTTCGCCAACTCTTCCGGGAGAATCCAAGTGAGGATCGGGAACTCAGTAACGGCTATCAGTCCTCAATGGCACTAACTTAAGAGGCCTTGCCCCAAAGGGGCAAACCATACCAGCCCAGGGCAACGCCCTGGGTGCCATGTGTTTCTACAACCACAGCCCTGTAGGGGCGCCATAATCGTGGCATCCCAAAACCCCCTTAAGTTAGCGCCATTCGGGTCAGTCCTTGACACTTGACAAAGACGAAGGACGGGGAAGCGGGTTGGGCTCGGAAGGCGGTGGCGGAAACCCCAGAAGGAAGCTCAAGCACGGGCGTGCGGGCTTTTGAGGGCGCCCGGGATCGAAGGGCTTTTTCGGAGAGGCGCTGGTCAACGTGGCCTGCTGGGGGGTGTCAAGTGTCAAGGACTGAACCGGGGCGCCAAAGGGAACAGCGGCCACCCGACCGAATGCCTTTCCGAACGGGAGATGCAGACGTACCGGCTGCTGGGGGAGGGGCTGGCGGGGCGCGAGATTGCGGCGCGGCTGCACATCAGCGTGAAGACGGTGGAGACCTACCGGCAGCGCCTGAAGATCAAGCTGGGTTTGGACTCCACACGGGCCCTGGTGGTGCGGGCGGTGCGGGAGGGGGGGGCGATCGCACAGCCCAAGACCGCTTGAGGGTGGCTGTCGGCCTCGCGTCCGCTTCCGGCAAACTCCAAACAACGCGGCGGCGAAGCGGCTAAAGAACGAAGGTGAGCAGGAAGGGGCCTTGTCGCGCCCCGCGTGATGTCAGGAATAACCGGGCAAGCGGATCGGGGTTTGAAGGACAGACGCGCCGCCGTTCCTTGCGCACTGTGGCTCCATGACAACCCCTTTGGATGCGGTTTCTTCGCGCGCAACCCGATGCCCAACCCATAGCAACGCGGTCCACGCATGTTCGCCCCCTGTCATGCGTGTGGCGGCCGCCGCGATCGCCGCCTGCGCCCTGGCCTCGTGCGCTTCCATGGACATGCCGCTGGACCATGCGAAGCTTGCCGACGGCTACATGAACTCGGGAAGCTGCGATCTCGGGCACATCTTCGTGTGGGACACCACCAACAACTCGCTGACCCGCGTTTATCAAATCCGCCCTGGAATGGCGGACGATGTAACCATCGTGGAAGGCCCGAAGTACAGAAGCAAACTGACGTCAGTGGACAAGACGACGGAAGTTGACATCTTCCTCTCGCCCCTCACGAGCGTGGGCGAAGCGGTGAAAGCGGAAGCCAAAGCCAAGTTCGTTAGAACGACTTCGGTGGTCATCACCAACTACAGTGTCCGTGAATTCCTTGATCCCAAATATGCGCTCAACTGCCCGGCGCTCCGTAACTGGCGCGTGGATTCGGCCAGCGCGTTTGCGGGTCCGCGCTACCGGTTCCTCTTCATCTCCCGCGTGTTGGACGGCAGTTCCATCTCCGTGTCGAGAACCGGCAAAGGCGAGCAGGGAGCGAAAGCCGACATTGTCAGGGTTGGCAACTTCACTTTCAAAGTCAGCTACGACAACAAGACCGAGGCAAACATCCAGGCCGCCAACGCGCCGCTTGTGCTGGAGCCCACGCCGTTCATCTTTACCGTGGACGAGAGGAAAGACTCGTACCGCTTCTCCCACGACACAAAAACCCAGGTTCGCTGGCAGCATTTGATGCGCCGTTCCTAATTTCCTTCGTTCAACAGCACATTGCATGGCAGGGCGCCAGATGAAAGCGGCGTCCGAGTAATCCCAAGGAGCCCAGTATGAAGACAATCAAGCGAGAATTCGATCCGCCGGCGTTCCAAGCCTATCTGGCGGGCTTGCGATGGACGGCATGGACGCCCACCGGGGTGACGATTCACCATTGCTCAGCTCCGAGCTTGGCGCAGCGGCCCGACGGCTTCGCCCAGCGGCACATGGACAACCTCGAATACTACTACGGTTTCCGCCTCGGCTGGTCCGCGGGCCCCCACCTGTTCATCGATGACCACAAAATCTGGGTCTTCTCGCCACTTACAGCCAAAGGGGTCCACGCCACCAGCTTCAATCGCTCGGACATCGGGATCGAAATGCTGGGAAATTTTGACGTTGAGGACCCGTGGTCCGGCAGGGGCCTGGCGGTCCTCGAACTCACATGCAAGGCCGTCTGCCTGATTCAGGCCAGGCTTCATCTCGCCCCTGGCCGCGTCCGATTTCACCGCGATGATCCCAAGACCACGAAAACGTGCCCCGGCAGGAAAGTGGACAAGACGCGGTTTCTCACTTTGCTCGAACAAATCCGCGCAACCGTATGAGCGAGGCCCGAATGCGGAGGCACGGGCGGCGCCGGCATTCACTTCCCACCTTGAACAGGAGACCCACCCCATGAACATCAACTGGCAGGAAGCCATCCGCGCCGCCCAGCGCCTCGCCACCGACGACCCCGCCATCCGCCAAGCGCTCCAAACCGATCCCGTCGCGGGCCTCGAACAAGTCGCCGCTTCCCCCGCCTTCTCCCGGGCTGAGCCCGCCTACGTCCGCGACAAGTTCATCTACCGCATCGTCGTAAGTGTCCTGGGCTTGACCGTTCTCCTCACCGTCGCCGGTGGCCTTGCCATCTGCGCCCTGTCCCCGGCTTCAGGCCCGGCCCGCGAAATTCCCGCCTCGCTCATTGCCCTGGGCTCCGGCGCCCTCGGCGCGCTGGCCGGCCTGCTTGCCCCTTCCCCCGCCCAAGCTTCGACCTCCCCGTAAACCCAGAAAGGAATCCAACCCATGCCGACCTCCCAAATCTCCGCCACCCTCGCCGAAGCCGACCGCAAGGCGATCCTCGACGCCCTCGAAGGCATCAAGGCCAAACTCCCCTTCCTCGTCGATCTCACCACCGACGAGCGCAAAGCCCTGCCCCGCATGGGCGACAAGTCCCGCGCGTTCGTCGCCAAAGCACTCGAAATCGCCACCCAAAACCCGGGCATGCTCCCACGTTCCTTTGACCTCGATGAATTCCGCCAGGACGCCGCCCTCCTCGAGGCACTTTATCCGGTCGCCCTGGCCCTCGCCCAGCTTCAGGAACTTGTGGATGACACCCTCGTCGCGGCGGGGTCCGACGCCTACACCGCCGCCCTCGTCGTCTATCAATCCGCCAAGCTCGCCGGCAAAGGCGAAGGCATGGACGAACATCTCGACGCCCTCGGCGCCCGGTTCGCCCGCCGCGCCAAAGCCCAGGCCGAACTCCAGTCCTGACAGCCTCAGAACCGCGCCGCCGGGCCCGAAAACCCGGCGGCCCCCATTTTGAACCGGACCATTCCGGTCCCCAACGAAAACGGCCTGGTTCAAAGCGGAAACCGTTCGGTCTCAAACCGGAGAGGTTCGGTTTTCGATGGGCGGATTCCGGTTTGGACCGGGGATGGTCCTGATTTCCAGCCGGCATCTTTCTGTTGGAAACGGGAACGCTTCCGTTCCCAAGCGGA
>CAYSZK010000051.1:9874-26268 GCA_964435495.1 uncultured Verrucomicrobiales bacterium
CGGATCGTGGACTGGCTTTGATGGGGCGGCGCTCTGGGACCTTCGGGGTGCGGTGGTCCCGGCTCCTTCAAGTTCTTCCGCCCCGTTTGTGGCGGGCTTCCCCGCATCCCGCGCCAAGGACGCCAAGCCCGCCCGTTCCCCGACCGGTGCAAGCTCGGCCATTTTCGTAACTGACTTGGCCAGGCGCACGGGATAGTCTGGGCCAAGTCAGGAGAACGAACGCATGGCGCAGCTTGAAGGCATACATATTCAGAACTTCCGCTCGTTGCGGGATGTGAAAGTCGGGCGCACGATGGCGACTCGGGAGGATCAGCCCCTTCCGAAGATGTTGGTTCTGATCGGCCCCAACGGATCGGGCAAGTCGAGTTTCCTCGACGCGCTGGGGTTCCTGGGCGACTGTCTCTCCACAGACGTGGAAGAGGCCTGCAACCGGCCTCATCGCGCGGGATTCGACAGGCTTCGGACAAGGGGCGTGAAAGAAGCCGTGGTTTTTGAACTCTACTACCGGGAGACCCCGGACGCCCGGCCCATCAGCTACGAGCTCCACATCGATGTGGACCGGGAACGGCGCCCGTTTGTGAAGAAAGAGCGCCTTCGGCAGCGCAACGACAACCAAACTTGGGGCGCCCCGCTGTCCTACCTCCAACTCAGTGGCGGCAAAGGGTATGCATGGACGGGCAAACAGGACCCGAAAACAGGACGAAACCTCCGCCAGCCCGTGAAGTTGGATGATCCGAGGAAACTGGGGATAGTGAGCCTCGGCAACCTTTCCCAGCACCCTAATATCGTAAGATTCCGCCGATTCCTCGAGGGCTGGTACCTGTCCTACTTCCAACCGGGCGCCGCGCGCGAGCTGCAAATAACAGGCGCGCAAAAGCACCTGGACCGTTATGGCCGGAATCTGGGCAACTACCTGCAGTTTGTGCGGGCCCATCACGGCCGCAACCATTTTCAGACCGTTCTCCGGCGGGTCGGCGAAGGCATCCCCGGCGTCGAAAAGGTCAGTCACCGCGACTCGCATGACGGACGTCTTTTGATTGAATTTAATGAGCGCGGCTACCATGACCCGTTCTTCCAGAGCGAAATGTCGGACGGAACGCTGAAATTTCTCGCGTACATGCTCCTTCTGGAAGACCCCGATCCCGCGCCGTTGATCGGGATCGAGGAGCCGGAGAACGGCCTGCATCACAAACTTCTCGGACCGCTCGCGGAGGCGATGCGCAGGCATGTGCTGAACCGCGGACCCCAACTTTTCGTCACGACCCACTCCCCCTACTTCGTGGATGCGATGAAGCCGGAGGAGGTTTGGACCATCGACAAGAATGCGCAGGGTGCCAGCGAATTCCGTTCCGCCGCCCGTGACGAGGTTGTAGCCCAGATGTTCAAGCAGGGCCTGCCGCTGGGCAGCCTCTGGTTCAGCGGCCATTTCCAGCACGGCAATCCGCCATGATGTTTCATGTTCTGGTGGAGGGCACTTCCGATGAAGGCGCCGTGGCGGAGATATTGCGGCGCCGCTTCGGCATGGTCCGTGGCACCCAGTTCCAAGTCCATCCGCATCAGGGCAAAGGAACGCTTCCCGCCGACCCGAACGCGCCCCCCGGTCCCACCAACCGCACCCTGCTCGCGCAGCTTCCCGCCAAGCTCAAGGCCTATTCCAGCAAGGGTTCGGACGTCTGCGTCGTCGTGTTGCTTGACCAGGATGACGACGATTGCCGGGAGTTGCTGGCGGACCTTCAGAACATGCTGGCCCGGCTGGTTCCGCGGCCACGCAATGTTCTGTTCCGCATTGCCATGGAGGAACTGGAGGCTTGGTTCCTCGCCGACCGCCGCGCCGTGCGCCGGGCATACCCGCAGGCTGCCTTCCGGACGCTCCCGCCAAGCGGGAACGCCGACCTCCTCGACGATCCGTCGGACCTGCTTGCCGAATGCCTGGGCGTCCAGCCCCCATGCACGGGCCAGATGAAGGCCGAATGGGCCGAGGCCATCACGCCGCACTTGAATCTGGACCAACCCCGATCGCCCAGCCTTCGCAAGTTTATCGAAGGCATCGAACGCTTTTGGACGATGTGAACCCGGCGCTTTGATTCCCTCAGGCGTCGCACGCCCGCTCCCCTCCGCGGTTGATCCGTCCGGTTTCGTGCCCGTGGCGGTGGATCCGCCGCCGTGCGCCGCGCCGCTTTTGGGAAGCCCCGCTTTAGGGGCTGACTTCCGGCGCGGACTTGCTACGCTCCAATGCGTTCACCATGCCCGCGCGCAAAAAATCCGCCACGCCAACCAAAGCCAAGCCCGCCCCCTCCCAGGCCCAGGCCTACCAACACACCGGAGCCACCGCCCCCGCCCGGCCGGAAATCGGCACGCAGGCCCATTTCAAGAAGTCCAAGCCGCCCGCCACCTACCGGTTTGATTCGTCCCTCGCCCCAGACCTCGTCTGGGACGAGGGAAACCCCGCCCGCGAAGAGGCCGAGGCGTTGATCGCCGCCATCCAGAACGCCGGCACGCTCGAAGAAGCCAAGGCCGCCGCCGCCAAACTCCGCGCCTTGTCCCGCCCCTTCCTGAACTGGGCCGGCAAAGCCGAAAAGATGGCCTTCGACGTGCCGTCGCTGCCGCTCTTTGTCCACGAACGCCTCTCGACCAAGGCGATCCTCGAAACCCTCAAAGGGCATAAACGGGACAAGCAGGACGATTTCCTCGACAACCTTTTCGGCGCGGCCGAACGCCCGCTTCACGACCAAATCCTGCGCGCCTACGAATACCAGGACGCCTGGGTGAACCGCATGATCCTGGGGGATTCGCTTTTGGTGATGAACTCGTTGCTGCGTTACGAGGGCATGGGCGGCCAGGTCCAGATGATTTATATCGACCCGCCCTATGGCGTGAAGTTCGGCAGCAACTTCCAGCCCTTTATCCGCAAACGGGACGTCGCCCACAACGACGACGACGACCTGACCCGCGAACCGGAGATGGTGCAGGCCTACCGCGACACGTGGGAGCTGGGGTTGCACAGTTACCTCACCTATCTGCGCGAGCGCCTCCTGCTCGCCCGCGAGCTGCTCGCCCCCACGGGCTCGGTCTTCGTCCAAATCTCCGACGAAAACCTCCATCACGTCCGCGAAGTCATGGATGAGGTTTTTGGGGGGGAGAATGCCGCCGGGGTGATCACATTCCGGAAGACGTCAGCTCTGACGTCGGGCCTGATCGCCCAGAACGCAGATTTCCTGCTCTGGTACGCACGGGATCGCAGTCGAGTCCTGCGTCGAAGCTTGTTTGCCGAAAAGGGGATGGATAGTGATCTCAGTTTTTATGCCTATGTTGAGATGCCAGACGGAACGCGTCGGCGCCTTTCGGCGGACGAAGCAGGTCGGTCTCAACCTGATGGCGTAAAACTGTTTTCTGTGAGCGACCTCACGAGCAGCCACTTCTACAGTGAGGGCAGAACTCCATTCGTGTTCCAGGGAAGATCGTACACACCAGGCTCTCGTTTCTGGTCAACATCACCAAAAGGAATGGCCTGCTTGGCCGAAGCAAAGCGCATCTTTCCAAGTGAAAATAGCCTTCGCTATGTTCGCTACCTAAGTGACTTTCCATATCAACCGCTAACTGCGAATTGGACTGATACTGGGACCGGGCAATACTCGGAATCTCGCGTATACGTGGTTCAAACCGCCACGAAAGTCCTCCAGCGCTGCCTCCTCATGACCACGGACCCCGGCGACTTGGTGTTTGATCCGACATGCGGGAGCGGGACGACGGCGTTTGTGGCGGAGCAGTGGGGGCGGCGGTGGATCACGTGCGACACGAGCCGGGTGCCGCTGGCGTTGGCGCGGCAGCGGCTGTTGACCGGGACGTTCGACTACTTTGAGTTGCGGGACGAGAAGCGCGGGCCGTCGGGAGGCTTTGTCTATAAACGGCGGCAGAACCAGAAAGGGGAGGAGGTGGGCGGCATCGTGCCGCACATCACGCTCAAGAGCATCGCCAACAACGAGCCGCCGGCGGAGGAGGTGTTGGTGGACCGTCCGGAGATCGTGCGTGGGGTGGTTCGCGTGGCCGGGCCGTTCGCGGTGGAGGCGACGATCCCGGCGGCGGAGGGGCTGGACGCCGAGCCGGAAACGCCGGGCGTGCAGGGGGAGCGGCACCAGACGCACGTTGAGCGGATGATCGAGATCCTGCGGCGGGCGCCGGTGTTGCGGCTGGCGGGCAACCAGACGTTGACGCTGCGGCAGATTCGGCCGCCGGCGAAGACGATGGCGTTGAGCGCGGAGGCGGTGGTGGACAAGCCGTCGTTGCGGAACCTTGCGGACGACGCGGACGCGCAGCCGGGGCTGGAGCGGGACACGGAGCCTGTGGCGATAGTATTCGGGCCGGAGAACGGGCCGGTGTCGGAGCGGTTGGTGCGGGAGGCGTGGGACGAGGCGGGGCTGAAACATTACGGGCGGCTGCTGGTGATCGGGTTCGGGATTGATTCGAAGGCGCGGGAGTTCATCGAGCACGCGGGGAAGATCGGTGTGCCGGCGGTCTATTTGCAGGCGACGATGGATTTGCAGATGGGGGATTTGCTCAAGAACATGCGGAGCAGCCAGGTGTTCAGCGTGTGCGGGCTGCCGGACGTGAAAGTGGCGCGGGCGCGCGGCGGGAAGGGGGAGGCGGCGCGGTGGACGGTGGAGCTGCTGGGGCTGGACACGTTCGATCCGGCGACGATGGAGGCGGGGCATCTGGGCGGGGGTGAGGTTCCGGCGTGGTTTTTGGACACGGACTACAACGGGATGGTGTTCCGGGTGCGGCAGGCGTTTTTCCCGAGGACGGGCGCGTGGGAGAATTTGAAGCGTGCGTTGCGTGCGGAGTTTGAGGAGAGCGTGTGGGAACATCTGGCGGGGACGGTGAGCGCGCCGTTTGCGGCCGGGGAGCACGGGCAGGCGGCGGTGAAGGTGATTGACCCGCGGGGGAACGAGCTGATGGTGGTGAGGAGGCTGGAGTGATCACGCAGGAACAGGCGGACCGGCTGATCGAGATGGCCAAGTCCGCGGCGCGGGACGACGTGTTCGTGTGGGAGATCAACATGCGCCAGGACGAAGGCTTTCAGGCGGATGAAGACGCGAGAATCCAGTTTGTGTTGTCGATGAGGAGGAATCCCCATGAGATCAGGCTCCACCTCCGCGCCCGCGACCGGGATGTGCCTCTGGTCCGGGTGGACAACGCGCCGTACCATCCGAACCCGGACGGGACCGAGATTCGGAACCAGCCGCACCTGCATGTGTACCGGGAGGGAAGGGGGCTGGATTGGGCTGAGCCTGTTTCGTGGTATGATGTGGCGAACCCAATGGGCACGTTGGAACGTTTCCTGGCTGAGGTACGGGGGCGTTTTCCGGCTGGCTATCAACTGGCGATGATCTGATATGGCGGGCGTGGCACAACCGGATTTGGCGCGTGAGTACGGAGCTTGGCTGCGCGATCGGCTTACGACGGTCGAACGCGGCGGGGCGCATCTTTTGAGCACGCCGTTTCTGGACCCTTTCCACGACGGCATCGTGATCCATTTTGAGGAGCAAGGCGGCGAGATCCTGCTTCACGACAACGGGGATACCCTGGACAACCTCCAGAGCCTTGGGGTGCGCATTGAGGAATCGGAGAGGCGGCGGGCGTTGATCCAGCGGGCGACGGCCGGGTGCGCGGTGGAGTTCGGCAACGGGAGGCTGGAGACGAAGGCCACGGCGGCGAATCTGCCCCAGCGGACGCATTTTCTGCTGACGGCGATCCTGCGGTTGAACGACCTGTGGATGAGCGCGGTTCCGCATCGATGGACGGACTTCTTCGAGATGGTCCAGGAGTTTTTGGACCAGAACGGGGTCCTTTACACCGCAAACGTGAGCATTCCGGGCAAGACGGTGGAGCATTCGATTGATTTTGTGATTCCGTTGGGGAAGCGCCGGGAGCGGCTCGTGAAGCTGATCGCGGACCCGAAACCGCAGACGGCGAAAGTGATTTCCTTTTCATGGATCGAATTGCGGGACGCGCGGCCGGACGCGGAACGCGTGGTGGTGCTGAACGATGTTCGCCAGCCTGATCCGCTGGAGGAGAATGAGGAGGAGTTCCGCGGCGTGAGCGAACAAACTGTCGCGATCCTGCGCGGCTACAGCAGCGCGATCTACCGATGGAGCGAGCGGTCGTCGGCCCAGTTTCAGCACCTTTGGAAACCGAACGGGAACGGGAAATAATGGCGGAGGCTTCGCCAGCGTCGGGGCCCGGCAATTTCGAAGTCCCCAGCCCGATCCTTGGTTCGCCGTTCGACGAACCGCGGGAGCACTGGTGGATACTCGAAGGCAGGCAAGCGGAGCGCCGTCCGGGCCGGCGCCCGGCGATGTACTTTTATCGTGATCCCGGGCGGGACCAGAACGAGCGGGGGTCCATCGGCATCGAAATCCGGCTGGCGAACCAAATCCGCGAACGGGTCAAGGCGTGGCGCGACGCCGGCTGGCCGGGGGCGACCCGGACGACGCGCGATCTGCTGGCGTATTGGAGGCGCGAGGGGCGGGAGCACCGGCTGTTTTTCGCGCAATTGGAGGCGGCGGAAACGGTGGTCTTTCTGGCCGAGGGCCGGGCCGACCTGCGGCAGGGCATCGAGATTCCACGGGACGAACCGAGCGCCGAGGAGAAGGCGAAGGGTTACACAGGGTTCCCCCGTTGCGCGTGCAAGATGGCGACGGGCTCGGGCAAGACAACCGTGATGGGGATGCTGGCGGCGTGGAGCATCTTGAACAAGGTGGCGCACCGGCAGGACGCCCGGTTTTCGGATATTGTCCTGGTGGTATGCCCCAATGTCACGATCCGGAACCGGTTGCGCGAACTCGATCCGGCGCTGGGCGAAGCGAGCCTCTACCGCACGCGCGATCTTGTGCCGCCCCACTTGATGGCGCAACTGGCGCAAGGGCGGGTGCTGGTCACCAACTGGCACGCGTTCGAGCCGCGGACGCCGCAGAGCGCGGGCGACGGCGGCAAGGTGGTGAAGGCCGGGGTGCCGGTGCAGACGACGGAGACGATCCGGATCGGGGAGAAGAACGACACCAAGCGGGGAACGCGCTGGCTGACGCGGGAGACGCTGTTCCAGCAGATCGCCAACGGCATGCTGGAGGTCGTCGAGGGCGACCCGGAAACGGACGTGGCGCTCAAGGTGCGGAGCGTCCGCTACCAGGAGAGCGACACGGCACTGGTGAACCGGGTGCTCCGCGACGCGGGCGGGAAGCGGAACATTCTGGTGTTCAACGACGAGGCCCACCACGCCTACCGGGTGAAGGTCGAGCGGCCGGAGGACTGGGAGGAGATGGACCCGGACGAGCGGGAGGAATGGCTTTCGGACAAGACGGAAGCGACGGTGTGGATTGACGGATTGGACCGCATCCAGAAGGTCCGGGGCATCAACCGCTGCGTTGATCTGTCGGCGACGCCCTATTGGCTCAACCGCGTGGGCCAGGAGGCGAACCGCCCGTTCCCGTGGGTGGTGAGTGATTTCGGGTTGATGGACGCGATTGAAAGCGGGCTGGTGAAAATTCCGCAACTGGCGGTGCGCGACAACACGGGCGCCGAGATTCCGGGGTTCACCAACATCTGGCAATGGATCATGCAACCGGGGCGGCTGACCGCCGCGGAGCGGGGGGGCTCGCGAAGCGGACCCAAACCGGAGGCGATTCTCAAATGGGCGCACCCGCCCATCGCGATGCTGGGCGGCCTGTGGGAGGAGACCCGGAAACAGTGGTCGGAATCCAGGGAGGAGGAACGCCCGCCGGTGTTCATCATCGTGTGCAAAAACACGGCGCTGGCCAACGTGGTCTTCGAGTGGCTCGCCAACGGAAAGAGTCCGGCCGGCATCCCGGACTCGAAACTGGAGGGATTCCGCAACCGGGACGGCGCGGTGAACACGATTGTCGTGCATTCCAAGGTCGTCAAAGACACGGACAGCGAGGGCAACGGGTCCCAGGACGACGACAAGCGCTGGATGCGGCACACGCTGGACACGGTGGGCAAACGGGACTGGCCGCGGGACCGGCAGGGGCGGGAACTTTTCCCGGACGGATTTGAGGATCTGGCCGGCAAGCTGGGCCGTCCGGCGCATCCGCCGGGGCGCGACGTGCGTTGCATCGTGAGCGTCGGGATGTTGACCGAGGGTTGGGACTGCAACACGGTGACGCACATTATCGGACTTCGACCGTTCATGTCGCAGTTGCTGTGCGAACAGGTCGTCGGGCGCGGGCTGCGGCGGGCGAAGTACACGGATTTTGACGCTGAGGGACGGCTCTCCGAGGAGGTGGCGAAGATATTCGGAGTTCCGTTCCAGGTTGTGCCGTTCAAGGCCAATCCGGAGGGTCCGCCGCCGCCGCCGGTCAAGAGGCATCATGTCCACGCGCTTCCGGAGAAGGCCGGATTCGAAATCCGTTTCCCCCGCGTGGAGGGCTATACGCAGGCGGTCCGGGACCGCGTGGGAATCGATTGGGAATCGGTCCCGCCGATCCGGCTGAAGCCCGGGGAGATCCCGCCCGAAGTTGAGGTCAAGGCATTGAGCCCCACGAACACGGGCCGCATGAGTCTCGCGGGGCCGGGGAAAGTGGAGCAGGTCACGCTGGACGGGTTCCGGCGGGAGCGGCGGGTCCAGGAACTGGTGTTCGACGTGGCGGGGCATCTCACGCGGCTGTTTAAGGAACAGCGCGGGTGCGCGGTTCCGGCGCACCGGCTGTTTCCGCAGCTGGCGGCGATCACCAGCCGCTATGTGGCGGAGAAGGTGGAAGTGGCGGCGCCCGCCGATCCGCGGGACTTGTTTCTGGCGCCCTACTACGGGTGGCTGGTCGAGGCGCTCCTCGAAAATTTGAGGGGGGCGGGCGCGGACGGCCTTGGCGTGGAGCTGCCGCTGCTGGAAACGTCCCGCGGGCCGGGCTCGACCGCCGACGTGGATTTCTGGACCTCGCGGGACGTCCGTGAGGTGGTGAAGAGCCACGTCAATCTGGTGGTGGCCGACACCAGGCGCTGGGAGCAAAGCGCCGCATACTTTTTGGACGCCCACCCGGGTGTGAAGGCGTTTGTGAAGAACTCGGGGCTGGGCCTTGGCATTCCCTACGTTCACAACGGCGCCCAGCACGAGTTTGTGCCCGACTTTATCGTCCGGCTCGCGGCGGCGGAGCCCCGGCACTTGCTTCTGGAGACAAAGGGCTTTGACCCGCTCAAGGAAATCAAGGAGGCCGCGGCACGGCGCTGGTGCGCGGCCGTCAACGCCCATGGCGGATTTGGAACATGGGATTTCACCATGGTGGACGCGCCGGAAAAGGCCGCCGCGGCCGTCGAGCACGCGCTTGCCGCGACTCCCGCCTGAAATCGCATGAGCGCCAAGGGCCAGCGCCCCCGCTTCCGACCGCCCGCCACCCGCCGTCCAATCCTCCACGGGAGGGCGTCATGAAAAAGCCCTGTCCGTTGGGAGAATAGATTGACCGCGTGTTGCGTTTGTGCCACATTCCGGGCAATGAAGACCGCCGCGGTGCATAGCCGAATCAGCCCGGACATCAAAGAGAGGGCGGAATCCATTTTGTCCCAGCTCGGTTTGAGCCCCACGGAAGCCATCCGGATATTTTACACCCAGATCACCCTGCGGAAGGGCCTCCCGTTTGCAGTCGAGATTCCGAACGCCACCACCCTGAAAGCGATCGAGGATTCCCGCCGGGGCCGCGGGCTTAAAAAACATTCTTCGGTCGATGGCCTCTTCGCGGGCTGGGACAAGTGAAGAATATCTTTGAAACCACGCAATTCAGGAGGGATATCAAGCGCATCCGAAAGCGGGGAAAGAACCTGGAAAAGCTGAAATCCATTGTCAGACGGCTCGCCGCCGGTGAGCCCTTGGAGGCACGCTGTCGCGACCACCCCCTGGCGGGCCTTTTGAGAGGGTCCCGAGATTGCCATATCGAGCCAGATTGGCTCTTGATTTACCGCGTGGATTCCGGTTCCCTTTTCCTCGAACGCACCGGGAGCCATAGTGACCTGTTTGAAAAATAATACTACCCCATGAAAAATGCCCCGCCCATCGCCGGCGCCCTGCTCGGCCTCATCTTCGTCGTGTTCGGCCTTAACTTTTTCCTCAAGTTCATCCCGATGCCGCCCCCGCCGCCCGCCGACTCGCCCGTGGGAATGTTCATGGGGGCGCTGTTCCCGACGGGGTACCTGGCTTTCGTGAAGGTGCTCGAAGTCCTGGGCGGGCTGCTGGTCGCCATCCCGCGCACGCGCGCGCTCGGGCTGCTCGTTCTCGGGCCGATCATCGTCAACATCCTGGCCTTCCAGGTGTTCCTGGCCGGGGGTGCGAAACTCGCGGATCCGGTCACCGTCGCGATCATCGTCCTGCCCCTGTTTCTGCTGTGGGCGGAGCGCAAGAAGTTTGGCGCCCTGCTCTCGTGACGCCGTCCTGGGACCCGCGAACGTTTCCAGCCTGTCCAACGCAACCCAACCAAGGAACCCCATGCCCGACCTTTTCACTCCGATCAATCTTGGCGCGGTTGACCTGCCGCACCGCGTGCTGATGGCGCCTCTGACCCGCTGCCGGGCGGAGGACGGCCACGTTCCCGGGCCATTGATGGCCGACTACTACAGCCAGCGCGCCGGCGCCGGCCTGATCATCGCCGAAGCGACGATGGTGATGGAAGGCAACTCGGCCTTTTGGCGCGAGCCGGGGATCCATTCCGAAGCCCAGGTCGCGGGCTGGAGCGCGGTCACCAACGCCGTGCACGCCAACGGGGGCCGCATCTTCCTCCAGCTCTGGCACGGCGGGCGCGCCTGCCATCCGGACCTGAACGGCGGCGCCCAGCCCGTCGCCCCGAGCGCGATCCCGATCACCAACGACACGGTGCGCACCCCGAAGGGCAAGCAGCCCTATGCCACCCCGCGCGAATTGCGTGACGACGAAATCCCAGGGATTGTCGCGGGCTTCCAAAAGGCCGCGCAGAACGCCAAGGCCGCCGGTTTTGACGGCGTCGAAGTCCACGCCGCCAACGGCTATCTTCTGGATGAATTTCTTCGCGACGGAAGCAACAAGCGCAACGGCCCCTACGGCGGCCCGTTGGAAAACCGCACCCGGCTCCTGTTCGAAGTCCTCGAAGCCGTGACGGGCGTCTGGGGTGCGGACCGGACCGGGGTGCGCATCTCTCCGCTCAACAGCTACAACAGCATGATCGACAGCGACCCGGTGGGGTTGTCGGTGTTTCTGGCCGAAAAACTGTCGCCTCTCGATCTGGCTTACCTGCACGTCATGCGCGGGGATTTCCTCGGCGAACAGAAAGGGGATGTCATGACCCCGATCCGCGCGCTTTTTCGCGGGGCCGTCGTGGGCAACATGGGGTACACCGGCGAGGAGGCCAACGCCGCGATTGCGGAGGGCCGGATCGACGCCGTGGCGTTCGGCACGAGTTTCCTGGCAAACCCCGACCTGCCGGTCCGCCTGAAGCGCGGCGCCGCGCTCAACGCGCCGGACCCGGCGAGGTTCTACACGTCCGGGCCGGAGGGCTACACGGACTACCCGGTGTTGCAAAGTTAGTGTGCACGCGAAGGCTTACCTGCTGATCCCGCTGGCGTCCGCGTTTCTTTACGCCCTCGCGGCCGTGATGTTCAAGCGCGCCACCGACTTCAAGGTCGGCATCTGGCGCACCACGTTCCTCTCCAATTGGATGATGGCCCTGCTGTTCACGCCCTGGGGCCTCGCCGCCGGGACGCCGCCGGCCGGATTGAACTGGTCCATCCCACTCCTGTGCACGGTCCTTTTTTTCGCCGGCCAGGTGTTCACCTTCCTGGCCATCCAGCACGGCGACGTGTCGGTCGCCACGCCGGTGATGGGGTCCAAGGTGGTGATCGTCGCGCTGTTCACCGTCGTGGTGCTCGGCCAGGACCTGGGCTGGAATTACTGGACGGCCGCGATGTTGACCACCACGGCGATCCTGTTGCTGCGGGCCGGACCCCTGGCGGAGCGCCGTCGCCTCGCCCTGGGCATCGGCCTCGCGCTCGCGGCGGCGTGCTGCTTCGCCCTGCTCGATGTGCTGATGCAACGCTGGGCGCCGCGCACCGGGTTCCCCACGTTTGTCGCCATCCTCTTCGGCGGCACCGGCCTGCTCAGCTTCGCGTTGATGCCGTTCTTCGCGCAGCCGCTCCACCGGATTCCCGGACCCGCCTGGCCATGGCTGGGGCTCGGCTGCGTGCTCCTGGCCATCCAATCGTTCGGAATGGCGCTCTCCATCGGCGTGTTCGGCGATGCCGCGGCGGTCAACGTGGTCTATTCCGTGCGCGGCCTCTGGAGCATCGGCCTGGTCTGGGGCGTGGGCCATTGGTTCGGCAACCGCGAGCGCAACGCGGGCCCGGCCGTGATGGGCCGCCGGTTGATCGCCGCCGTATTCATGGCGGCGGCCGTGGCCCTGGTCCTGCTGGTGTGAGGATCGCCTTGTCATCGGCAAGGGTTGTGCGGTAATCGGAATGGCATGCCTTTCCGTCCCACGCTGAGCCTGGTGGCCCCCGTCTTTAACGAGGCGGAAAACATCCCCCGCCTCGCCGAGGAAACGCGCCGCGCCCTGGCCGGGTACCCGGCCGCGTGGGAGATGATCCTGGTCGATGACGGCAGCCGCGACGCAAGCTGGGCCGCCATCGAGGCCGCCCAGGCCGCCGGCGATGGCAGGGTCCGCGGCCTCCGGTTGTCCCGCAACTTCGGCCAAACCGCCGCGATGTCGGCGGGAATCGACGCCGCCGCCCACGACGTCGTTGTCACTCTGGACGCCGACCTTCAAAATGATCCGGCCGACATCCCCGCGCTCCTGGACAAAATGGGGGAAGGTTTCGAAGTCGTCAGCGGCTGGCGCAAAGCGCGCAAGGACGCCTTCTGGACGCGGACGTTCCCCTCGCGGATCGCCAACGCCCTGATCTCCTGGATCACGGGCGTGCGCCTGCACGACTACGGCTGCTCGTTGAAGGCCTACGACCGCGAGACGGTCCAATGCTTCCGGTTGTATGGCGAGATGCACCGGTTCCTGCCCGCGCTCTGCACCTGGCGCGGCGCCCGCGTGGCCGAAATTCCCGTGAACCACCGCCCGCGCACGGCCGGCGCGTCGAAGTACGGGATCGGGCGGACGCTGCGGGTGGTTCTGGACCTGATCACGGTCAAGTTCCTTCTCCAGTTCTCCACCAAGCCCATGCACGTGTTCGGCGGCTGGGGGTTCGCCATCGGCGGCCTGGGGTTCGCGGTCTGCGCGTATCTGACATGGTTGAAGTTCGTGGGCGGCCAGGACATCGGCCATCGCCCGCTCCTCTTCCTCGGCGGCCTCATGGTGATTGTCGGGCTGCAGCTCGTGATGCTGGGCCTGATCAGCGAGTTTCTGGCGCGGATTTACTACGAAAGCCAGGGTAAGACTGTGTACAGGCTCGCGCACGCCCACGGCGGAAAACCGGGCGGCGGGTGAATAGTGAAAATATTGGCCATCCGCATCCGGTATCTGGGCGACGCCCTCCTGCTGCGGCCCGTCTTGCGTGCGTTGAAGAAGGCCCACCCCGGCGCCCGCGTGGACGCGTTGGTCGCGTCCGGAACGGCGGCCGCCCTCGACGGCTGCCCGTGGGCGGACGCCGTGATCGAATGGCCGCGCGGGGACGGATTCGACGCCGCCCGGTTGCTGGCCCGGATCGTCGCATCCCGATACGATTGGGTGATCGACCTGACCGGCAACGACCGTAGCGCGCTCGTCGCGCTTTTGTCCCACGCACGGCTGCGGGCGTGTTATTTCCGGCCCAAGAAGCCCTGGCACTTCTGGCGGAACCGCGTGTACAACGTCCGCCCCATGCCCGAAGTCCGCAAACCCCACATCATCGAACAGCACCTCCGCCTGCTCGCCGCCTGCGGCGTGCCGCCGGACGGGACGGACCTGGACCTGGCCCCCGCGCCCGCCGACGCGGCCTGGGCGCGGGACTGGGCCGCCAACCGGCGCCGCGCGCGCACTCTGGCCGCGCACCTGTCGTCGCGCGACATGCAGAAAAGCCTGCCGGTCGCGCTCGTCCGCGATGTGCTGGAGCGCCTCCTCGATGGCGGCGCCTCGGTGTGGCTGACCCACGGACCCGCGCCGGAGGAGGCGGCGTACGCGCGGGCGTGCGCGGCGGGATTCGAGGCGCGCGGCCTGGAACTGGTTTCGGCGATTTCCTGGGGGCAATTGGTCGCCTTGATCGCCGCGGCGGACGCCTGGTGGGGCGTGGACACCGCGCCCATGCACGCGGCATGGGGCCTGGGCAAACCCGTGCTGGCCCATTTTGGCCCGTCCAAGGTGGAGCATTGGCGGCCATTGGGCGCGGGATCGCACGCGATGGCCGTTCCGTGCGCCTGCCTGCTCGCGGGCCGGAACACATGCGATCCGGGGCGCAGCGGACGTTGTTGGAGCGCCCTGGACCCGGAGGCTACGGCGGAACGAATCCGCGCCCTTTTCGCCGTGCCGGTTTCCGCCGGGTAGAAGCGTCCGCGGAAAAGCCGGAACCGGCCCCCGCGGCGGCCCCGCCAGGCCGGAAGGCTACGGCCACCCAAACGCCCTGGCCGCGCGGCCGGCGATCTCGCGCCCGATGGGCAGGGACGCCGTGGCCGCCGGCGAGGGCGCGTTGAGGACATGCACGGCGCCCTCGGCCTCGTCGATTGCGAAGTCGTCCACCAGCCCGCCGTCCATCCGCAGCGCCTGGGCGCGCACGCCCGCGCCGCCCTCGCGCAAATCTTCCGCGCGGATTTCCGGCATCAACACCTGGAGCGCCCGGACAAACGCCCGCTTCGAGAACGACCGGTGAAACTCGCCCATCGCCATCGGCCAATGTTTCGCCGCCATCCGCCAAAACCCCGGAAACGCGAGCGTCTCCAGCGTGTCGGCCAGGCTGAAGCTCGTCCGCGTGTAGCCCTCGCGCTTGAAACTCAGCACCGCGTTGGGCCCGGCCTCGACCCCGCCGCCGATCATCCGCGTGAAATGCACGCCCAAAAACGGGAACGCCGGATCGGGCACCGGATAGATCAGCGACTTCACCAGGTGATGGCGCTCCGGCTTGAGTTCGTAATACTCCCCGCGAAACGGCACGATCCGCACCGGCGGCCGCGCCCCGGCCATCCGCGCGAGCCGGTCGCATTGCAACCCGCCACAATTGACCAGCCAGCGGGCCCGCACTTCGCCGTCCGCCAACGACACGATCCAGTCTCCGCCCCGGCGCGCGAGTCCCGTCACCCGCGCCCCGGTCCGCACTTCGCCGCCGGCCTTTGCCACCTCTCCCGCCATGGCCACGGCGACGGCCACGTAATCCACAATCCCCGTCGTGGGCACGAACAACGCCGCCACGCCCGCGGCGTGCGGTTCGCGCTCGCGCAGGGCGGCCGCGTCCAGCCGTTCGATCCCGGCGATGCCGTTGGCCGCGCCGCGCCGGTGCAGCTCTTCGAGCCTCGGGATTTCCGCCGCCGAGGTGGCCACCACCACCTTGCCGCAGATATCGTGGGCGATCCCGTGCCCGCGGCAATACTCCGCCATCTCCCGGCATCCCGCCACCGCGAACCGCGCCTTGAGCGATCCCGGCTTGTAATACAGCCCCGAATGAATGACACCGGAGTTGTTCCCGGTCTGATGCCGCGCAACGTGCGGCTCCTTCTCCAAGACCATCACGCGGAGGCCGGGATGCCCGAGCGCGATGGCCCGCGCCGTGGCCAACCCCACGACCCCCCCGCCCACAATCACCACTGTGCCGTCCTGTCCGTTCATGCCGCCACCCTGCCACAATCCGCCCCCCAGATCACGCGCCGAATCCGGTTGCCTTGGACTCGTTGCGGCGGATAGTAGCCTGTACCGTGCGCTGTCCGATCTGCCGACAACACGACGCCGTCGCGCGACTCAACGAGGTCGCGGACGGCGCCCGCACGTCCCATCCCTTTTGCGGACATTGCGGACGGAACTTCCTCGATTTCCTCGAACGCGCCGGCCTCGCCACGGGCGACACCCGCCCGGCGCCCCCGCCCGGCACGTTCGACCGCGTTGTCGATGTCCTCTGTCTCATGCCCAAGTTCTACGACCGCGACGCCTACCGGTTCACCGTCGGCGCGTTGCACCGGGCCTTCTTTGAGGTTCTCGACGGTTCCCAATGTCCGCCGCGCAAACCAAGCGTCGAAGACGTCCTGCGGATCATGGTGGACCTCGCCCGCAACGCCTACGGCGACGAAGCGCCGCAGGTGTTCGAAAGCTGGGGCCTTGCCGCCGCCTCGGACCTCGGACGCCTCGTCTCCAACATGGCCGAAGCCGGTATCGTCAGCATCGACGGCATCGAAGCCCTGAACCTGCCCCCCGCCACCGCCGTCACACCCGCCACGGAAGCGGCCGCCCAAGCCGCGCGCGCGCCCGCAC
>CAYSZK010000052.1:0-26127 GCA_964435495.1 uncultured Verrucomicrobiales bacterium
GGCGGCGGGCATGAACGTGTCGGCGAACCAGCGCCCGAATCCCGCGTCAAACGCGCCATTGTGCCCCATCCAGGGCAGAATGAGAAAGGGCAGCAGGAAAAGCGGGATAATCTGGATGGCCATGAGCGTGAGGGTTTGGGCGCGGATGTAGGGGGTGGGGCGGCGGATCATGCGGTCAATGCCGAAGACGGCGACCACGGCGGAATAGGCGAGCGAATACCAGAAGCCCTGGCCGGCGGCGGAGATTTTGAGCGTGCCGAGGATGTGGGCCGGATTTTGGGCGGCGGCGCCGAGGCCGGCGAACCAATCGGGGACGTTGTAGGGGAAGAGGCCGGCCTGTTTGAACCATGCCTTGAGGGGATCGAAACTTTTCCAGAGGCAAAAGAACGCGGTGAAGGCAAAGAACAAGCCGAAGGCGAACCAGGTGGCGGGGCGCCATTCGCCGCGGACGGGGATGCCGGAGCGGCGGAAAAACTCGAGCGGGGCTTCGCGCCCGATCATGGCGAAGACGGCGTCGTTGGGCAGGGTGAGTGTCTTGCCGTCCGGCCCGGTGAGGACGGCTTCGCGGGGGCGGATGACCTGGACGCGGGATTGGAGCATGACGGTGACGGAGCCCGGGGCGTGGGGGCCGCGCATGGCGGAGCTGGCGGCGGTGGTGACGCGTTCGGAGGCCGGTTGTTCGACGGCGACCTCGGCGGCGGGATCCCGTTCGAGGCGTTGGAGCATTTCGAGGTTCCCGGGTTTGGGCCGGGAGAATTCCTTGCCGCGGTAGCTGAGCGTGACGCGCGCGCCGCAGGCGGCGAGGGCGATGGCGGTTTCGAGGGCGGTGTCGCCGCCACCGACGACGAGGACGTCGGCGCCCTGGTAATCCTTTGGGTCGTGGAGGCGGTTGACCACCTTGTCGAGATCTTCGCCGGGGACGCCGAGTTTGCGGAAGTTGCCGCTGCGGCCGATGGCGACGACGGCGCGCTGGGCGCGGGTGGTTTCGCCGCCGGCGTGGTGGAGGAGGATCTCGCGCCCTTTGCGTTCGAGGCGTTCGATGCGGGCGGGGACGGGTTCGATGCCGGCCTCCCGGCGCTGGCGTTCGAGTTCCTCGACGAGGGCTTCCTTGATTGTGGCGGAAACCTGGAGCCGGCCTTCGGGGGTCATGCCTTCGGGGAGGGTGAAGATGGGTTTGCCCGCGGGGAAGTTGGCGATGGTGGAGAACGTCCGCGTGGCTTCGAAGACGGCGCAACGGAGGCCGCGGCGGCGGGCTTCGACGGCGGCGGCGATGCCCGCGACGCCGGCGCCGACGATGGCGATGTCGAGCGGATCGTCCGGGTTGGTGGAGGGTTGGAACCCGGGTTCGGCGGCGATGGCGGCGACGGCCCTGGCGCCGGTGTCGAGGGCGAACTTGAGCAGCGGCACACCGGTGAGATCGCCGACTATGCGGACGCCGGGCAGGGCGGTTGTGCCGTCTTCATTGGTTTCGGGGAGTTTTTCGACGGCGCCGGCGGGCCAGCGGGTGTGAAGCCAATGGATGTAGCGGGAAACGGCTTGGGCGAGGGGCATGGGAAGTCCTTGGGTTGGGTTCTTTGTGCGGGATTATGAGGGGCGTGGGAAGTGGGATATTCCCGGGACGCGGCGGGGGCTGGGGGGCGCGGGCGCGGAACGGGCGGGGAGTTCTTTGATTCTCCGGGCTTGCCAAGGGCGGGGGGGAGGGGCGATGTTTGCGGCGGATGATCCACTCGTTTGTGTTCGACCAGGGGCGCGTGATTGGGCGCGACATTGACCTGGACGCCTTGCGGCTGGCGCGGAGCGATCCCGGGTTGCACGTGTGGGTGGACTTGGACCAGCCGACGGGGGAGGAGGTCAAGCAGGTGCTGGAGGGCGTGTTTGGATTCCATCCGTTGGCGATTGAAGACTGCGTGATGGTGAGCGACCTGCCGAAGATCGAGGATTACGAGAGCTACCTGTTCATGGTGATCCACGGGGTGGACTTCCGGCGTAAGGAACAATTTTCGACGACGGAGCTGGACATGTTTTTGGGGAAGGAATTCCTTGTGACCTACCGGACGGCGCCGCTGCGGAGCGTGGCGGCGGTGCTGGACCGGTTGAAGGCGGGGGGCACGCCGGCGCCGCGGGGGCCGGACCGTCTGGCGCACATGGTGATCGACCTGCTGGTGGACCATTACAAGCCCGTTCTGGTGGAGATCGGTGAGGAGGTGGACGAACTGGAAGAGGCGTTGTTCGAGTCGCGGACGGAGGATTTCGGGAAGATGATCCTGCGCGTGAAGAAGGACATCAACCGGCTGCGCTCGACGATCCGGCCGCAATACGACGTGATCAGCCGGCTGGCGCGCGAGGAGTCCAAGATGATCCGGCACCATCTGCTGCCCTATTTTCGGGATGTGGCGGACAACCTGGCGCGGTGCGACCGGCAGGCGGGCAACTACGCGGACCAGTTGCTGGTGACAATGGACGTGTACCTGAACCAGGCCCAGAACGAGGCGAACAAGGTGATCAAAGTGCTGACCGTGCTGACGGCGGTGACGACGCCGATCATGGTTGTGGGAACTTGGTACGGCATGAATTTCCAGGGGATGCCGGAGTTGGCGGGGGGCTACTGGATTGCGATGGGCGCGGTCCTGGTCTCAACGGTGGGGTTGATGGTTTGGTTGAAGGTCAAAAAATGGATTTGACTCCCGCGATGGCGGGGACCGGGCGGAGATTGCGGATGCGGCAAGGGAAACGGGCCTGGCGGATCGGGGCGATCCTGGTGGTGGGCGTGGCGGCGCTGCTTGCGCAGCGGGCGCTGCTGGAGCGGCATTTCCTCACTCGCATGGCGAGCGACACCCTGGCGCCGGTGCTTCGCGGGGAAGGGCGCGGCGCGTTCGCCGATTGCGCGTTGGTGGAGCGGCTGGCGCCCGGCGCCTGCCGGCCTGTGCGCGGGGAGATCATCGTGATCGACACAAAACGGATGGGGCATCCGCATGTTGTGTCCGACTATTTGTTCATCAAGCGCGTGGCCGCGCTGGCCGGAGAGCGCGTGCGTTTGCGCCCGCCGGACATCCTGGTGGACGGCGAGCCGCTGCGGGAGCCGGAGATATTCCGGAGGATTTCGGGGATGGCGCCGGGCTGGCACGGGTATGTGTTTTCGCCCTACGCGTTTCCCTATCGGCTGGCGTTGGCGTCGGAGGCGGATGAGGTCGCGGTGCCGCCGGGGCACGTTTTTGTCATGGGCGACAACAGCCGGATCAGCCTGGACAGCCGGCATTTCGGGCCGGTGCCGGTTGGGGCGGTGACGGGCCGGGCGCGGTGGATTGTTTGGCCGCCGTGGCGGGTGCGGCGGTTGTAGATGCGGCCAAGGGTGGCGGGGTGGGTTTAGACCGGCGGCTGCCAGGATTCGGATCGCAGGCCGTCCACGCGGGTGAATTCACGGAGGTTGTGCGTGACGAGTGTCAGGTCCAGTAGAAGGGCTTGGCCTGCCAGCATCAGGTCGTAGGGGCCGATGGGCGGTCCGCGCTTTTCAAGGTTCCAGCGTACATCGGCCGTCCTGGCGGCGGCGGCGTGATCGAACGGCAGCAGGTGCAAGGGGGCCACGAACGCCCCCACTTTGGCCTTTTCACGTTCGGGAACGCGGCATCTGGCGGCGCCGGCCAGAAGCTCGTAGAGTGTTACGGTCGATACGGCGCAGTCGCCTGGGCTCAGGGCGCTCAAACGGGCTTGGACGTGGGAATGCCCGCGGAGGGCGGCGATGCAGACGTTGGAATCGAGGAGATACTTCATGGGCCGAAGGATGGGCTTGGCGGCAGCGGGCCCTGGTCGGGGCGATCGAAGGCTTCGTCCGTGATGCGGATTGCGTCAAAGAAGCCTGGGGGCCAGGACGCTTCCTTCACCGGCTCCAAGAGAAGCCCATTGCCGAGGCGGCGGATGGCCACGCGATTGCCTGGGAGCCGGAACTCCTTGGGGAGGCGAACGGCTTGCGACCTGCCATTCATAAAGATGGTAGTTGTCATATTCTGGTATATACCCGCCGATTTGCTGGTCGTCAAGCCTGGCTGCGAGTTTGTAGAGCACAGGGGATGGGGTCTGCGACCGCGGCTGCGGGTGGAGACAACGGGATTTGTTCAAAGATCCGAACGCGAATGGGTGAAGCAGCCTCTACCCGGCGGGGAACGCCGGGGCGTTTTGGTGGCGGAGGCGCCAGTGGCGCGGGGTGAGGCCTGTCTGGCGCCGGAAGACGCGCTGGAAATAGGCGGGATCGTCGTATCCAAGGCGTTCGGCGATGCGCACCACAGGAAGATCGGTGGTGGCAAGCAGCGTGCCGGCGCGCGCCACCAGCGTGCGGAGGATGTACGTTTTCAGCGGGAGGCCGCAGGCCCGTTTGAAACGGCGCGAGAGCGCCGCCGGAGAACAGCGGAAGGGGCGGGCCAGCCCTTCGAGCCGCAAGAGGGCGGGGGGCTGGGTCTGGACGGCTTCGACAAGCGGCGCGAAGGCGGCCATGGCGGCCTGACGAAGCCGGAGAAGCGGCCAGTGCGCATCCAAAAAGTGCAGGACCACAGAAAAGGCCGCGAGGTCCAGCGCGGCGGGGCACGGGCGGCGGAACGCCTCGACGATCCGGCGGACCAGGAAGGGATCGCGAAGGCGGCGGATGCCGGAGGCGGGATTGAGAACCGGGAGGCCGGCGGCGTCGGCCAGATGGAAATGGTGGGCGACGAGCGCGCCCCTGCCGTACACCGCGGCGAAGGGCATTCCAGCGGGGAGCAGATAGAAGACCCGCGCTTGGAGCGACTGCCAGCGCCCGTTGGGCAGGGGGCGGACGCGGACGGTTCCGCTCAGGGGAACGAAGATGCGGCTGATGACGGTGGCGGGGTTGGTCCAGGACTCCGGGCGTCGCCGGCGGGCGAGGTCATGATGGAGGAAACGGCAGAGGACGGCGGCCGGCGCGCCGTCCGCGCGGGGTTCGTAACGGAGTTCGCTGCCGCCTTGGAGCCATTCGGGGCCTTCGCGCATGATTGAGGAACCGGGCGGCATGTCCGAAAAGTGCACAAAATGGGCGGGCCAGTCCATTGGCAAATGGCGGGCATGGCGCGAGACTGGGGGGCATGGGTGAAAAGGAAATGGACGGACTGCCGCGCGGGTTGTTCGCGCTTGCATTGGAAGCGACGCGGAGGGGCCTGCCGCCGGAGCAGCCGGAGGTGGTGTTGCGGCAGGCATCGGACCGCGGGCAGGCGCTGGTGCTGGAGGCGATGCCGGACGGCGGGCTGCGGTTTACGGCTTGGTTCCGGCGCGAGGGGAGCCTGCCGGAAGGGCAGATCGCGCACGCGCGGGCGCACCGTGCGGCGCTCGTGGCGCGTGGGCTGCCGTATTGGCGGCTGGCGGGGGATGCGGTGGCGGGATCGATGAGCGTGTGCGTGCCGGGGCACCTGATCGAGCGGGGCCGGAAGCTGCGGGTTTCCCTGGAGCTGGACGGGATGTCGATGCGGGCGCTGGTGGACGGGGTGGAGATCGACGCGGACTGGCCTTACGGAGAACTCGCCCCGCCGTCCGGGCGGTTGCGGTGGCGGGATGGCGGGGGGTTCGAGATTGGCGGGCCGTCGGTTCGCCGCATGGCCGCGGGCGAAGCGGCGGGGGGCGGGGCCGGGATCGAGCGGCGGGCGGAGGAATTGCTGGGGCCGGAGCGCCCGTTTGGGCAGTACTGGCGGCCGCGCGGGATCAACACGTCGGCGGGGGACGTGATGGCGTGCTTTGACGGGGAGCGGCTGCACGTGCTGTATTTGAACGACCGGCGCAACCACGGGAGCCGGTGGGCGTGCGGGGCGTGCGGCTTCGAGCACGTGTCCACGCCGGACCTGCGGCAATGGGCGCGGCATCCAGTGGCGCTGGCGCCGGAGCGTCTGGACGAGTGCGCGATCGGGACGGGCGGCATGCTGCGTCACAAGGACGGTTATGTTGTCTGGGGCATTGTGCTGAGCAACCGGCTTGGGGCGCCGGCGGACGGGGCGTCCCCGCCGTGCGTGGTGCGGGCCGTGAGCGCGGACGGCGCGCGTTTCGCACGGGAACCCGGGGCGTGGCTGGACGCCTGCGAGCCGGGAATCTGGTTCGAGGAAGCGACGGGGATTTATCATCTGGTCCGGCCCGGCGCGCGGATGGAGTCGCGGGATTTGAGGTCGTGGACGATGGCGGACGCGGCCTTTCTGCCCCCGCCGGCAAAGATCGGGGAGGAGGGCGATCCGCCGACCTCGGAATGTTACACGGTGTTCCGGTGGAATGGGTGGTTCTACATTCTTGGCGGGCGGACGGGGTTCTGGATGGCGAAGGACATCCGGGGGCCGTTCTGGCCGGGGCCGGAGGGGCGGTGGCAGGCGGCGCGTCCGCGATGGGACGTTTATGACGGCGCGATGGTGCCGCAGGGCGTGGTGGTATGGGGGAACCGGGCGCTGCTGTGCGCCTGGGTGGTGGACCATTGGTGGGGGGGGAGCCTGGTTTTTCGCGAGCTGATCCAGCACGCGGACGGAACCCTCGGCCTGCGGTGGGCGGAGGAACTGGGGCTAGAGCACGGTCCGATGCGGGACTTGGAATCGGAAGTGGACGAGACGGGGAATGGGGTGATGCGGATTGAGGCGGGTCCCGGCGCCGCGGCGTGGCGGGGGTTCGTGTTGCCCGAGGGGGATTTCCGGTTGCGGCTGCGGATGCTGGCGGCGGCGGGGACGCGGTCGTTTGGGTTGAACCTGCGGAGCGCGCCGGGCTATCGGGGCGGGGCGGAGCTCCGGCTGGAGCCCGGGACGCGCCGGGTGCAGTGGGGTTACGCGGGGGAGGGGAGCCTGGCGCCGCCGGCGAAGAGCCCGCGGTGTTGGGCGGAGGATTTGTTCATTGAGAACGTGGAGGGGTTGGAGGGTGAGGTGACGGTCGAGGTGATCGCGCACGAGACGATTCTGGACGCTTGCGTGAACGGGCAGCGGACGATCCTCGCGCGGCGGCACGCCTTGCCGGGTGACCGGCTCTACGTGTTTGTCGAGGCGGGCGGGCTGGAGTTCAGCCGGCCTGGAGCGGCGGGGGCCGTCGCGCGGCGCGAACCGCCTCCGGGGTGAAACCGCGACGCCCGGTCAATAGGCGGCCTGGGCGCCTTTGATGTTCTTGGCCTTGATCCAGGGCATCATGGCGCGAAGCTTGGCGCCGGTCTTTTCGATCGGATGCTTTTCCCCGGCCTTGAGCAGGGCGTTGAACTTCTTGTAACCGGTTTCGTACTCCCTGACCCAGCCCTTGGCGAACTTGCCGTTTTGGATGTCCTTGAGGGCGGCCTTCATCCGTTTCTTGACGGATTTGTCGATGATCTTGGGGCCGACGGAGACATCGCCCCACTTGGCGGTTTCGGAGATGGAGAAGCGCATGCCGGCGATGCCGGACTCGTTCATGAGATCAACGATGAGCTTCAGCTCGTGGAGGCACTCGAAATAGGCCATCTCGGGCGAGTACCCGGCTTCGACGAGCGTTTCGAACCCGGCCATGACCAAGGCGGAGCAGCCGCCGCAGAGGACGGTTTGTTCGCCGAACAGGTCGGTTTCGGTCTCCTCCTTGAATGTGGTTTGGATCACGCCGGCGCGGGTGCCGCCGATGCCTTTGGCCCAGGCGAGGGCGATGGCTTTGGCGTCCTTGCCGGGGTTTTGATGTACGGCAATGAGGGAGGGAACGCCTTTGCCCTCCGTGTACATGCGGCGGACGATATGGCCGGGACCCTTGGGGGCGACCATGATCACGTTGATGTTCTTCGGGGGGACGACCGTCTTGAAATGGATTGAGAAACCGTGGGTGACGAGGAGCGTTTTGCCGGGGGCGAGGTTGGGCTCAATGTCGGCCTTGAAGACCTTCGCGTGTTTGGTGTCGGGGATGCCGAGCATGAACACGTCGGCCCGGCGCACGGCCTCGCCGGTGGGAAACACCTCGAAACCCATGCCGCGCGCGACAGGCTCGGACTTGGAACCGGGGTAGAGGCCAACGATGACCTTGCAGCCGCTGTCCTTGAGGTTGAGCGCGTGGGCGTGGCCTTGGGAGCCGAAGCCGAGGACGGCGAGGGTTTTGCCTGCGAGCACGCCGAGGTCGGCGTCGTTATCGGTGAGTATTTTGACTGCCATAAGCTTCTCCTGTTTTTCCTGGGGGGGTCCTGTGGGGGGTTGGGCCGGGCCTCAGCCCAGGCGCATGGCGATGCGCCCGGTGCGGTTGAGTTCGAGGATGCCGAAATTTTCCATGAGCTTGAGGAAGCGCGCGATCTTGGCCTCGTCGCCGGTGAGTTCGGTGGTGACGTTGCGAAGCTGGACATCCACGATGCTGGCGCGGAAAATGTCGCAGATTTGCATGACCTCGGCGCGCGACTTGGAATCGACGCGGACCTTGGCGAGGATGAGCTCGCGGTCCACGGACTCGCCCTCATGGAAGTCGGTGATGTCGATGACGTCCACCAATTTGTGGAGTTGCTTGGTGACCTGGTCCAGGACCTTGTCGTCGCCGGTGACCACGATGGTCATGCGGGAGGTCTTCGGGTCCTGGGTGGGGCCGACGTTGAGCGTGTCGATGTTGAAGCCGCGCCCGGAGAACATGCCCGAAACGCGGGTGAGGACGCCGAACTTGTTTTCGACGAGGATGGACAGGACGTGGCGCAAGGGGTTCTCCTAGAGCCCTGAAGGCTAGCGGGTGCGGCGGGAAAGAGAAGGAAAAAGTTCGGGTCAGGCGAGGGCGGCCTGCCATTCTTCGCGGGTCTTGCGGACGGCGAAATCGGTGAAGGCCTCACCGGGCTGGCGGTGGCCGGTGTAAAAGGCGAGGGCCTTGCCAACCGCCGTGTGAACGCTGGCGCTGGGGACTTTACCCTTGACCAGGTGGTTGAAGCGGGCGCTGGCGCCGAGTTTGCCGCCGACGAACATGTCGAAGCACTCGGTCATCACGCCGTTGACCTTGGTCTGGCCTCCGCGGAAGCCGATGTCGGCGATCTGGTGCTGGCCGCAGGAGCTGGGGCAGCCGCTGAAGTGGATGCGGACTTTGTCCCGGTAGGCGGCGCATTCCTGTTCGAGCTGGCCGACGAGTTCGATCATGCGGTTCTTGGTCTCGGCGATGGCGAGATTGCAGAACTCAATGCCCGTGCAGGAGACGCAGCCTTGGCGGAAATTGGAGGGATTCCAAACCAGCCCGGCGGTTTCGAGCCCGCGCTTGAGGGGGTCCACGTTGGCCTCGGGCACGTTCAGGATGAGCAGGTTTTGTTTGTTGGTGGCGCGGATGGCGTCGAGGCCGGGGGCGGCGTACTTGGCGGCGAGACTGGCGACGGACGCCAGCTCGTGGGCGCGGACGCGCCCGCCGGCGAAGCTGACGCCCACGTAGAAAAGGCCGGGCTGTTTTTGGGGGCGCACCCCAAGGTGGTCGGCCTCGGGATCGGCCGGGAACTCGAACTCGGTGTGCCGCTGGAAGGACCGGCCGGCGAGCTTTTCGACTTCCGCGAGGATTTTCTCCGCGCCCCAGTCGGCGACGAGGAACTTGAACCGCGCCTTGTTTCGGGCGTGGCGGAAACCGTGGTCGCGATAGACGACGGATACGTAATGGACCATGGGCAGGACATCCTCGGGTTCGAGAAACACGGGGAGGGTCTGGGCGAGGTGGGGGGCGGAGGAGAGGCCGCCGCCGACCTTGACGCCGAAGCCGCGTTCGAGCCTGCCGTTGCGGGTGCGGGTGAGGCCGAAGACGCCGGTGCAGTTGATGTCCGGCTGGGCGCAATGGATGCAGCAGCCGGAGATGGAAATTTTGTATTTTCGCGGAAGGTTGGAGAATTCGCGGTTGTCGGTGAGGTGCCGGTTGACGGCGTGAAGCTGGGGTGTGGCGTCGAGGATTTCGTCCGGATCGATGCCCGCCACCGGGCAGCCGACGACGTTGCGCGTGTCGTCGCCGCAGGCGCCGGAGGTGGTGATGCCAACTTCGTGGAGTTGGGCGAAGACATCTGGGAAATCCTCGATGCGGAGCCAGTGCATTTGGAAGGTCTGGCGGGTGGTGATATCCGCGAAGCCGTGGGCGTATTGGCCGGCGAGGGCGGCGATGCGGGCGGCCTGGGCGGCGTTGACCTGGCCGCCGGGAATCTTGGTGCGGAGCATGAAGAAGCCGCTGTCCTTGGGCTTCTGGCGATAGACGCCGTACCATTTCATGCGGTCGAAATCGTCCTCGGGAATGGAAGCGAAACCGGTCTTGGCGTAGCGATAAATGTCGTGGACCACGTCGAGGCCGTCTTTTTGGACCTTGAGCGCTTCCATGGGGGTGGGGCCTGGCGAAAAATTGCGCGGTGTGGACAGGGCTGGGGTGGCGCTCATGAAATCTCCATTGATTTGATCGGGATTACGGTAATTGGGCGGCTTGGGGGTTGCAAGTGATAATTGGCGGGGGGAGTAGGTGTCAAAGTGCAGGACTGACCCCTATACTCGGCAGGCGGAGGGCGTCCGCGGCGGCGGCCATTTCCTTGTCGAAGGTTGCGAGCGCCACAGCCGGCCGTGCTTGGTGGAGGCGCTCGAAGACGAACAGGTGCCCGGCGTCGGTGGCGCGGAGGCCAAGGGTCCGGTTGAACTCGCACAGTGCGGCGAGGTCGGAGTCGGGGAAACTCAGGAAGTCAAAAAAGCCCGCCAGGCGGCGCCAGTTTTTCCACGCCGCAGGCTTCGCCTTTCGCCGGACCAGCGCCGCCTCGGTCTCGACGCGAAGCCACGTCCACGCAAACGCCCGGTCGGTCGCGGTCCACGCGGTGTTGGCATGGTTCGAGTGTGGTTCGGCGAGGAGCAGCGGGACCACCGCACTGGTGTCGAAAAAGGTGTCCATCACCAGGCGCGCGCGGCCCGCATCTCCGCGACGGTCACGAGATCCGTCCGTCCGTCGCCGGCTGGTTCGGGGGCGTCGAGGTCCGGTTTGGCCGGTTCGCGTGCGGGCTGGGCGAGGGCCAGCCCGGCATCCCGCAGGCGGGCTGCCAGCGGCTCCCGTTCCGCATCCTGTGGCTGGCGGACCGGGGTGAGATAGGCAACCGTACGCTCGCGGATGCAGACTTCGAGAGGCTCACCGTTCTGTCCCAATTCCCGCAGGAACCTTGACAGGTGCGCCTTTAATTGGCCAAGTTTGACCTTCACATGACCATGTTGGGTTGAAAAACAGACCAAGTCAAGTGGGTCACAGCGGGTCACAGCGGCGGTGGTCCCGCACCTTTTGCGCCCGTAAAAATCGCTTGTGCGGAGGGCGGGTTGAGGCAGCTTCCAAGCCGTTCAACCCTCAACCCAAGGAGTTTACCATGGCACTTCCAGTTGGCTCGAAAGCCCCTGAATTCACCCTCAAGTCCAAGTCCGGCGAGGTCCGCGACGTCAAGCTCAGCGACAATGCCGGCGCCCGAAACACCGTGCTGCTGTTTTTTCCGCTGGCGTTCACGTCGGTCTGCACCAAGGAGATGTGCGACGTGACCGCCGGCCTCGCGGCCTACGAGGGCCTCAACGCGGCGGTCTATGGGATCAGCGTGGACAGCCCGTTTGCGCAGGAGGCGTGGGCGCAGAAGGAGGGAATCAAACTGACCCTTCTGAGCGACCTGAACAAGAAGACCGCCGAGGCCTATGGCGTGTTGCTGCCGGATTTGGCCGGGTTTGGCGCGGCTTCGGCGCGCGCGGCGTTCGTGATCGACAAGGCCGGAGTCATCCGGTACAGCGAGCAAACGCCGACACCGAAGGACTTGCCGGACTTCGAGAAGGTCAAGGCGGCGCTGGCGGCGTTGAAGTAGGCCGCGTCGGTGGTCCCGGACGGTTCACCGGGCGGCGCCGGAACCCGACGGCGCGGCCGGGGTGGCCGCGGTGGGCTTTGGCTCGGGCATCGCCTTGGGCATGCCGTCCGGAACGCCGTATTGCGCGCGAAGGCGCGCGAGTTCCGCGGCGAGGTCTTTCCGCACGGCGGCGTAGGCGGGGTCGTTGAAGAAATCAGGAGTCAAAGCCCGTGGGGTCGGAACCAAGGTGCCATTTGCCGCGGATGGCGGTCTGGTAGCCGGCGGCTTGGAGGAGCTTTGGGAACGTCTGTTGTCCGCCGTTGAACCGGCTTTGGTTGTCGAGGTGGCCGTTGGCGTGGCTGTGCAGGCCGGTGAGGATCGTCGCGCGGGACGGGGCGCAGATGGAGTTGGCGCAGTAGCTCCGGGTGAAGATCGCGCCTTCCCTGGCGATCCGGTCGATGTTGGGCGTTTCGGCAAGCCCGCCGCCGTAGGCCGAAATCGCGCGGACGGCGTGGTCGTCGCTGAACAGAAACAAAATGTTGGGAGGCGCGGCGGGAGCTTTGGAGGGCGCCACCGCCGTGAGCGCCGCCACCGCCACCACCGCGACCGTCGCCATCGGCATCATGCAATGACGTTAGGAGGCGGCGCCGATGCGCGTAAAGCCTCGAATGCCCTTGCCGAAGGTCCTGGCGGTTCGGGGAAGGCGCCCGCGCATTGCGGCGGACGGGGGTTTGCGCTAGGGTGCGTTCGTGCCCACACTGGTTTCAGAGTCGAAGACCATCCGCCGCGAGTTGTGGACGGCGGATGACTTTCTGGAGTGGCTCGAGCCCGGCATCCACGCGGATTTGATCGATGGAGAGAAATTCATGCATTCCCCCGTCAACCTCATCCATGCCGACCTGCTCAATTTTGTGGACCGGCTTCTGGGCGCTTACATTGAGGCCCGCCGCCTCGGCAAGTTGTACCGTGAGGTTGTCGCGGTGAAACTCGGGTCGCGCAACGTGTTCATGCCGGACCTTGCGTTCGTTCCCGCCGCGCGTGTGCCGGACCTGGCCGACACGTTTGTGCCGTTCACCCCGGCGCTGGTGGTGGAGGCGCTGAGCCCGCGGACGGCGGACCGGGATGTCGGCCCAAAGTTCGCCGCGTACGAGGAGCATGGGGTTCTGGAGTATTGGGTGCTGGACCCGCTGACGCTCGATCACCGATTCTACAAGCGGGAGGGGGAGCTGCTTGTGGCGTTCGCCGAGGACGAGGAGATCATCCGCTCCACCGCGGTGGCGGGATTCCGGATGCGGCGTTCGTGGCTGGACCCGAAGAAACTCCCTGAAGTGCGGCCGTGTTTGGACTGGTGCATGGCGTAGCGGCCGGCGTTGCGGCACCCCATGCGCCGGCGCCGTGCACGGGGCGCGCGGGGCGTTATTTGCCGGCAACCCAGTCGCGCACGGCCCGGCCCACGCCTTCGATGCCCGCGAGTTGCATCTCAGTGTAGTCCCGCGAGATCAGGATGCCCGCCGCACCGGCGCCGAGCGCCGCGAGGGTGTCGTTGTAGGCGGACTCGAGCGTCGTCGCGGCCCCCTGGGGCGGTCCGGGCGGGATGTCCACGCCCACGCCCGCGTAGAGCGGGACGCCGCCGAGCATTTTGACCCCGCGCAACGTCTCGCGATAGACGTAATCGGAGGAGAATCCCGGGCAGTTCGCGCCGTCGCGCAGGGCGTCGGCGCCGGGTTCGCGCGCGGGGTCGTAGCCCATGATGTGGTAAAGGAACGGGATGGCGACGGTGTCGGGAACGTCGCGCAACCAGGTCTTGAGCGTGCCGGTATGCCAGAACCAGTAGCGGGCGCGGAACCCGTTGGCGTTGGAGTACACGACGAGTTTCACGAAATCGGAGAACGCGCGGTAACGGCTCAGATCGTTGTGGGCGCGGCGGAACGGGTCGAAGCTGTTGTTGGTTTCGATATGCCAGCCAGCGCGGGCGCTGTTCCCGGCGGCGTGGATGATCCCGTATATCTCGCGGCGCTGGCTTTCCATCGCGTCCATGAACATCCGGTCCCAGGCGAGGATTTCGGGGTACTCCAGGAAATACCTGAGCATGACGGTAAACGCGCCGTCCGGCGGGGATTCGGCGCCGGCGCGCCAGGCGGCGGCGGTATCGTGGAGGGCCTGCATGCCGGCGCGGGCGCGTTCGGCGTGGATGCCGCGGCGGTGGGCCTCGGCGAGGCAATGCTCGCAGAAACAGATGGGGTAATCGTCGGCCGGGCGTTCTTGGTTGAGCATCCCGGAGAGGGAGGTGCCGCGTTCCTGGCCGAAGAGAACGCCGGACAGGAACGGATGGTGGGTGAGAAGATCTTCGATGCCGGCGTTCCACCAGGCGCGGAAGTCGGGATTGCGCGGGCAGGGGGCGCCCCGGCGGCGTCCCTGGGTGTCCACGGCGGCGACGCGATTCCAGCCGGGGAGGGGAATGTTCCAGCCGGGTTCGAGAATGAACGCGCCGATCTTGATGCCGCGCGCGGCGGCGGGCCCGCGGAGATCGTCGAAGATATCGCGGCCGCCATAGACGCGGTCCGCATCTTGTTCGAGGGCCATGGGAAGGCCGCGGTAGTATTCGGGGTGCGTGCGGTGCCAGACGCGGGCGATGTTGGGGCGGGGGCCGGGGGGGCGCGGGGCGCCGTGATCGGGGTAGGCGGCGGGATCTTTCTGGCCCCAGGCGTCATGGAGGACCTGGGAATAGACGAAAAGCTCCTCGACCCCGGCGAGGCGCTGGAGCGTGTCGAGGACGTGCTCAATCCCTTCGTCGTAAAAATTGTGGGGTGCGAGCTGGAGGGAGACGCGCGGTTTGGGGCGGTGGACGGCGCTCATGGAAAACGTTTACCTAGAGGGGGCGCGGGCGGCAACTGTTTGTTCGGGAAAGGAACCCGGACCCTGGCGATGCGGGTCCGCCGCGGCATCACAAGGATGGAATCGCCGGGGCGGGGTGTGGTAGCGTGCGGGGATGTCCTGGACGGCGATTGCGGCGGTGTCGGAGAACGGGGTGATTGGCGCGGACGGCGCGATCCCCTGGCATCTGCCGGAAGACTTCAAGTGGTTCAAGGCGGTGACCATGGGGCACGTGCTGGTGATGGGCAGGAAAACCTTTGAGTCCATCGGGCGCCCGTTGCCGGGGCGGGAGACGGTGGTGTTGAGCCGCGGGGAGTGGCGTCATCCCGGTGTGCGGGTAGCGCGCTCTCTGGATGACGTGCCGGCGCAGGCGGCGGGCGAACGGGTTTTCATTTGCGGCGGAGCGGAGGTCTATCGCCAGGCGTTGCCGCGGTGCGCGGAACTGCTGCTCACCCACGTGAGCCGGGAGGTGGCGGGGGACGCGCATTTTCCGGAGTATGCGCGGGAGTTCGAGCCGGTGGAGACGGTGATGGAGACCGGGGCGTTCCGGGTGGTGCGGTATCGGCGGCGGGCGGGGGCGGAGGTTTTGGGTTGAAGGCGCGGGGTTGGGCGGCTTGAGTGCGTGTTGTGGCGCGCGGCGTGTTCATTACGTTTGAGGGATCGGAAGGCTGCGGCAAGAGCACGCAGATCGAGCTGCTGGCGGCGCGGCTGGAGGCGCGCGGCAGGGAGGTGGTGCGGACGCGCGAGCCCGGTGGCACGCCCCTGGGAGAGGCGGTGCGGGAACTCCTCAAATTTTCGGCCGCAGGCGCGGGGATGTGCCGGGAGAGCGAGGTGCTCCTCTTTTCGGCGAGCCGGGCGCAATTGGTCCGGGCGGTGATCGGTCCCGCGCTGGCGGCGGGCAAGGTGGTGGTGTCGGACCGCTTTCACGATTCGACGACGGTGTACCAGGGGGTGGCGCGGGGGATTGACGCGGTGTTGATCGGGGCGTTGCACCGGCTTGCGCTTGGCGAGGTGCGCCCGGACCTGACGCTGGTGTTGGACATGGACCCGGACGAGGGGCGGCGCCGCGCGATGCGCCGTCCCCGCCCGGTTGGCGCGGCGGATCGGATGGAATCGGAGCCGCCGGAGTTTTACCGGAAGGTGCGGGAGGGATTCCTGGAGCTGGCGCGCCTGGAGCCGGAGCGGGTGCGGGTGATTGATGGCGCGGGCGCGAAAGAGGCGGTCGCGGAGGCGGTTTGGAAGGAGGTGGCGCGTGTCCTGGGCGGCGGGTGATCTGGCGGAGCGGCTGCGCGCGGCGGCGCGCGAAGGGCGGCTTGCGCACGCGTACGCGGTGGCCGGTCCCGTGGAGGAGGTGATGCGGGATGTTGTCACCCCGTGGTTGGGCGAGGTGCTCCGGGGCGCGCTGGAGGGGCATCCGGACGTCCACCGGGTCCGGCCTTCGTCGAAGCTGCGGCAGATTCCGATCGAGGCAATGCGCGGGTTGATCGGGGAAATGTCGCAGACGGCCTTCCTCGGAGGCTGGAAGGCGGGGATTGTGGAGCATGCGGACCGGCTGACGGTCCCGGCGGCGAACGCGTTCTTAAAGACCCTGGAGGAACCGGCGCCCCGGACGCTGCTGGTGTTGGTGACGGAGTTTCCGGAGCGGCTTCTGCCGACGGTGCGGTCGCGCTGCCTGATGGCGCGGGTCCGGGCCGGGGCGCGGGCGGAGTTGCCGGCGGCGTTGGCGCCGGTGGCGGAGGCGCTGGCGGGCGGAAAACCCGGGGATTGGTTGAAAGCGTACCAGGCGCTCAACGTCTTGACGGATCATCTCGCGGGGCGGAAGGCGGCGGGCGCGGCGTGGGTCAAGGAGAAGATGGGCGAGGCGAAGGAGGCGGGGGCGGAAGGGGGCGGACTGGAGGACATCGAGACGGCGTTGAACGCTGAGGCGGAGGCGGCATACCAAGGCGAACGCCGGCGGATATTGGCGGACCTGCTGGAGCGGGTGTTCCGCGCGGACACGCGGCGCGGGGAACGGAGCGCCCGCTTGTTTGAGGACGCGGCGCACGCGATGCAACGGAACGTGCCGGAGGCCCTGGCGCTGGAGCGGTTGTTTGTGCGTTTCTTTGCCGAAGACCGGCGCGGGAACCAATAAGAACCGGGCTTTCCCAATAAAGCTGGGCATCAATTTCGTTGACGCACAGCGAAGCGAATCTAAAGTCCACGGATGGACCTGAACGAGATCAAGGGAGTCATCGAGTTGATGACCCGGAACGGGCTCTCGGAATTCGACCTCGAAAAAGAGGGTTTCCACATCCGGATCAAGCGCGGGAGCGAAGCGCCCGCCGCCGTCAATTTTGCCGTCTCCCAGCCCGTGCCGGCGTCCGCCGGTCCGGCGGCCGCGTCCGCGGCGGCCGGCGCGGAACAGGCTGTGCGGGAGATCGTTTCGCCGATGGTGGGGACATTTTACCGGTCGCCGTCGCCCGACAGTCCGGCGTACGCGGAGGTGGGGCAGGCGGTGACGGAAGACACAGTGGTTTGCATCATTGAGGCGATGAAAGTGATGAACGAAATCAAGGCGGAGATGCGTGGGACAATCACGGAAGTTTTGATGGAGAACGGCAAGCCGGTGGAATTTGGGCGTCCCTTGTTCCGCGTGAAATAAGGAACCTGGCGAAGCGGGAATCGACAGCCGGCGTTATGCGAACCTTGGCATCCCCGACAATACGGCCGGAACCCAGCCATGTTTGACAAGGTATTGATCGCGAACCGGGGCGAGATTGCGGTTCGCGTGATTCGCGCGTGCCGGGATTTGGGGGTGAGGACACTCGCGGTCTATTCGGAGGCGGACGCGGAATCCCTGCACGGTCACTTGGCGGACGAATCGATCTGTATCGGTAAAGGGCCCGCCTCCGAGAGCTATTTGAAGATCGACCGGATCATCGCGGCGGCGGAAATCGGGGACGTGGACGCGATCCATCCGGGGTACGGGTTTCTGGCGGAGAACGCGCATTTCGCGGAGGTTTGCGAGAGCTGCAACATCAAGTTCATCGGGCCCAAGCCCAAGGCGATCCGGGCGATGGGGGACAAGAACGTCGCGCGGGAGACGGCGCGCAAGGCGGGGGTGCCGGTGACCCCCGGCAGCGACGGGGTGGTCGAGTCGGAGCAGGAAGCGCTGCGGATCGCGAAGCGCCTGGGTTATCCGGTGATGGTCAAGGCCGTGGCCGGCGGGGGCGGGCGGGGGATGCGCCCGGCGCACAACGACGTGAGCCTTGTGAAAGGGTTCCACGCGGCACGGCACGAGGCGGAGAAAGCGTTTGGGAACGGCGCGGTGTACATCGAGAAACTGATCGAGAACCCGCACCACATCGAGATTCAGGTGATCGCCGACCGGCATGGCCGGATTGTGGCGTTGGGCGAGCGCGATTGCTCCATCCAGCGCCGCAACCAAAAACTGGTGGAGGAGTGCCCGTCGCCCATCGTGGACGCGGAGATGCGCCGGAAGATGGAGCGGTCGGCGGTGCGGCTTTGCGAGGCGGTGCATTACGAGAACGCGGGGACGCTGGAGTTTCTCGTGGACGACGCGGGCAACTTTTATTTCATGGAGATGAACACGCGCATCCAGGTGGAGCACCCGGTGACCGAGGAAGTCTATGACGTGGACCTGGTGCGGGAGCAGATTCGGGTGGCGGCGGGCGAGGCGATTTCGGACCGGGTAGCGCTGGCGCAGCCCCGGCAGCACGCGATTGAGGTGCGGGTCAACGCGGAGGACCCGTTCCAGGATTTCCGGCCATGCCCCGGCCGGATCACGGCGATGTACCAGCCGGGCGGCCACGGAATACGGATCGATTCCCACGCGTTCGCGGGCTATTCGATCCCGCCGTATTACGATTCGATGATTGGGAAGATCATCGCGTTCGGGGACGACCGCGCGACGGCGATCAGCCGGATGTCGCGGGCGTTGCACGAGTTCGTGATCGAGGGGGTCAAAACGACGGTGCCGCTGGCCAGCCTGATCATGAACGATCCGGAGTACAGGCGCGGCCGGTTTTCGACCGGGTTCATCGAGCGGCTGATGTCCCAGGCGCACGGCCTGTTGCCGGGGCGGAAGGCGTAGCCAACCCAGGCGGAAGCGCGGGTCCGGGTGGCTAAAGTGCGGGGAGTTCCATCCCGGCGATTTTCGCGGCTTGGTGGACGTCTTTGTCGCCGCGTCCCGAAAGATTCACAAGGATGATGGCGTCGGCCGGCATCGCGGGGGCCACCTTGCTCGCATAGGCGACGGCGTGGGCGCTTTCCAGGGCGGGGATGATGCCCTCGACGCGGCTGAGGGTTTGAAACGCCTCGAACGCTTCGTCGTCGCTGGCGTATTCATACTGGGCGCGGCCCGCGTCGCGCAGCCAGGCGTGCTCGGGACCGACGGCGGCGTAGTCGAGGCCGGCGGAAACGGAGTGGGTGTTGAGAATTTGGCCGTCGGCGTCTTGCAGGACAAAGGAGCGCGTCCCTTGCAGCACGCCAAGGCTGCCGCCGTGGAAGCGCGAGGCGTGTTCGCCGGGGAGGATGCCGCGCCCGCCGGCCTCGACGCCGACGAGGCGGGTGGCGGGGTCGTTGAGGAAAGCCGAAAAAATGCCGATGGCGTTGCTGCCGCCGCCGACGCAGGCGGTGACGAGGTCCGGCAGGCGCCCGGCTTGCTTGAGAATCTGGGCGCGGGCTTCCTCGCCGATGACGCGATGGAAATCGCGGACCATCATTGGGTAGGGGTGGGAGCCGTAGGCGGTGCCGAGGATGTAGTGGGTGGTGCGGATATTGGTGACCCAGTCGCGCATGGCTTCGTTGACGGCTTCCTTGAGCGTGCGCTGGCCGGCGGTGACGGGGACGACCTGGGCGCCGAGGAAGCGCATGCGGGCGACGTTGAGCGCCTGGCGTTTCATGTCGATTTCGCCCATGTAAATGACGCATTCGGCGCCGAACTTGGCGGCGACGGTGGCCGTGGCGACGCCGTGCTGGCCGGCGCCGGTCTCCGCGATGACGCGGCGTTTGCCCATGCGCCTGGCCAGGAGCATCTGGCCCAGGGCGTTGTTGATCTTGTGGGCGCCGGTGTGGAGCAGGTCTTCGCGCTTGAGGAAAATCCGGGCGCCGCCGAGGCGCCGCGTCAGGCCCTCGGCGAAATACAGCGGCGTGGGCCGCCCGACATAGTCGTGGAGCAGCGCGGCGAGTTCCCGCTGGAAGTCCGGGTCGCCTTTGGCCCGCAGGTATTCGGCCGCAAGCTCCCGCAGCGGGCTCATGAGCGTCTCGGGGACGAACATCCCGCCGTAGGGTCCGAAATAACCGCGCGCGTCCGGGAGCGTTTGGGAGTCGAAGGTTGTGGTCATAGCGTTTGGCAAAGGTGCAGGAAGTCGCGCAACTTTGCATGGTCTTTCTGGCCGGGGGCCGATTCAACCCCGCTGTTCACGTCCACAGCGAAAGGCGCGACCTCGGCGGCGGCATCGGCCACATTGGCGGCGTTGATGCCGCCCGCGAGGATGACGGGAAGCCCGCACGCCGCCTTGAACTTCGCCGCCAGCGTCCAGTCGAACGGGCGGCCCGCGCCCCCGTACCCCCGTCCGGGTGTGTCCAGGAGAAAGGCGTCCACGTCATAGCCGTGCGGAGGCGCGCCGGCGGTTTCGGGCGTGAGGCGAAGGGCCTTGATCCGGCGGGCGGGCGGGGCGGTCGCAACCAAGCCGGGGGATTCATCGCCATGGAATTGCCAGGCATCGACGGGGAAAACGTCGTGCCAGCGGAGAAGGTCGGCGGGCTCGGGGTTGACGACAACGAGCACGCGGGTGACGAAGGGGGGCAGCCGGGCGGCCCATGGCGCGGCGGCGGCGGGATCGATGTGGCGCGGGCTTTGGGCGTAGGTGATGAAACCGAGGGCATGGGCGCCCGCGTGGATGGCGGCCCATGCGTCGGCTTCGCGGGTGATCCCGCAGACTTTCACGCGGAGCATTCGGAGAACGTAGGGCGTCAGCCTCGCGAATCAATGCAGGACAGGGGGCGGGGAGAAGGTGCCCGTGCTTTTGCGGCGCCGGCGTCTTGGCGCGCGTGGGCGCCTGTGGCGGGCGGATTCCCGACTGTTGTCCCGCGGGGCGGCGGCGTCACTTTTGGTGCTCCGATCGGAACACCAAAAGTGACCGTTGGTTCCGGGGCGGCTTTGTGGAGGCCAGGGAAACGGGCAAGAAGGCGGATGGCGCCGGCCGCCTGGGCGTTCCGGCGGGCGCCGGACCGCATCGGCTGGCGTTTGCCCGGGAAACGATTATGTTGCGCGCCATGAGTTCCACGAATGCGGCGCGGTTCGGCCGGAAGCGGGCCTTTGTTGAGGCACTCGGGCGGTGGGCATGTGCCGCGGCGCTTGTGGGGACATTCGCGGCGCGGGGAGCGGCGGCGGATTGGGAATGTCCGTTGCACCCGGAGGAGGCGCGGGTGGTGAAGGAATTGCTGGCCCGTGAAGGACGGGAGGTGGTGGCGGCGGCGAAACCGCCGTTCTCGTGGAACGGAGATAAGAAGGCCCTTGCGGACTTCGGCATCGACCCGGCCACGATCCTCAATTGGGCGGTCCAGGACGCCACGAACCCCGGAACGGTCTTGTCCGTTGCGCACAACAAGGAAGGCCGCGCTTTGGCGCTCAGCGGGAACGGTCCGTGGCTCCAGAACGACACCTTGCGCGCGTTGGCGGCGATGCCGGAGCTGCGTTCGATCTCGATCGACCACAACGGCTATCTCGCGAACCATCCGAACGCCGGCCTTTACAGTGGCGCGGGGTTCGACGCGCTGGCGGAGTCGCGGATCGCGCGGGTGCGGCTGACGCTGGGCATCGCCAACGAGGGCTTGGTCCATGTCGCGAGGTTGAAGAACCTCCGCGAGCTGCGGGTGTTCCATTCGCGCGTCCGTGCGGACGGGCTGGAGCCGTTGCGGGGGCATCCGGGAATCCGTTCGTTTTCCCTTGGGGAAATGGGGAATATTCCGGCGGGGGCACTGGCGCTGATCGCGACCCTTCCGAATCTTACAGACCTGGCGTTCACCGAGGCGTTCGTGGCCTATGCCGGGGGGCTTGAGCATCTGGCGCCCTTGGCGGGGCGGCTCAAGACGATCGACCTGCGGATGTGCCTGATTGCGGAGGGCGATCTGGCCCGGCTAAGGGCGGAGCATCCTGGAGCGGAGATCAAGGTGTCCACGCCGGAGGAGATTGCGAAGGGGCACATCGGGGTGGCGCGGAAGCTGGCGCAGATCGCGCCGGCGGATTTGGCGGCGCCGTTGCAAGCGGCGATTGCGGCGCTCGCGGCGGCGAAGTGACCCGGCGCGCGACGGTGGGGGGCGCGGTGGCGGCACCGGAGGCCGTTCCAGGTTTTCGGCCGGGAGTGCGCGCGCCCGTGTTCGCGGGCGTGGGAAGGGCGCGCCCGCCCGCACTTTGGGATTGAGTTTGGCAGGGGGTTCCCGAAGACTGCGGCGCCCGGCGGGGGACGCCGTGCGGGTGAAGGAGCGCATGTTTGAAGTCGAGGCGACAATGACGGCCACGAGATCGGGTCCTGGGGACCTGGAGGGATGGCTTGTGCGCGTGGCGGACGGGGTGGCAGGCTGGTTTTCCGGCGTGGACGGTGGCGAGGCGGTGGCGCGGGCGCTGCTGGGGGTGTTGCCGTTGGTGGGATTGTTTGCGGGATGTTTCGCGCTGGCGACATGGGCGGAGCGCAAAGTTTTGGCCCGAATTCAGAACCGGATCGGGCCAAACCGGGTGGGGCCGGTGGGTTTGTTCCAGCCGGTGGCGGACGGGCTGAAGATGCTGGGGAAGGAGGACATTGTGCCGGAGGCGGCGGACCGCGCGCTGCATTTGCTGGCGCCGGTGCTGGTGGTGATGCCGGCGCTGGTAGTGCTCACGGTGTTGCCGGTGGGCCGCGATTTCCTGGCGGCGCGGTTGGACAGCGCGGTGCTGGTGTTTTTCGCGGTGGGCTCGGTGGGGACGCTGGCGGTGTTCATGGCGGGCTGGTCGTCGCGGAACAAGTACTCCCTGCTGGGCGCGATGCGGGTGATCGCGCAGGTGGTGAGTTACGAAATGCCGCTGTTGCTGGCGGCGGTGCCCGTGGTGATGGCGGCGGGCAGCATGGACACCGCGGCCATCGTCCAGGCCCAAATGGTCCAGGAGTGGATCCAGGGGGACAACCTCCTGCTGGCCGCCGCGGGCGGTGTGGCCGGGTGGAACGTCTGGACGCCCTGGGGGCTGGCGGGGTTCGCGCTGTTTTTCATCGCGTCGCTGGCGGAGGTGAACCGGTCGCCGTTCGACCTGCCGGAGGCGGATTCGGAGCTGATCGCTGGGCATCTGACCGAGTTCAGCGGGTTCAAGTACGCGCTGTTTTTCCTGGCGGAGTACGTGTCGGTGTTTGCGATTGCGGGCCTGGCGGTGACGCTGTTTCTTGGCGGGTGGAGCGGGCCCAACGTGTTCTGGCCGGGGGCGTCCGGCGCGGACGAACCGGGCATGCTTGTGCCGTCGGCGCTTTGGTTTCTGGCGAAGGTCTGGGCGTTGGTGGGGGTGATGTTCTGGATTCGTGGCACGTTCCCGCGTTTGCGCGTGGACCAGTTGATGGGGTTTGCGTGGAAGGCGCTGGTTCCCCTGGCGCTGGGCAATCTGGTGGTGGCGGCGGTGTTTCTCGGGCCGTGGCCGCCGGCGGTGCGGTGGGTGGGGGCGCTCGCGGTTCTGGCGGCGCTCGTGCGCGGGCTGGCGTGGATGCACCGGGGCGCGGCGCCGCGGGCGCGGGAGTACCGGTATGCGTGAGGGACGGCGCCCATGAACGCGGTTTTTTACGCGATGGCCGTGGTGACGCTCTTGGGCGGCGTGGGCGCGGCAACAGCGCGCGGCGTGGTCCGGGCGGTGTTGTGCGCGATGCTGTTCTTCGGGGGTGTCGGCGGGGTGCTGCTGACGTTGCACGCGGAGTTTGTCGCGGTGGCGCAAGTGCTGGTGTATGTGGGCGCGGTCGGGGTGTTGATGTTGTTCGCGCTGGCGTTGACGCGTTCGCCCGCGCTGGAATTGATCCGCGGCGGGCGGGGCTGGGCCTGGGGGATGTTCGCGGCGCTGGCGGCGGGCGCGGTGCTCTGGGCGGCGGCCGGGGAATCATCGGAGTGGTGGCCGCAGGCGTGGCCGGAAAAATCGCTGACGGCCGCCGAATTTGGGCGGGTGTTGTTTACCCGGTACGCGCTGCCGTTCGAGATCGCCGGGGTTTTGCTGACCGCGGCGCTGATCGGCGGCGCATCGCTCGCCAGTCCGTGCCCCGCGGACGGTCCTGGTCCTGCGGACGGCGCTGGTCTTGCGGATAGCGCTGGCGTTGCGGGGGGAACTGGGCTGGGGGTGGGAGCGCGTGGGAGGGGCGAATGATGGCGCCGTTGGAGCATTATGTGCTGTTGTCGGCGTTGGTGTTTGCGCTGGGGCTGGGGACGGCGGCGGGGCGGCGGAACGCGGTGTTCGTGTTATTGGGGCTGGAGATGATGCTGGGGGCGGGGACAATCGCGCTGGCGGCGTTTTGGCGGGCCGCGCCGGCGGGGCAGGGGGACGGATTGCTGGTGTTGGTGGTGTTGGGAATCGCGTTGTCGGCGGCGGAAGCGGCGGTGGGCCTGGCGCTGTTGCTCAACGCGCACCGGATAACGGGGTCGGCGGACGTGGACGGCATGGACGGAGGGGACGGCGAATGAGCGCCAACCAGCGGAGGCGCGATGTTTAAGGACAGCGTCCAGTGGCTTGGGTTGATACCCGCGCTTCCGTTGCTGGCGGCGGGCGCGGGGTGGTTGCTGGGGCGCGGGGCAAAGGCGGCGTGGGGCGTGGCGCTGGTGGCGGCGGGGCTGGCGGTTTTTTTGTCGGTGCAGGCGTGGGACGCGGCGGCGCACAGGGCGGCCGGGGCGAAGACGTGGGGTTTCGAGTGGCTCCGGTTTTCGGGGGGCGCGGTGGAGCTGGGATGGGTGAACGACCCGTTGTCGGCGGCGATGCTGTTGGTGGTGTCGGTGGTGGGGTTGCTGGTGTTCATCTACGCGGTTGGCTACATGGAGGACGATCCGCGGATCGGGCGGTTTTTCGCGTACCTGTCGCTGTTTTTGGGGGCGATGCTGGGGGTGGTGGCGGCCAACAGCCTGTTGCTGCTGTTCGTGTGCTGGGAGTTGATGGGTTTGGCGTCGTATTTGCTGATTGGGTTTTGGTTTGAAAAGCCGGCCGCGGCGCGGGCGGCGCGCAAGGCGTTTCTGGTGACGCGGATCGGGGACGCGGGATTGTTGTTGGGGCTGGTCTGGCTGCACCGGGAGGCGGGGACCCTGTTGCTGTTCGACAATGGGGCGGGCCTGTTGGAGGGGGACATGGCGGAGCGGTTGCGTGCGATGGCGGGGCCGGTCGCGGGGTGGAGCGTTGCGGGGGCGATTGGATTCCTGGTGTTTTGCGGGGCGGCGGGCAAGAGCGGGCAATTTCCGCTGCACATCTGGCTGCCGGACGCGATGGAGGGTCCGACGCCGGTGTCGGCGTTGATTCACGCGGCGACGATGGTGGCGGCCGGGGTGTTCCTGATGGTGCGGCTCTTTCCGCTGGTGGCGGGGACGCCGGTGCCGGATGTGATGGCGTGGGTGGGTTTGGGGACGGCGTTGTTCGCGGGGGTGGTGGCGCTGGGGCAGCGGGATTTCAAGCGGGTCCTGGCGTATTCAACGATCAGCCAGCTTGGGTTCATGATGATGGGCGTGGGTTGCGCGGCGCCCGGGGCGGCGATGCATCATCTGATCACGCACGCGTTCTTCAAGGCGCTGCTGTTTTTGGCGGCGGGTTCGGTGATCCACGCGTGCGGCGGGGAACAGGACATCTTCCGCATGGGCGGGCTGTGGGGTTTGTTGAAGAAGACGTCGGTGGCGTTCCTGGCGGGTTTTGCGGCGTTGACGGGGGCGCCGGTGGTGACGTCGGGGTTTTGGAGCAAGGACGGGCTGCTGGCGGCGGCGCTGCATCACGGGCCGGGGATGTTTGCGCTGGCGGTGGCGGGCGTGTTCCTGACGGCGCTTTACATGACGCGGCTGTATTTGCTCGTGTTCCAGGGGCAATACCGGGGCGCGCCGGTGCGGCATGAGGAGGGGCATGGGCGCGGGTCGCCGTATGGGTTCCGGGACGACAAGCCGGTGGACAGTCCGGATATTTTGACAGGGCCAATGGCGTTGCTGGCGGTGATGTGCCTGCCGGTGTTTTGGGATGGGCGGGGGTTGGTGCGATGGCTGGCGCCGGGGGAGGCCGTGGGGCACGGCTGGGTGGCGCCGGTGTTGGGCGCGCTGGCGTGGGTGGCGGGGCTTGCGGTGGGGGCGCGGTATTATACCGAGGCCAACCGCGGGCGCGGCGTGGCGGACCCGTTGTTGCACAGGGCGCCGTGGGTGTTTGGATGGCTGGAACGGCATTTGGGCGTGGACGCCCTTTTGTGCGGGGCGGCCAGGGTGGCGGCGGAGTGGGCGGGGCGCGTGGCGGATTTGGCGGACTGGATTCTGGCGTGGGCGGGCCAGGCGTGTGCCGGGGT
>CAYSZK010000053.1:0-25783 GCA_964435495.1 uncultured Verrucomicrobiales bacterium
GATCGGGGCGTCGTGGGAGGCGGGGGTGGACGGCGTGTCGGTGGTGCTGGTGTTGCTGGCGGGCGTCGCGGGGGTGGCGGGGGTTTTGATGGCGTGGGAAACGGATGTGGCGCCCCGCTGGTTTTTCAGCCTGTTCCATTTGCTGATGGCGGGCGTGTACGGCGTGTTCGAGTCGCGGGATTTGTTGATGTTTTTCCTGTTTTACGAGCTGGCGATTGTGCCGAAATATTTTCTGATCCTGGGCTGGGGCGGCCCGGACCGGGCGCGGGCGGCGATGCGGCTGGTGTTGTATTCGCTGGCGGGCGGGGCGCTGGTGCTGGTGGGGGTGGTGGCGATCCCGGTTCTGGCGGGCGGGGCGGGCATGGGGCTGGACGCGCTGGCGGCGGCGGGGATTCCGGCGGGGGCGCAGGCGTGGCTGTTTCCGTTGATGTTCACGGGGTTCGCGGTGTTGGGGGGCATGTGGCCCTTGCACACCTGGGCGCCGGCGGGGCACGTGGCGGCGCCGACGGCGGCGTCGATGCTGCTGGCGGGGGTGGTGATGAAACTGGGGAGTTACGGATGCCTGGCGGTGACGATGCGGCTGATGCCGGAGGGGGCGGTGCGATGGGCGCCGGTGATCGCGGCGTTGGGCGCGGTGGGGATTGTGTACGGCGCGCTGGCGGCGCTGGCGCAACGGGACTTCAAGTATATGATCGGCTACTCCAGCGTCAGCCACATGGGGCTGGTGTTTTTGGGGTTGGGGACGATGACGGGAACGGGCCTTGCGGGCGCGGCGTTCCAGATGCTGTCGCACGGGCTCCTGGCGGGGCTATTGTTCGCGTTGGTGGGGCGGGTGGTCTATGAGCGGTTCAAGACGCGCGAGTTCGGGCGGATGGACCGGATCGCGGAGCGGATGCCGTTTGCGTGGCGGGCGTTTGCGCTGGGGGGCCTGGCATCGGCGGGGATGCCGGGGTTCAGCGGGTTTCTGGCGGAAATCCAGGTGGTGGCGGGCGCGTGGCGCGCGTCGCCGTGGCTGGTGGCGGCGGCGGTCTTGGGGATTGTGGTGACGTTTGGGTACATCCTGCGGGCGATGCGCGAAGGTTTCTGGCATCAGCGGCCGGACCCCGATCCCGCGCCTGTGCGGGCGGTTCGGGCCACCTGGCCGGAACGGCTCGGGATAGGGTTGTTGTTGGGGTGCTCGGCCTTGTTTGGCCTGTGGCCGGCGCCGGTGTTGGACCGGCTGCGGCTTGGATTGGCGCCGATTCTTGAAGGGCTGGCGTCCGCGGGAGGCGGGCTGTGAACGGCGGCTGGCGGCTTGCAACGGCGTTTCTGCCGGAGATCGTGCTTGGCTTGGGCGCGGTGGCGGTCTTGGTGCGCGGACCGGGCGCGGGCGCGCGGGCGGTGCAGGCCTGGGGGGCGTGCGCGGCGTGGCTGGCCGCGCTGGCGGCCTGGGGGGCGGGGGGCCTGGTGGAAGGTGGCGTGGCCGGAGGGATGGCGATGATGGACGGGCCCGCGCGTTGGGGGGGGGCGGCGGCGCTGGGACTGCTGGGGACGGCGTTGTGGTTGCCGGGGTGGGGGCGCGGGGTGCCGGAGTTCACGGCGCTGGCTTTGCTGGCGGGGATCGGGCTCCGGGGAATGGCGGTGGCGTCGGATTTCGCGGTGTTGTTTGCGGCGATGGAAACGGCGAGCGTATCGGGATACGCGCTGGCGGCGTTCCGGCGGGACTGCCGACGGTCGGCGGAGGCCGGCTTGAAATACCTTCTGACGGGCGGGATCGCCTCAGCCTGCATGTTATTTGGATGGGGGTTTTTGTGGGGGGGGGGGGGGGGTAGGTCGTTCGGGGGGGGGGGGGCGCATTTGGCGTCGGGGACTTCGGGCCCGGCGGCGACGGCGGGGCTGGCGTTGTTGCTGGGCGGGTTGTTGTTCAAGCTGGCGGCGGTTCCGTTTCAAGGATGGGCGCCGGATGTGTACGCGGGGGCGCCGCTCGCCGCGGTGGGTTGGGTGGCGACGGCGTCGAAGGTGGCGGCGGCCGTGGCGCTGGCGCGGCTGGGGGGCGCGTGGATGGCGGAGGCGCCGGCAGGGGCCTGGCCAATGCACGCGGACGACTGGCAGCGGGTGCTGGCCCTGGCCGGGATCGCGAGCGTGGTCCTCGGGAATCTGGGGGCGCTGCCGCAGACGCGGTTTCCGCGGTTTCTGGCGTTTTCGGCGATTGCCCACGCGGGCTACGTCGCGGTGGGTCTGAGCGGGTTGGGGGGCGGAGGGCTTGCGGCGGCGCTGTTTTACGCGCCGGTGTATGGCGCGGCGGTGGCCGGTTTGCTGCTGGTGTTTGTGGAGGCGGGCGGCGGAGTGGCGGGGCGGGATGGGCTGGACGTGTTTGACGGGCTGGCGCGGCGGCGGCCGATGCTGGCGTGGCTGGCGGCGGTGTTTGTCCTGTCGTTGGCGGGTCTCCCGCCCGCCGCCGGATTCGTGGGGAAGATATTTTTGTTCCTGGGTTGTTTGGAGGGGCGCGCCGGGGTGTGGCTTGGGATGGGGCCGGTGATCGTGGCGGCGGCGATGTCGTGCGTGGGATTTTGCTATTACCTGTGGATATTGAAGCGGTTGGTCATGGAAGGTCCGGGCGAAGGCGGCCCCGTGTGCGCGGTGGGTGCTGGGGGCGCCTGGGGCGGCGGGCTGGACGCCCGGGTGCGGGTGGGGCTGGCGTTGGCGTTGGCGGTGTTTGTGATCATGGTGGGCGTGTTCCCCGGTGGATTGTTGCAAAGCCTGCGCGAGGGCGTGGCCGTGTGGATGAAGTGAGCCAAAGGTTCCCCGTGTGATGGGCGTTGGAACGGGGGAAGGGGCGGCTTTTGGGGGAGGCGCGTTGGCGGCGGGAGCGGCGGCGCGCTCCAAAAAATCGCGGGCGCGCCCAAAGATCAGGCCATAAGCCGGGGCAACGACTGGCCCCATGCTTTGGCGAGGTCGTCCAGGGGCCAGCTCCATGCGCAGCCGGCGCGTTTGAGGGCGAGCTCGCGGCCGCGGACTTCGCCGAGGGCGCGGGCGGGGACGTTTCGCAGGGCGAGGAGATCGAGCAACGCCGAGGCGTTTTCCCGGCGGACGGTGACGATGACGCGGGAAGGGGTTTCGTTGAACAGGATCTCGTCGAGGCGCAGATCTGGAAAGCCGTCAAGGTCCAGGGCGGCGCCAATGGGGTCGGGGGCGGCGGCGAGGCAAGACTCGGCGAGGGCGGCGAGGAGGCCGCCTTCGGAGCAGTCGTGGGCGCTCTTGAGGAAGCGCATGCGGTTGGCGGCGGCGACGGCGTCTTGCACGCGTTTTTCCCGTTCCAAATCGAGTTTTGGGCAGGGACCGGCTTTTTGGCCGTGGATTTCCTTGAGGTATTGCGAGCCGCCGAGGCCGGCGCCGATTTCGCCCAGGAGAAGGATGGCGTCGCCGGAATCCTTGAAGGCGGAGGTGAGGATGAGGCTGGGATCGTCGAGGATGCCGACCATGCCGATGGTGGGGGTGGGATCGACGGCGCCGAGGGGGGACTGATTGTAGAGACTGACATTGCCGCCGGTGACCGGGGTATCGAAGAAGCGGCACGCTTCCGCAACGCCTTCGACGGCATGGCGCAGGCGCCAGAAGACCTCGGGATCGTGGGGGTTGCCGAAGTTGAGGTTGTCGGTGACGGCGAGCGGGCGGGCGCCGGAGCAGACGAGATTCCGGGCGGCTTCAGCGACGGCGAGGCGTCCGCCCTCAAAGGGGTCGAGGGCGACGTGGAAGCTGTTGCAGTCGGTGGTGATGGCGAGATGCTTGAAGGCCGGGGCGGCGGCGCCTTCGGGGGTGTCCACGGGGATGCGGATGACGGCGGCATCGCCGCCTGGGGCGACGACGGTGCCATTGCGGACCATGTGATCGTATTGTTCGAAGACCCAGCGCTTGGAGGCGAGCGTGGGCGCGGCGAGCAGTTGCAGGAGCGCGCCGCGCGGGTCGGCGAGGTCCGGGATGCCGGCCGGATCGATGGCGGGGGGCGGGGCGGGCTGGCGGGCTTCGCGGTGATAGACGGGGGCTTCGTCGGCGAGGCGGCGGGCGGGTATTTCGGCGGCGACCTTGCCGTGGTGGAGCACGCGCATGAGCCCGTCGCCGGTGACGCGCCCGATTTCGGCGCAAGCGACGTCCCATTTTTCCATGATGCGGCGGACGGTGTCCTCGTGCCCTTTGCGGGCGATGATGAGCATGCGTTCCTGCGACTCGCTGAGCATGATTTCGTAGGGGGTCATGCCGGGCTCGCGCTGGGGGACTTTGGCGAGATCGATCTCGATGCCGGTGCCGGCGCGGCTGGCGGTTTCGCAGGTGGAACAGGTGAGGCCGGCGGCGCCCATGTCCTGGACGCCCACAACGGCCTCGGGATGCTCGAACAACTCGAGGCAGGCTTCGAGGAGCAGCTTTTCCATGAACGGATCGCCGACCTGGACGGCGGGGCGGTCTTCCCTGGATTCGGCGGTGAGGTCGCGCGAGGCGAAGGCGGCGCCGGCGAGGCCGTCGCGCCCGGTTTTGGCGCCGACGTAAAAGACGGGGTTGCCCTCGCCGCGGGCGTGGCCGCGGCGGATTTGGGAATGGCGGAGGACGCCGAGGCAGAAGACGTTGACGAGCGGGTTGCCGGCGTAGGAATCGTCGAAATACACCTCGCCGGCGACGGTGGGGATGCCGATGCAATTGCCGTAATGGGCGATGCCGGCGACGACACCGGCGAAGAGGCGGCGGTTGGCGGCGGCCTGGGGGGAATCGCCGCGGATGTCGCCGAAGCGCAGCGAATTGGCGAGGGCGACGGGGCGCGCGCCCATGGTGAAGATGTCGCGGATGATGCCGCCGACGCCGGTGGCGGCGCCCTGGAAGGGTTCGATGGCGCTGGGATGGTTGTGGGATTCGATCTTGAACGCGACAGCCCAGCCGCCGCCGATATCCACGATGCCGGCGTTTTCCTCGCCCGCGCCCACCAGGATTGAGGGGCCGCGCGTCGGGAATTTCTTCAGCTCGGGGCGGGAGTTTTTGTAGGAGCAGTGTTCGCTCCACATGACCGAGAAAATGCCGAGCTCGGTGAGGTTGGGTTCGCGGCCCAGGATGGCCTTGATTTGGGAGAACTCGTCCGCGGAAAGTCCGTGGCGGGCGGCGAGGGCGGGGGTGACGCGGGGTTCCATCAGGCGGCGCCTCCGGCGGTGAGGGATTGGATGAGGCTGTCGAAGAGGAGGCGGCCATCCTCGGAGCCGAGAGCGCGTTCGCAAGCGCGTTCGGGGTGGGGCATCAGGCCGAGGACGTTGCGGGCGTCGTTGCAGACCCCGGCGATGTCGCGCGCGGCGCCATTGGGATTGGCGTGCGGGCCGGTGCGCCCCCATCGGTCGCAGTAGCGGAAGACGACCTGCTGGTTGCGTTCGAGGCGGTCGAGCGTGGATTCGTCGGCGGTGTAATTGCCTTCGCCGTGGGCCACGGGGATGCGGAGGACCTGGCCGGTGCGGATGGCGCTTGTGAAGGGGGTGGCGGGGGTTTCGGCGCGGATATGGACGTGGCGGCAGACGAAGTGGAGGCCGCTGTTGCGGACCAGGGCGCCGGGGAGCAGTCCGGCTTCACAGAGGATTTGGAATCCGTTGCAGATGCCGATCACGAACCCGCCGCCGCGGGCGTGGCCGATGACGGCCTTCATGACGGGGGAAAAGCGGGCGATTGCGCCGCAGCGGAGGTAATCGCCGTACGAAAAGCCGCCCGGCAAGACGATGGCGTCGCAGCCTTCGGTGGAATCGTTTTTGTGCCAGAGCATGGTGGTGTCGCGGCCCAGGACGTGGGAGAGGGCGTGATGGGCGTCCTGGTCGCAATTGGAGCCGGGGAACTGGACGACACCGAATTTCATGGGGTGGCTTCAGCCGGGGAGCGGGGCGCCTGGGTCAACGCCGTTTCTTGCGGCTCTTGGGCGCGGGTTTGGATTTGGCGCGGCTTTTCGGCGCCGGCTTGGCGGGCGTTTTCGGGGGCGTTTTCAAGGGAGGGGCGGATTGGGCGCGTTTGAGGGGGACAGGGGGGATGTCGATGGGGCGCTTGGGCGTGCCATCGGGGATGAGTTCGAGCTGGTAGTCTTCGATAACGGGGTTGGAGAGGAGATCGCGGCAGATCGTTTCGAGCCTGTCGCGGGTGAGGGCGAGATTCGCGCCGGCGATGTCGAGCTCGATAAACTTGCCGATGCGGGCCTGTTCGACGCAATCCATGCCGAGGTGGGCGATCGCTTTGCGGACGGCCTCGCCCTGGGGATCGAGCAGGGCGGGCTTGGGCATGACAATCACGAAGGCCTTCATGGACATGAAGAACCGTTTAGGACGGCGGGGCGGTGGCGTCGATGAAATTTTACCCGCGGAGGAGGGGGGAAATGGGAACCGCAATGAACCACAGCGTCCCACACATTTGGCCGGGGCTCTCAGGAATTGCCGGGACGCCGGTTCGTCTTGCCTTCCGCCGGCGGACAGGTGTGCGCACACATTGAGGCGGGCCGCCGGACCCAGGAAGCCGGTGTCCGGTCATGGACCTCGTCCAAAGAGGCGTGGGGAACTGGGCGAACCGCCGCGGATCGGGGTTGTGGTTGGGGGCGGGCGCGGGGGGCAAGCTCCCGGCCGTATTTTTAGGCTGCGGCCTTCTTGCGGCGGCTGGCGCGCCAGGCGATGAGGCCGGCGGCGCCCGCGGCGAGAGACCAAAGCGTGCCGGGTTCTGGGATGGCGCCGGTGGCGAGGTTGTCACCGGCGATGTCGGAGTAGGCCCATTGATGGACGACGACCCCGGCGCTGGGATTGGTCAGGTCCACGCTCAGCTCGGCCCAGCCGTAATAGTTTGTGCCGCCAAGATCGAGGCGAAGCCGGGCGAACCCGCGGTTTCCGGGCCAGGGACCGGTCGGAGGCGGGACGTTGGTGAATGTGTTGGTGGTGGCCACGGACGATGCGTTCAAAGAGCGCTGAAATCTTGTGCTCGAAAACTGCGACCCGAGTTTGAACGAGCCCAAAGATTGAAAAGTGCCCGCTGTAACGCCGGACCCGAAAAATGCGGCGAAACCTCCCGCTGTGGCGACGGACTTGGCGCCGAGACCTCCGCCAGTGCCGAAATACGCGCTGCGGGAGCGTGTGTTGGTCCACGTGGCCGACACGGGAATGGAACCGGGGGTGTTGAGAGAGGAGGTTTGACGGACACCGAGGCGGAAAACATGGCTGTTGCCGCCGATGACAAAATCGAAGTCGAAAGTTTCGAAGTCGCCGACGTCGCCCTGCGCGGCGGTGAAATCCACGCCGTTGGTGAACCAGAAGATGGTGGCCTCCGCCTGCGACGCGACCAACGCGGACGCTGCAGCCGCGGAGTACGCGGCCATCTGCTTCTCCAATCTCTTGGTCTTCAGGAACTTCGATTTTTTGACAGACTTTGGCATTATGCCCCCTTGGTGAGCGTTAGTCTCATTTAGCTGGAGCGTGAGGGGGTGTCAACGGCTCTTTTTGGCGGCTGGAGCGGCGGCGCCGTCGCCGCCGTTTCGAGGGTGTGCATCGGGAGAGGGTTGCGCATGGACCCGTGCGCGCTCCGGCACTTTTGCTATCCTCCCGTCCCCCGCACAGGTACGGCGGCGAGGGCGCCGCCGCTCCAAGGGTTGCCATCGCGCTGGCCGCGGTTTAGCTTGAAAACCTGCCGATGAGTGTTCCTGGTCCATTGCCTGCGCCGCCCGGGCATCGCGTTCGCGAGCGCGTCTGGAAGAGCCTGTCGCCCTACCGGCGGTTCATGAAGCATCCGGTGGTCCGCTGGGGTGTGGTGGCCGTGATCGCGGGGGGAATGATTTACGGGGCGTTTTTCCATGAGCAGGTGCGGCTGGCCTATCACGAGTGGATGGCCAGGCGGTTCGCGGCGAGCGCGCGGTCGTTCACGGCCAAGGGGGACACGGCGTCGGCGGCGATCCAGGCGCGGCTGGCGTTCAAGCACCAGCCGTTTGAGGCGGAGTGGTGGACGCTCAACGCGGACGTGGGGGGAATGGAAGGGCAGGCGTTGCAACAGGCGCTCTGGCTTGGCAAGGCGTTCGAGCTGGCGCCGACCAAGGAGAACGCACTGAAAGCCATCCGCGCCGCGGCGGAGGCGCGCGAACCGGAGGCGTTGCAGGCGGTGCTGCCGGAGGCGGCGAAGCGTTTTGAAGATGACGCCGACGTCTGGTTGGCGATCGGGCGCGCGCTGGCGGCGCACGGGATGTGGGAGGAGGCGTTCCGGGCGCAGAAAACGGCGGAGCGCATCGCGCCTTTGCGCAACGACATTCAGTTGGCGCTTGCGGGCGTGCTGGTCCGGTCCTCCGACGCGGAGGAACGCAAGGCGGGCAGGCGAATTTTGGTCCGGATGCGGCGGGAGGTGGCGTTTTTCTTTCCGGCGACGCGGTTGCTGGCGGTCAGTTGGGGGGAGGAGGATCCGGCGCGCGCGGTGCGGTTGATGGACGAGATCCTGGGGCCGGGCGCGGAGCGGTGGCCGTTGCGGATGGACCGCTGGGAATGGCTGGCGAAGTCCGACCCGGCCGCGGCGCGGCGGGAGCTGGAGTTGCTCTGGGCCGAGGGCCCGCTGGTGAATCAGCGGCTGGGGTTGCTCAACCGGATTCTGGATGCCCTGGGTCCCGAGGAGGCGCGGGAGTGGTTCAAGAAGATGGCAGGCCCGGACTTGTCGAAGCTTGGTGTGATGTATTTTGGCTGGAACCTTCGCGTGCGTTTGGGGGAGTGGGAGCAACTTGCCGGCGAGGCGATGCTCCAGTCCGATTACGTGCGGGACGACAGCGAGAAATTGCTGTGCCGGCTCTGGCAGTTGCGCGCGGAGACCGCGCTGGGGCGGCAGCGGGCGGCGGCGTTGAGCGTGCGCGCGGTCAAGGAAATCACGCTGGGGCGGCCTTTGGCGGCGTTCGTGGCGGGCAGCCGCCTGGCGAATTGGGGCTGCCGTCAGCCCGCGGCGGAGTTGCTGGAGTCGGCGGCGGTCGAGTCCACGCCGGTGTATGGGCCGGCGTTGATGCGGTTGGCGGGCATCTACGGGCAGGAGGGGGACGAAACGCGCGCGATTGCGGTCCATGAACGGCTGCTGAAGGCGCGCCCCGACGATCCCGCGGCCCAGAACCGCGTGGCCTCGACGCTGCTGGCGTTGCAGAAGGACATGGAGCGGGCGCTCTTGCTCGCGGAGACCGCGCGCGACCGGGACAAGGAGAATCCGGGTTACCAGGCGACGTGGGCGCGGGCGCTGGCGCTGAACGGCCGGGCGGTCGAGGCGGTGCGGGTGTATGAACTGTTGCCGGCGAAGTTTGCGGACCAGCCGGCCGTGCGGGTGTTGCGGGCGGACGCGCTGCGGATGGCGGGGCGCGCGGAGGAGGCGCGGGCCTTGATCAAGGGAATTGAACCGGCAAAACTCGGCCCGGTGGCCCGGCGCGTGTTTGAGGGGATTGCGGCGGCGGGTTGAGGGGTGGGAAACAGGGCGCGGGTTTGGCTTGGATTGTGGCCGTAATTCGGCTAGGTAGGAATCATGACCTTGGACGATGTGCTCCTGGAGACCGAGGAGAAGATGAGCAAAACGGTCGAGTTTGTGACGAAAGAATTCGCTTCGGTCCGCACGGGCAAGGCTTCGCCCGCGCTGGTCGAAAACATCACGGTGGAAGCCTATCCCGGCACGATGATGCGGATGCGGGAGCTGGCCGGCATTACCACGCCGGAGGCGCGCCTGCTGCTGATCCAACCGTGGGACGCGGCCACGGTGGACCCGATCCGGAAAGCGCTGGAAAGTTCGTCCCTGGGCATCACGCCGCAGGTTGATGGCAAACTCATCCGGATACCGTTCCCCGAGCTGTCCCAGCAGCGGCGCGAGGAGCTCGTGAAGGTCATCAAGAAGATGGCCGAGGAACAGCGGGTCGCCATCCGCCACGCCCGCCGGGATGGCCTGGACGCCGCCAAGAAGCTGCAAAAGGACGGCAAGATCACCGAGGACGATCTGGAGCACGGCGAGAAGGAAATCCAGAAGCTGACCGACCAATACACCGGGGAAGTGGACAAGCATCTCGGCCACAAGGAAGCCGAATTGCTGAAGGTCTGAGTCCTTCCGCCACGAAGGACGAGGTCCGGGAAGGAACTCCGGGGATGGGCGGCGCCGGGCTTCGCGCGTATTTGGACCAGCACGTCTCGTCGCGCCCGCATCCGGCTGTGCGCGACGCGATGTCCGCATGGCTTGGCGATGGGCACGCGCCGTCCGCGGCCGCGCACAGCGGCGGCCTGAAGGCGCGCAAAGCCATGGATACGGCGCGGTCCGGGGTGGCGGCCATGATTGGAGCCGACCCCGCCGAGATCGTGTTCACGTCGGGAGGGACCGAGGCGCTGAACCTCGCGGTCAAAGGCGCGGCGCTGGCGTCCCCGCCCGAGCGGCGGAAGATTGTCGTGGCGGCGACCGAACACCCGGCTGTGATCGAGTCGGCGCGCTGGCTGGAGCGGTGGGGATTCAAGTCCGAGGTGGCGCCCGTGGACGGAAGCGGCGCCGTGGATTTGGCGGTTTTGGCGGAAAAAGTGGACGCGTCCACGGCGCTTGTTTGCGTGGCGTGGGCGGCCCACGACCTTGGAGCGATGCAGCCGCTGGACCGGGTTGCGGCTTTGGCGAAGCGGCATGGGGCTGCGTTGGTGGTGGACGCGACGGCCGCGGGTGCGTGGGCGGAGATCGACGTGGCCATCGTGGCGTGCGATTGCCTGGCGCTGGCGCCGCACCGGTTTCACGGGCCGGCGGGTGTGGGCTTGTTGTTCCGCAGGCGAGGGCGCCGGATCGAACCCCAGATGCATGGCGGGATTCAGGAGGGCGGATTGCGGGCGGGAACGGAGAACGTGGCGGCGATCGTGGGGGCGGGCGTGGCGGCGGAGCTGGCCCGGCGCGAAGGGCGGGCGTGGCGCGAGCGGGCGGCGGCGCAGCAGCGGCGGCTGTGGGAGGGGCTGGGGGCGCTGGTTCCCGAGATCACTTTCAATGGGCCGCCACCGGGGCCCGACCGGCTGCCGAACCTCACGAGCGCGAGCATTGCTTTTGTGGAGGGGGAGGCGGTTGTTTTGGCGGCGGATTTGAAGGGTGTGGCGATGCACGCGGGGGCGGCGTGCGTGAGCCGGGAGATGAAGGTTCCGGCGGCGTTGCGGGCGATTGGGCAGGACCCTGCGCTGGCCTTGGGCAACGTCAGTTTTGGAACGGGCGGGTTGACTGGCGACGCGGAGGTCGCCCTGGCGCTGGACGTGGTGCCGCGGGTGGTGGAGCGGTTGCGCGGGATGTCGCCTCTATGGGAAGACCACAGAGAACGGCCGGGTCTCAAAGTGCGGAACTGACCCATGGGGTCACTGACCCCAAGGGGTATCAGTCCTTGACCCTGACACCTGAGGGATGTTGCGGGTTGCCGGTGGGGAGGGGTTGCGGCAAGGTTCTTTGCCCTTATGCCGTTGCCATGTCCGGATGCCCCAGGAGAGGAATTGGCCCCGCAGGCGCGGGTGTTTCGGGAGGACCGCGCGGATTTTGGGCAGTTGTTGAGGGCTTCGTGGCCGCTGGTGTTGATCAATCTGGCCGCCACAGGCATGCAGTTTGCCGATGCGTTGATGGTGGCTCCGCTTGGGGAGGCGGCGCTGGCGGCGGTGTTTCCGGCTTTCATGGTCTATCTGATTCCGGTGGTGTTCGGGCATGGGATGCTGGCGCTGGTCAATACGCTCACGGCGCAAAACATCGGGGCGGGCCGTCCGGAGCGGTGTGGCCCGGTGGCGGTGCAGGGGTTGTGGCTGTCGCTGGGTCTTGGGGCCGCCGTTCTGCCTCTTTGGTTTGCGGCGCCGTGGATTTTCGGACTGATGGGCCATGCGCCGGAGGTGCAACGGATGGAGGTTGACTATTTCCGTGTGCTGCTGCCTGGAGCGGCGCCGGCGTTGTGTGTGACGGCGTTGTCGAATTTTTTCACCGGGCTGTTGAAGCCCCTGGTGCTGGTGGCGGCGGCGGTTGCGGCGACGGGGTTGAACATCCTCTTCAACTGGGTCTTCATTTACGGGAATTGGGGTGCGCCCGCGATGGGGGTGGCGGGGGCGGCGTTGGGGTCGGTGCTGGCGCAGGCGTTCCAGGCCGGCGGCCTGTTGGCGGCGTTTTTGGCAAAGCCCTTGCGGACGGAATACGGCACGGGGAAGTGGCGGTTGGACCGCGCGGTGGCTGGCGAGATCGTGCGGACCGGGGCGGCGGCGGGGTTGATGCCCGTGTTCGATTTGTTCACGTGGGGGATTCTGCTGGTGGGGATGATCGGGATGTTTGGGACGGCGCACCTGGCGGCCAACACGATTGTGGTGCGGTATTTGCATTTGGCGTTCATGCCGGCGTTCGCGCTGGGGGCGACGTTGACGGCGATGGTCGGGCAATCGATCGGGGCGGGGCACCCGGACCGGGCGGAGCGCCGGGCGCATCTGGCGTTCCGGGTGATAGGGAGTTACATGGCGGCGGTGGGGCTGCTGTTCCTGGCTGGGCGCGAGCCGTTGATGCGGGTGTTTTCGCGGGACCCGGAGCTGATCGCGGCGGGGTCGGGGTTCTTCGTTTGCGCGGCGGTGTACCAGGTGTTTGACGCGATGTATTTGACGTATTCCCACGCGTTGCGCGGGGCGGGGGAGACGGTGTGGCCGGCGGCGGCGCTTCTGGTGCTGAGCTGCACGGTGTTGGTGGGCGGGAGCTGGTGTCTGGTGACCTATGCGCCGTGGTTGCAATCGCTCGGGCCATGGATTGCGACGACGGTGTACGCGGGTTTTCTTGGGACGGCGATGGCGTGGCGTTGGCGGGTGGGGCATTGGCGGGCGATCCGGCTGGCGGCGCAGGCGCAGGCTTGAAATCGGGGCCGGGAGGCGGGAGACTGGGGCGTTGTGCTTCGCATATTTGCCGAGATTTGCCTGCCGATATTTGTGATGGTGGCGGCGGGTTGGCTGCTGGACCGGCGGTTTGGACTGGACATGAAGTCGCTGGTAAAGCTGAACCTGTACCTGTTTGTGCCGGCGTTCATTTTTGTGAACCTGATCCAGTCGCGGGTTTCGGGAGGCGAGGCGTTGCGGGTGTGCGGGTTCACCTTTGCGGTGATCCTGGCAATGATGGGGGTGTCGCACGCGCTGGCGGCGGCGCGCCGGTGGGGGACGCCGCGGCGGAAGGCGCTGCAACTGGCGACGATGTTTTACAACTCCGGAAATTACGGCATCCCGCTGATGATTCTTGCGTATCCCGGATTGGGGCCGCGGTTGCAGGTGTTTGTGCTTGCGGCGATGAACCTCGCGACGTTTACCCTGGGGGTGATGCTGGCTTCATCCGAGGGGCCGCGGGACTGGCGGCGGTTGCTGCCGTTATTGCGGCAGATTTCCCTGTGGGCGATCGCGGCGGCGGTGATCGTGCGGGCGGCGGGTTGGCCGGTGGAGACGGTGAAAGCGGTCTGGATCCCGCTGGTATATTTGAAGGAAGGGCTGATCGCGGTGGCGCTGGTGACGCTGGGGGCGCAGCTTTCCCAGACGGCGCACCGGTGGGAATTGATGGGGCCGGTGGCGGCGGCGCTGGGCATCCGGCTGATTCTGGGGCCGGTGATCGGGTGGGGGCTGGTTCGGCTGTTTGGGTTTGAGGGGGAGGCCGCGGCGGTGCTGGTCTTGAGCACGGCGGTGCCGACGGCGGTGAACACCGTGCTGGTGGCGCACGAATTCAAGGCGGACGCGGAATTCGCGGCGGCGGCGGTCTTTTACTCCACGTTGGCGAGCGCGGTGACGGTGACGCTGCCGTTGGCGGTGCTGCAAGGATAGGCGGAGGGCGGGGGCCGGCGGGGGCGCGCGCGGGGCTTGACGGCGGGGGCGTGGCCTGTTAGAGAGGATGCATGGTGCATCGAAGCGCGTGGATGGTCCGACTTACGGAGCCCGGCCGTTTGGGCTGAGGCGGGCGTTTCGTATTGCTTATCGTCTCCGTTCCGAACACGCCGGGCGCAAGCATGGGGCGGGGCGCGCGGCGTTCCGCCTTGGAGCGGAGGAACTTTTCACAAAGGAGACGGAGATGGTTTCAGAACCAGGAAAGAAGTACAGGGCGTTCCCGCCGGTGGCGTTGCGGGACCGGGAGTGGCCGGACCGAACGCTGGGCAAGGCGCCGGTGTGGTGCAGTGTGGACTTGCGGGATGGCAACCAGGCGTTGGTGAACCCGATGAGCGTGGCGCGGAAGCTGGAGTTTTTCGACACGCTGGCGCGGGTTGGATTCAAGGAGATCGAGGTGGGATTTCCGGCGGCGTCGAACACGGAGTATGAATTCATCCGGCGTCTGATTGAGGAGGACCGGATTCCGGACGATGTATGGATTCAGGTACTGGTCCAGGCGCGGGAGGATTTGATTGAGCGGACCGTGGAATCGCTGGTGGGCGCGAAGCGGGCGATCATCCATCTCTACAATTCCACGTCTCCGGCGCAACGGCGGATTGTGTTTGGGCTGGAGAAACCGGAGATTCAGCAAATCGCGGTGCGCGGCACGCGGGCGGTGAAAGAGCGGCTGGGGCGGTTGCGGGGGACGGACGTGGCGTACCAGTATTCGCCGGAGAGTTTTTCGGCGACGGAAGTGGAGTTTGCGCTGGAGGTGTGCGAGGCGGTGATGGCGGAGTGGGGCCCCACGCGGGAGCGGCCCATGATCCTGAACCTGCCGGACACGGTCGAGGTGGCGATGCCCAATGTGTACGCGGACCAGATCGAGTGGTTCTGCCGCAACATGAAGCACCGGGAGCGCGCGATCATCAGCCTGCACACCCACAACGACCGGGGGACGGGCGTGGCGGCGACGGAGATGGGATTGCTGGCGGGCGCGGACCGGGTTGAGGGGACGCTCTTTGGCAACGGCGAGAGGACCGGCAATCTGGACATTGTGACCGTGGCGCTGAATTTGTACGCGCACGGGATCGCGCCGGGGCTGGATTTTTCGCGGATCAACGAGGTCCGGGACGTGTACGAACGGTGCACGGGCATGGAGGTGCCGCCGCGGCAGCCGTACGCCGGGGAGCTGGTGTTCACCGCGTTTTCGGGCTCGCATCAGGATGCGATCAAAAAAGGGTTCGCGGCGATGGAGAAGGCGGTGCCGGGCGCGATTTGGGACGTGCCGTACCTGGTGATTGACCCGTCGGACATCGGGCGGGCCTATCGCGAAGTGATCCGCGTGAACAGCCAGTCGGGCAAGGGGGGCATCGCGTGGCTTTTGGAGCAGGAGTTTGGCCTGATCCTGCCGCGCGCGCTGCAAGTCGAGTTCAGCCGGGTTGCGAACGACGAAGTGGACCGGCTTGGGCGCGAAGTCAGTGGCGCGGAGTTAAAGGAGATGTTTTGGAAAGAGTATGTCGAAAGGACATCGCCGTATGAGCTGCTGCATTTCCATGCCGACGGGGTGAAAGGCGAGATCGCGTGCCGGGCAAGCGTGCGGAAGGATGGAAGGCAGATGGCGGTGACGGGCGAGGGCAACGGGCCGATTGCGGCGTTTGTGGACGGGCTGCAAAAGGCGGGGGAGAAGCCGTTCGAGGTGGTGTTTTACTCGGAGCATTCCATCGGAAGCGGCAGTGAGGCGGCGGCGATCGCGTACATCCAACTGAAGCGCGGGACGATGACGCGGTTTGGGGCGGGCGTGGACACAAGCATCGAGTTTGCGTCGGTCCGGGCGCTGCTCAGCGCGTTGAACCGGCTTGGGTAGGGCGCGGACCGCCGCCGCGCGTTCACGACGCGCCGAAGCAGTCTCCGTACCCGGGCGCGCCCCGGCGCTGGGGAACTTCATCCCGGAGTACGAAGTCGCCGGTCTCCTCCATCCACGCGCGCAGGCGGCCCGCAAGGGCGTCCATGACAGGCTGGAACTCGGGTTTGTCGGCGAGATTGAAGATTTCCATGGGATCGCGGGCGGTGTGATAAAGCTCCTCGGCGGGCCGGGGATGAACGGGCGGGGGAAAGCCGAGTTCGGCCAGGGTGGTGTCCGCGGGCGCCGTTTCCCAGGGCATGCGGGCCCGGCCTTTGATGGTGGGATCAAAGTTCCGGATGTAATGGAACTCTTCGGTGCGGATCGCGCGCACGGGATCGAAACGGTCCCTGTACAGGGTGACCGGGTCTCTGGGTTGCGCGCCCCGATACCGGTATTCCCCGTGGAAATTCCGTTCCGTGAAGATTTCCCGGCGGGGCGTGTAGCCGCCCGCGCCGGTGAGGAGCGGGGCGAAGGAACGGCCATCGATGCCGGCGGGCGCGTTAATGCCGGCGAGGTCGAGCCACGTGGGCGCGAAGTCGATGTTGGGAATGAGATGCGGCACGGTGGCGCCGGCGCCGGCGCCGCCGGGCATCCGGACCAGCAGCGCGATTTCGGTGCCGGCATCGTAGAGCGTGCTCTTGGCTCGGGGATTATTGATGCCGTGATCGACCGTGAAAATGACGACGGTGTCGCGGTCGTGGCCAAGGGCGGCGAGCCCTTCGAGCAGGCGCCCAAACTCGCGGTCCATGTAGCGGATGGCGGCCTGGAACCTGCCGAAGGAGGCCCGCACCTCGGGAGTATCCGGCACGTAGGGCGGAACGTGTGTCTGGTCCGGGGGAACCACGCCGCCGTGGAGCGTGTCCGCCTTGTCCCAGGTGCTCGGGTGGGGCTGCTGGGAACCGAGGTTCAGATAGAACGGGCGGGAGCGGTCGCGTTTGGCGAGATGGGCGAGGGCGTCGTTGACGCCGCGATGGGTGTTGTGGCAGTCCCAGTCGGTCTCGAGTTCGACTTCGTACCGGTTCGAGCGGGGGATGCGCTCGTGCTGCATGCCGGCGTGGATGGTTTCGTAGCCGCCTTCGCGGAACCAATCCACCGCGGTGGGCACCTCGGGCGCGAGTGGCCAGCCCATGTGGGCGAGCCCGATCCCGCCGCTGCGATGGGCGTGGAGGCCGGTCATGGCGCAGATGCGCGAAGGGGAGCAGGCGGGGGAGCTGCAATGCGCGTTAAGGAAACGGACCGATTGCGCGGCGAACGCGTCGATATTTGGGGATGGGACTGGCAGGCCGTAACAGCCGAGATGGCGTCCGAGATCGTGGGCGACGAAGTAGAGGATATTGGGGCGGGCCATCGTGGAGGGCATCGAACCATTGGCGGCGGCCCTTGGCAAGCGGCGAGTGGCGGCCAAACCAACCGACAGTTTTGCTGTTCCGATCGGAACAGCAAAACTGTCAGTTGCCGGGTCCCGTGGCGCGGGGATATTGGCGCGCCGGAAGGCGGCCGCGGGGTCCGGGGTTCCTGATTCTGGCGTGTGGCTGGCGCCGTGGCGCAGCCGCTCCTCCCGACGCTTGAGCCGTTCGGGAGACGGTCAGGCCCGGATGCCGCCCGGCTGCGGCAGCCGGAAATGCTCCCGGAGCCGGAGGCCGAGGGAATGCCGCGGCTCGCGCGAGCCAGGTTGGTCGGCGAGGTTGGCGGTCTCGTGCGGGTCGGTGGACAGATCGAAGAGATAGGGTTTGGGTGTGGGCGCGGCGGATTCGGCATCGGACGCCGTGCGCAGGGCGGTGAGGCCGTAACGGTGGGTGGCGGTGCGAATCGTCCAGCCTTCGCGAAGGCCTTCTTTGACCCAGGCAAAGGCCGCGCGTTCCGACGGCGCGGCGGGATCGGCAATCCAGGGTGCCAAGTCGCGGCCATGAACGCTCTGGCGGGGAGCCCACGCCACCAGCCCGCACAGCGTCGGAAAGAGATCGAACGACTCGACGACCGCGCCGCAGACGCGGCCCTCCGGAATGCCGGGACCGGCGAGGATCATCGGGACGCGCAACGCGGGATCGAGGAGCATCATCTTGTCCCACTGCCCTTGTTCGCCGAGGTGGTAGCCGTGGTCGGCGACAAACGCGACGCGCGTGGTGGATGCGAGGCCCGTCTCGGCGAGGGCACCGAGAACCCGCCCCAGTTGTTCGTCCATGTGGGAGACGCAGGCGAGGTACCCCCGGTAAAGGTGGCGGCGTTGTTCCTCTGTGGCGCCGCGATGGAACCGGTCGCGCTTGAGCGTGCCTGGGGGAAGATTGGCGGGCTTGAACCACGTGGGCGGCGCCAGTTCCTCCCCATTGAGGCTGTCGTAGTGCGCCCACCATTTTTCCGGGGCGATGAGGGGGACATGCGGTTTGTGGAACCCGGCGGCGAGGAAGAACGGGGTGGAATCGCCCGCGCGGCGCCGTTCCGCCTGGGCACGCAGAAACGCCGCGGCGCGGTCGGCGGTGTCGCGGTCCGGGAGGACCTGCGGGTTGCGGGTGCGGATTGTGTGGAGGCTGGCGCCCCCGTACGGGGGGCCGTCAATCACCTGGGCGGGGCCCTGCGCGAGCGCTTCGCGGATGTCGGCCTTCTCGCAGAAGCTCTCGTTCCAACTGGGCGGATCGTCGTAGGTGTGGGCGAGAGGGGCGCCGGGGTTGGCCTCCCGCCATGCGGCGAGGCCGGCCGCGGGAATGCCGTGATGAAAAATCTTGCCAAAGGCGGCGGTGTGGACGCCGGTGGCGCGCGCGATTTGGGGCAGGGAACGGAGTTCAGGGTGGAGGTCGCGCCACGCAACCTCATTATTGGGCATGGGCAGGGACTCGGGGCGTTGGCCGGTCAGGAGGGCGGTGCGCGACGGGCCGCAGAGCGGATAGGTGCAGAAGGCGTTGGCAAAGCGCAGGCCGCGGGCGGCGAGCCGGTCGAGGTTGGGCGTGTGGGCGGCGGGATGGCCGTAACAGCCGAGGGCAAGATTCAGGTCGTCCACCAGGATGAGGAGGAGATTGGAGGGCGGCGCCGCCTGGTCTCCTGTCGCAACGGCGGTGGCAGCAAGGGGCACGGCGGCGGCGGCGGTGGATTGCAAAAACGCGCGCCGCGAAAGAGTGGGCTTTGGCGGGTGAGGGAGTTGGTCTTGCTGCTATCCGGCTGGCGCATCGAGAATGGCGGCTCCGAAGTCTTCGATGCCCTCGGCGACGCGGCGGGTGAAACGCGCGCCGTCGGCGCCGTCGATGGCGCGGTGGTCGTAGGTGACGCTGAGCGGCATGAGGAGGCGCGGCTCGAAGGCGGCGCCCGTCCAGTGGGGTTGGACGCGGGCACGGGAAACGCCGAGGATGGCGACTTCCGGGGGATTGACGAGGGGGGTGAAGGCGGTGCCGCCGATGCCGCCGAGATTCGAGATGGTGAACGAGGCGCCGCGAAGTTCGTCGAGGCCGACCTTGCGGTCGCGAGCGCGCTGGGCGAGGGCGGCGAGTTCGAGGGCGAGTTCGCGGATGGATTTCTTGTCCACGTCGCGGACGACGGGGACGATGAGGCCGGCGCCGGTGTCCACGGCGATGCCGAGATGGATGTACTGTTTCTGGATGATTTCGCCGCGTCCCAGGTCGAGGCTGCAATTGAACTGCGGGAACTGGCGCAGGGCGGCGACGACGGCCTTCATGACGAAAGGCGTGATGGTGAGCGCGCCGCCGGCGCTCTTGACCGCGGGGGCGTGGCGTTTTCGGAATTCCTCCAGCGCGGTGATGTCGGCCTGGTCGTACTGCGTGACCATGGGGATGGTCCAGGCGCGCGCCATTTGTTCGGCGATCTTGCGGCGGAGGGAAGGCAGGGGTTTGCGTTCGATTTCGCCCCATAGGGAGAAGTCGGGCAGGGGCGCGGCGGCGGCGGGTCCGGCGGCGGCGGCGGCGGCGAAACCGCCTTCGCGGACGAAGCGTTTCACATCGGCTTGGGTGACGCGTCCGCCGGGGCCGGAGCCTTGGACGAGGGCGATATCGACACCGAGTTCGCGGGCGAAGCGGCGGATGCTGGGGCTGGCGGCGATGAAGGGCGCGCGGCCTCCATGGGGGCGGGTTGCGGGCGGGACCGGGCCGGTGCGCGGGACGGCTTCGGCGCGGGAGGCGGCGGGGGGGGTTGGGCCTTTTGCTTTTTCGGGAGCGGCGGGGACGGGCGTCTCCGGGCTCGGCGCGGGCGCCTGGCCGGTGCGCGCCTTTGGTGTGGGGCGGGAGAGCGCGGTGGCGGTTGGGGCGAGCGTGAGGATGGGTTCGCCGACCCTCGCTTTGCCGCCGGGTTTGACGAGGATTTTGACGACGACGCCGGCCATGGGGGAGGGGACTTCGGCGGCGGCTTTGTCGGTTTCGATTTCGAGGAGGGGCTGATCCTTGGCGACGGAGTCGCCTTCCTTGACAAGGATGTTGAGGACGTCGCCGGAGGCAATGCCTTCGCCGAGGGCGGGGAGGAGGACCGCTTCGGGCGTGTCGGAGAGTGCGTCGGGGTTGGGCGGGGAGTCCGCGCTTTTGCCCGCGGTGGAGGGTGGGGTGGGGTGGGGTTTGGGAGAAGCGGATTTGGGCGCGAGGGCGTTGGCGGGTTCGATTTCGAGGATGGGAGCGCCGACGGCGAGTTTTGCGCCGGGTTTGGCGAGGACTTTGAGGATGCGCCCGGCGTGTGGGGAGGGAACTTCGGCGGCGGCCTTGTCGGTTTCGATTTCGAGGAGGGGCTGGTCTTTGGCGACGGTGTCGCCGGCCTTGACGAGTATATGGAGGACATCGCCGGCGGTGATGCCTTCGCCGAGTTCGGGGAGTGTGACGGTGGTGGGCATGGGAGATCAGACCAGGATGGGCCAGGCTTTTTCGGGGTCGATGCGGAGGTCTTTGATGGCTTTGGCGGCGGTTTCGGCGGGGAGTTCGCCGCGGCGGCTGAGGGCGTGGAGCGTGGCGAGGGTGATGAACTCGGCGTTGACCTCGAAGTGGCGGCGGAGATTGGCGCGCGATTCGCTGCGGCCGAAGCCGTCGGTCCCCAGGGAGGTGAGGCCGCCGGGGACCCAGGGGGCGATCTGGTCGGCGTTGAGCTTCATGAAATCGGAGGCGGCGACGACGGGGCCCGGCTCGTTTTCGAGGGCCTGGGTGACGTAGGGCTTTTGCGGGGGCTGGGTGGGGTGGAGCATATTCCAGCGGGAGATTTCCATGGCGTCGTAGCGGAGGGCCTTGTAGCTGGTGGCGCTCCAAACGTCGGCGGAGACGCCGTAGCGGTCGGCGAGCAACCGCTGGGCTTCCAGGACGCAGTTGAGGATGGCGCCGGAGCCAAGGATCTGGGCGCGGAGCTTGTGGCCTTCGGGGCCGGGCTTGAGTTTGTAGAGGCCCTTGATGATGCCCTCTTCACAGCCATCGGGTTTGGGGAGGTGGACATAGTTCTCGTTGCCCACGGTAATGTAGTAGAAGAGTTCCTCGCCCGCTTCGTACATGCGGCGGATGCCGTCCTGGATAATGACGGCGAGCTCGTAGCCGAAGGTGGGATCGTAGGCGCGGAGGTTGGGAACGGTGTTGGCGAGGATGTGGCTGTGGCCGTCCTCGTGCTGGAGGCCTTCGCCGTTGAGGGTGGTGCGTCCGGCGGTGCCGCCGATGAGGAACCCTTTGCAGCGCATGTCGGCGGCGGCCCAGATGAGGTCGCCGATGCGCTGGAATCCGAACATCGAATAGAAGATGAAGAACGGGATGGTGGGGGTCTGGTGGGTGGAATAGGCGGTGCCGGCGGCGATAAACGAGGCCATGGACCCGGCTTCGTTGATGCCTTCCTGGAGAATCTGGCCGGTGGTGGCCTCCTTGTACACCTGGAGCTGGCCGGCATCGACGGGGGTGTAAAGCTGGCCGTGGGGCTGGTAGATGCCCGCGGAGGAGTAGAGGCCTTCCATGCCGAACGTGCGGCCTTCATCGGGAACGATGGGAACGAGATACCTGCCGATCTCCTTGTTGCGCAAGAGGCGCCCGAGGATGCGGATGAGCGCCATGGTGGAGGAGACGGCCTTGCCTTCGTCGGTGCCGGTGAAAAACTCCTGGAACTCGCCGAGGGGGGGCGCGGCGAGGCGCGGGGCGGCGTTGCGGCGGAAGGGGACGAAACCGCCGAGGGCCTTGCGGCGTCCGACGAGGTATTGGTGCTCGGGGCTGTCGGGGGCGGGGCGGAAGAAGGGGAGTTTGACGGCGTCGGCGTCGCTGAGGGGGATGCCGAACCGGTCGCGGAACTGGAGGACGGCCTTGTCCTGCTTGGCCCGGTCGCCCTTGCCGAGGTCCTTTTGGTTGTGGGCGGTGTTCTGGCCCTCGCCGAACTCGCCGAGGCCGTAGCCCTTGATGGTTTTGGCGAGGATGACGGTGGGACGGCCCTTTTCGAGGAGGGCGGCGTGGTAGGCGGCATAGACCTTGAGCGGATCGTGCCCGCCGCGGCGGATGCGCTGGACTTGCTGGTCGGTGAGCATCCCGCCGATGCGCTTGGTCTCGGGGTATTTGTTGAAAAAATCCTCGCGGACAAAGGCGCCGTCGCTGACGGAGTACTTCTGGTATTGGCCGTCCACGACTTCCATCATGCGTTTGCGGAGGACGCCGTCGGTGTCGGCGGCGAGGAGGGGGTCCCATTCGGAGGACCAGACGACCTTGATGACGTTCCATCCGGCGCCGCGGAAGAGGGCTTCGAGTTCCTGGATGATTTTGCCGCTGCCGCGGACGGGGCCGTCGAGGCGCTGAAGGTTGCAATTGACGACCCAGGTTAGGTTGTCGAGTTTCTCGCGGGAGCCGAGCGTGATGGCGCCCAGGGATTCGGGTTCGTCACATTCGCCGTCACCGAGGAAGGCCCAGACGCGGCAGTCGGAGGTGTCCTTGAGGCCGCGGTTGGCGAGGTAGCGGTTGAAGCGGGCCTGGTAGATGGACATGATCGGGCCCAGGCCCATGGAAACCGTGGGGAACTGCCAGAATTCGGGCATGAGCCAGGGGTGGGGGTACGAGGAGAGGCCGCCGCCGTCGCCCATTTCGCGCCGGAAGTTTTCGAGGTGTTTTTCGGTGAGGCGCCCCTCGACGAAGGCGCGGGCGTAGATGCCCGGGGAGGCGTGGCCCTGGAAATAAATCTGGTCGCCGCCGCCGGGAGCGTCGGGGCCCTTGAAGAAATGGTTGAACCCGACCTCGTAGAGGGTGGCGGAGGAGGCGTAGGTGGAGATGTGGCCGCCGATGCCGGCGACGCCGCTGGTGTTGGCGCGGACGACCATGGCCATGGCGTTCCAGCGGACGTAGCTCTTGAGTTTGCGTTCGACTTCGGGCTGGCCGGGGAAGGGGGGCTCCTTTTCGCGCGGGATCGTGTTGCAGTAGGGGGTGGAGACGTCGATGGAAACGTCAACGCCGGCGCGGCGGGCATGGTCTTCCAGGCGGTCAAGAATCCAGTTGGTGCGTTCGGCGCCGTTTTCGCGGATGATATAGTCGAGGGACTCGATCCATTCGCGGGTTTCCTGGGGGTCGGGATCGACGAAGGCCTGTTCCTGTCCGTTGCTGCCGTTGGTCATGCGTTCTCCAAAAGGGTTGGTCCCGGCGGGGCGCGGCCAACGGCCGGGGCGGCCACGGGCTGGGCGCCCCCAAGGGAAGCGAGCATTCTATACGTAAAACCCGGACGTGTCCAACAGGGAGTGGAGCGGCGGCGCCCTCGCTGGCTGATCGGAGGGCGGGGGCTAAGCGTAGCAATCCGAAGCGGCGACTTGGCCCGAGTGGCGACCGGGTGTGGCGCCGCCAACGCTCGGCACCCGGTTTGACGCGATGCCTTGGAGTGGAGGCGAAGGCGCCGCCGTTTTGGTCAGCGCTTCTGGCGGGCGAGGCGATGGCGGAGGAGGGCAATCACCGGCAGGACGCCGAGCACCCAGGAGACGCTCATTTCGGGGATGACTTCGAAGACGCTCAGAACGAGGTCAACCGAGGGCGCGTTGAGCCCGTTGAGCTCGAGGGCGATCGCACGGACCTGCCCGAAATTGGCGCCCCCGCCCGTGGGCGTCATGTCCGTGAACAGGAAGTAAAAATCCGTGAACAAGGAAGGGTCCAATGTATTGGTGGGCACCGTCGCCGCGTAGCGCGAGAAGTTGGTGGCGGAGGAATAAACGGTGACGACGAACTGGCCATTGGCGATGTCGGCGCCGCCGCGCAGGTGGAACCTGTCATTGCTCCCGCTGTCGGTCAGGTCCACGTTCAGGAGGCTGAAGTTCGTGTTGGCTGAGCCGTCGATGCCGTCGTACATGAGCATGAGGCTTCCAATGGTGTCCGACGGGCTGGAGAAAATGACGCCGCCGTTGGTGTAGGTGATGCCGACGTTGGCGGATACGCGGCCAGAGCCGTTGGTGCGCAGCAGCGTCATGTCCCGCTCGCCGCCGAGGATGGAGGAGTTGGTCCCAAAAACCACGCGATTGGTGGGGTTGGGTCCACCGGGCCCAGCGGTTAGGGACTGGGTGGGCGAGAGGAACGTGTCGATGATGATGGGGGCCGCCTGGGCGCTCCCGGAAATCCCCGCGATTGCGAGGAGTGCGGCGACTGTTGTTCGAAGTGTCGTGTTCATTCTGATTCTCCTTGTCATTCGATCACCCTGACGGCCTCCTTGGGTGGGGAGTGCTCGAACCCGGCAAGACTAATGGGATACGAGCAATGGTCAAGGTCCCATTTAAAAAATCTTCTGGTATTCTGGCGCATGCCTTGCCTTGGACAAGCAAGAGGCCGCGCCGGGATTAGCCGGAGCGGCCTCCGCGGGTCACGCATCCCCGGAATTTCGCCCCTTGGAGGGGCGGAATTGCCGGAGAGGCATGGATCACGGGTCAGCAGCCTCTGCCGCCTTTACCGCCCTTTCCGTTCTTGCCTTTGCCGCCGTGGGAGCGTCCATCGCGGTCGCAGGCCTGCAGGAAGTTGCGCTTGATTTCCGCGCAGGACTTGACGCAGTGGCTCCAGAGTCCGAACCACTTGCCGGGTTTGCTTGTGCAACCGGAACCTTCCTTGGCGTCTGGGCAGCTTGTGTTCCAAGTCTCCAGCGTGGCCGCGGCGTCGATGAGCTGCTGCCGGAGGGCGGCATAGTCCGACGAACAGCGGTCACGGTTGGCGGCCGCCTGGAGCAGGAGGGTATCCGCCAGGGCGATCGCATCGAGGATGGCCGCGGGCGGCTCACCGGCGCAATCCGCGACATTCAGCTTGGCGGCGATGAGCTGATGCGTCAAAATGATGGAGGCATTGCCGCTGGGGGGGGTGCGGAATTTGCACAGCAATTCGGATTTCGTGTAGGAGGTGGCGCCAAGCACAAGGCTTTCCACCGGCCACAAATTGGCGTGATTCTTCCAGTAGCCCTGGCTCTTCGGGCAGCAGTCCTCAGCTTCATCGTCGCCGGGGGGCGGCGGGGGAGGCGTGGGCGAGCCCGTGCGGGAAAAGCCCATGAATACAGAATCCGCGGCCGCGGGACCGTCGCCGAATTCCACTTCGACAGCGCCCACATTAGCGAAATCCGCGGGGCCCGCGCCGGCTTGGGCGAAGTCGGCGAAGGGAACCGTGAAGTCCGTCAACGTGAAGTTGGAATCCGCGGGAACGGCCAGTGTGATCTCGGAATAATTCTGCGCGTCGGAATAGACCCGGATGGTCACCGAGACGCCGAGGTCGGAGGCCGCGGAAAACGTGAAAGAGTCATACGCGCCCGCTTCGGACAGGTCCAATCCGCCGAGGCCGGTGTAGTTGATCGCGTCGATGCCTCCGTTGCCGTCCGCTCCGTCATAAACGATGTGCATGCTCCCAATGACGCCCGGTCCCGTGGACAAAGTCGCTCCGTTGGGGATCGTCAGGTTCACATCGCCGTAGAGGTCGCCGGCCAGGCTGCCGGTGACGCGATGCACGTAGATGTCGCGCTCGCCACCGAGGACTTCAGGGGCCGCGGTTGCGTCCACCGAGAAGGCCAGCGGCGCGTTGGAGACCTCGACGAACTGTTCTGTGTTGAATGTGTCGAGTTCCGCCTGTCCGAAGGCGGTGCCGCCCGCGGCGAAACAGGCGGCAATAACTGCCAGGTGTTTGATATTCAT
>CAYSZK010000054.1:0-5047 GCA_964435495.1 uncultured Verrucomicrobiales bacterium
GCGGGGGGGAGGCGGCGGCGGGCGGTGGCGTGGAGGGTTTGGTGGATGAGCAAGGCGCTGCCGGCGGCGGGAGCGCGGATTTCGGTGATGGCGCCGACGGGGAGGCCGCCCTGGGCGGCGCGGTCAAGGACGGGCACGCCGGTGGGGAAGCGGGCGGGGGCGCGCGCGGGGCGCGCCGGGGCGGCGCGGTCGAGGAGATCGCGCAGGGCTTGGAGCCGGACGGCGGCGGGCGGGGGCACGCCATCAAATTATACGAGTGTATATCTGCGGCAAGGCGGAATTTTCCGGGTGTGCCGCGCGGGCGGCGTCAGGTTGGCGGGAGGGGGTTTTTGAGGCGGGCGCAGACGACGCGGGCGGGGCGGGTTCCGAGGTTGACGAGCGTGCAGGCGCCGGCGGCGGCGGCGACGACGAACGTTTCGGCGTAATTTCGGACATCGTCGCAGCCGTTGGCGAGGACCTGGATGGATTCGCCTTCGACGAGATTCAGGACCAGAACCCCGCCGCGGGTTTCGAGGGTGGCCTGGCCGGTGAAGGTGAGGCGTTCGACGGCGTAGAAGTGGACGGGGTGGGTGGGCAGACTTTCGAGGGTCCAGCCGGGGCTTTGGGCGATGATTTCGGGCACGGAGAGCAGCTCGCGCCGGGCGAGGGCGCCGCGGCGGTCGAAGCGGAGATTTTCGAAGGCGCGGGCGATGTTGATGGGGCGTGGCTTGCCGTCCAGGTCGAGGCGGCCCCAGTCGTACATCTTGAACGTGAAGATGTAGGGGGTGGCGCTGATTTCGAGGACCACGCCGTTTTTGCCGGAGCAATGGACGGTGCCGTTGGGGATGAGGAAGAGGTCGTGTTTCCTGGCGGGGTGGCGCTGGACATGGCGTACGACGTCCACGGGCGCGCCGGTGGCCTGGTGGGCCTCCAACGCGGCGCGGAAGGCGGCGGGGTCGGCGTCTTCCTGGAACCCGAGATAGACGCAGGCGTCCGGGCCGGCTTCGAGCATGTAATAGGTTTCGTCCTGGGTGAACGTTTCGCCGAAATGGCGCTTGATGTATTCGGGCGACGGGTGGCACTGGAGGGACAGATTGCCGCCATCCATGGTGTCCAGGAAATCGAAGCGGATGGGGAACTCGTCGCCGAACCGGTCGCGTCCGGCCGGGCCGAGGAGGCCGGCGCCGTCTTCGAAGAGCAGGGCGTCGTGGGAGATTTCGAGGGCGGGCTGGCCGGGGCCGGCGAAGAGCAGGCCGTTCTCGGGTGCGATAAGTTCGAAGGACCAGGCGTAGTTGGGCGCGGCGGGGTTGAGGCCGTCCACCGTTTTCCCGCACCATTGGCCGCCCCAGACGCCGGGCTCGAACCATGGGCGGGCCCTGTAAGAACCGCGGGCGAGGCGGCGGAGCGCTGCGCGGACATCGGGGCCGCCGGCGAAGACGGGTTCGCCGGGGCGCTGGGCGTCCACGAACCAGGCGACGCGGGGCTGGATATCCTTGCGATGGCGGTTCAGGGCGGGCCAGTCCACGAAGTAAAAGCGTTTGTACATCGCTTTCGGATCGCCGGGGCGCGGGCAGGCCAGGTTGGCGATGGAACCGGCGCGCGCGCGGAACTGGATTTCGTTTTTGGGCAGGTCGGCGTAAACGAGGAGGCCATCGAGGGGGAGCAGGGCGGCGCCGGGTCCGAAGAATACGGTGAGGTCTGCATTGGGATCGGGCCGGGCGGCGGCCACAGTTTCGGGAACGAAAAAGTCGGCGAGCCCGCCGGGAAAGCGCGTGCCCCAGACGGGATCGCCATCGCCCAGGAAGGGGCGGACGAGATCCTCGATTTCGGCGGGCGGGCGGAGGAATTCGTCCATGGATCGCCATGCGGCGCGGCGGCCGGAGTGGCGGAGGGCGGCGTCCAGGCCGTGTTGGAGTTCATCCCAGAACACGCCGCCATAACCGTCGAACAACACCACGCGGGCGGGGCCGATCGCGGCGGCGAGGGCATCCCAGCCGGCGCGGGAGCCGGCGCCGCCGAGGGGGTGGACCGGGTGGAGGTCGTAGCGTCCGGGGGCGGGGTGGGGGGGGTGGAGGGGGAGGAGCGCTTCGGTGGTTTTTCGGGCGGGGTTCATGAGCCGGGGGCCTCGCCTTGGGCCGGGCGGGCGAAGTCGTCCTCGTACCGGGTGATGTCGGTTTGTTGCCAGTTGCCGAAGGCGACTTCGAGAACGCGGACAGGGGCGGGGCCGGGGCAGCCGAGGCGATGGCGTTCCCCGGCGGGAATCCATATTTCGTCGCCGGCCTTGCACGCGCGGATGGCGTCGCCGACCTGGACTTCGGCGCCGTCGTCGAGGACGATCCAAAGCTCGGCGCGGCCCGTGTGCGACTGGAGGCTGAGGCGCGTGCCGGGGTTGACGGTCATGAGGCTGACGGTGCAGTCCTGGTTGAAGGCGAATTGGCGGAAGTCGCCCCAGGGACGGCGGACAAAGGCGACGGAGGGTTTGGCGGCTGGGATGGGTTTGGTGGCGTAGGAGTTCATAGGATGGCGGGTTGGACGGCGGGGAGGGTGGCGGCGAGATTTGCGAGGACGGAGGGGCCTGGCGGGACGCCGGCGGATTCGAGCGCGCGGATCACGGCGCCGACGACGGGCGGGAACCGCGGGGCATGGATTTGGGCAAGCGGAACGGCGGCGGTGATGGCGGATTCGATGAGGGGTTGGTAGGGGGGACCGGAGGTGGTCATGCCGCCGATGAGGACAATGGGCACGGGCGCGCCGGGGAACAGTTGTGTGGCGACGGTGGCGACGACGTGGGCGAGGGCTTCCGCGTTGTTTTGCAGAACGGCGCGGGCCGCGGGATCGTTCTGGCGGGCGAGGTCCAGGACGAGGGGGGCGAGTGCGGCGATATCTGCGGGGGGCATGCCCTGGACATAGACGCGGTGGAGGATGGCGAGCGGGTCGGACAGGCCGAGGGCGCGGAGCATGGCGGGGGCGAGGGGGGATTCGGGCGCGCGTCCATCGAACATGCGGACGGCGGTTTGGAGGGCCTGGAGGCCGAGGGCATAGCCGCTGCCGGCGTCGTCGAGGAGGCAGCCCCAGCCGCCGCAGAAGGCGGAATTGCCGGCGGCGTTGCGCCCGAAGCAATGGGAACCGGTTCCGGCGATGAGGACGATGCCGGGCTGGCCGGCGAGGCCACCGGCGAGGGCGGTTTCCGTGTCATTGACGACGTGGATGGCGGAAGGGTGGGCGAGGCCGGCTTGTGCGGCGAGAGAGGCGACGGCGCGGGCATCGACGGGGGCCTTGACGCCGGCCATGCCGAGGAAGGCGGCGTTGGCGGGCTGGGGGGCGCGATGGGCGGCGCGGAAGGCGGCGTGGGCGGCGGCCTGGAGATTTTGGGAGCAGAGGTCGCCGGGGAGATTGTCGTAGTTGGAGGGGCCGGCGGTGGCGGCGCCGAGGAGGCGCCCGGCGCCGTCGGCGAGGGCGGCGCGGGTTTTCGAGCCGCCGCCGTCGATGCCGAGCGCGAAGAGTTCCATGGGCCTAGATTGAAACACGTTAAAAAGGTTGTCAAGCATACGAATTCCCACCATTTCTAACTTTTTTAGAACATTCTTCCCCAAGAGTGGGCGGAATGCGCCGGTTTGGAACGATTTTTGAGGGTGTGGTGGGGAAAGGGGATGGGATTAAAGAAAACGCTTTCCGGCGGTGGCAAGGTTTGGTAAATACCGGGTATGGAATCTGGAGAAAGACAACGATACATACTGGACTTGGTTGAGGAGCACGGCGCGGTTCGCGCACGGGACCTCGTAAGGCTGCTTAACATTTCGGCCATGACGATCTGGCGGGACCTGGAGATTCTGGATGCCGGGGGATTCTTGCGGCGCGTGCGCGGCGGCGCGGCCCGGCTGGGCCCGAACAACGAGCCGTCGTTCATGATGAAAGAGACCGTGGGCCTGAAGGCGAAGCGGTCGATCGCGCGGTTTGTGTGCGGGCAGTTCATCAAGCCGGGGCAGACGATCCTCCTGGAGGGCGGCACGACGGCGGCGGCCCTTATTCCCTACCTTCCGGCGGGGGGCGTGTCGATCCTCACCAACAGCCTGCCGATTGCGCAGCGGGTGTTCGCGGGCCGGTATCCGTTCAAGGTGACGGTGGTGGGCGGCAACCTGAGCGGGGTGTCGGGCAACTTTCTGGGGCCGGACGCCATCGCCGCGTTGAAGGGGAAGAAAGTGGATTACTTTTTCATGGGCGCGACGGGCGTGGACGTGCGGCGGGGCATCACGGACCCGAACCCCGCGGAGATCGAGGTGAAACGGGCGATGGCGAAGGTTGCGAAGAAAACCATGCTTCTCGCCGACGCGGACAAACTTGGGCGGGTGTCCCTGCATGCCGTGATGCCGTTCGAGGAGATCGACGCGCTGGTGACCGACGGGGACGCGCCGGCGTGGCGGGTGCGGGAAATCAAGGAGGCGGGGGTGAAGGTGTTGCTGGCCGATCCGCGTCCGGATGAGGATCCCGTGCCGTTGCGGCCGGGGCCGAAAGTGGACTTTGTGCAGCTCCCGGATTTGGTTCGTGGCGCGCCGCCTGTGGACGATGCGCCGCGGACGGCGGAGCAGGCGGGATTCAGGAGCTCTGGGGGAACGCCGGCCGACGGGGCGGTGTAAGCCGGTTTTTTGGGGGGCTGGGGAACGGGCGGGCGTTGCGCGCTGCCGATGGGGAAAGCGGCTGTGGGCGCGGTGGGTGGCGCGGGGTTTTGGGCGGCGTGGTGTGTGGACGGGGTTGGCAGGCTGGGAGGAGGTGGCGGGAGAGCATCGGGCCGGCGGGATTTGAACCCGCGACCTCTTCCACCCCAAGGAAGCGCGCTAGCCAAGCTACGCTACGGCCCGAAGGAATGAAAAAACTACACCCATCCCGCGCGCGCCGCAACGGCAATATTTCCGAGTGTCGGCGGCTCGGCGGCCTGTGACAACCGGCGAGGGCCACTGTGGAGCGGCGGCGCCCCCGCCGCCGTAAATGAGCGTGGGACGGGGGGGAGCGCCCAAGTGCCGGAGCGCGCGCGGGTTGGGGCACAACCCACTCCCGCCGCCCACCCTTGAAA
>CAYSZK010000054.1:5057-8032 GCA_964435495.1 uncultured Verrucomicrobiales bacterium
GGGGGGGCGGGGGCCCCCGCCCCGCTCCGGCGCGCGCGGGTCCGGGCAGAGCACATTTCCGAGGCGCAGCCTTGAGACGGCGGCGGGGGCGCTATTTTTTGGTCATGACGTGGACGCCGTCCCAATCTTCGCCGGGGGGGTTGTAGATATAGTCCTTGGCGTGGTCGAGGTAGAGCTTGTAGAGGGCGCAGGTGGGATCTTCCTTGAGGCAGGCTTGGAAGGCGAGGGAGGCCTGGACGAAATTGCGGGCGCGGTAGTCTTTGATGCCGGACTCGTAGAGGGCGAGGCTGTCGAGGGTTTCCTGGGGGACTTCGCCGGCGGGGCCGACGATGGTGAAGACTTCGACGGGTTTGGTTTTGCCTTTGACGCGGATGAGATCGACGGTGCGGAGGACGAAGTGGGAGGCGATGAGGGCGGCGGTGTTTTCGCCGACGGCGAGATCGATTCCGTATTCCTTGGTGACCCCTTCGAGGCGGGAGGCGAGGTTGACGGCGTCGCCGATGGCGGTGAACTCCATTTTCTGTTGGGAGCCCATGTTGCCGATGATGACTTCGCCGGAGTTGATGCCCATGCCGATCTGGAGTTCCTGGCGTCCGGCGGCGCGCCAGAGAGTGTTGAGGCGGTTGAGTTCGCCCTGCATTTCGAGGCAGGCGGCGGCGGCGTGGATGGCGTCGGCGTCGCGTCCGGCGCTGGTGACGTTCCCCCAGACGGCCATGACGGCGTCGCCGATGAACTTGTCGATGGTGCCGAAGTTGCGGAAGACGCAATCGACCATGGCGGTGAAATATTCGTTGAGCTGGGTGACGAGGGCCTGGGAGTCGGCGCTTTCGGTCATGGTGGTGAACCCGCGGATATCGGAGAAGAAGATGGTGACGAACTTGCGGGAGCCGCCGAGGGAGTTGAGGTAGCCTTCGGGGCTGTCGAGGATCTGGCCGACGACGTTGCGGGAGACGTAGCGTTCGAGGGTGGAGCGGACGCGGGCTTTTTCGAGGCGTTCGAGGACGAACTCGTAGGCCAGGCAGGTGGCGCCGGCGAGGGTGAACGCGATGAGGGGGGGGATGGTGAAGAGGTGGAGGGAGGCGTGGTTGTAGGCCTGCTGGGAGGCCCAGAGCCAGGCGGCGGAGGCGGCGGCGATGAGGGCGAAACGGAGGAGCGGCTGGCGGACGGCGGCGGCGAGGAGGAAGGCGGCGAGGCCGGCGGCGGCCATGACGGCGAGGATTTCGGGGAGCGCCATGTTGCGGATGAACGCGCCGGCGAGGGCGGCGCCGATGACCTGGAGATGGATCTCGGGGCCGTACATGAGCTGTTCGTAGGGGGTTTTGTGGTCGTCGTGCAGGAAGTTGGCGGCGGGGCCGATGAGAACGAGTTTGTCCTTGAAGAAGGCGCCGTTCTGGTAGTTCCCTTCCCAAAAGGATTTGAGGAAGATTTGGAAGAGCGGCTGGTAGGGGTAGCCCTGGCCCGGGGCGCCGGTGAAGCGCAATATGCGCGGCTCATGTCCCGGCGGGACCGCCTCCGGATGGCCGAGTTTGGCAAGGGCGCGGCTGGCGAGGGACTCGTAAATCCTGTCGCCGGGGATTGCCTTGTGGAACCAAGCCTCGCGGATGACGCCGTCGCGGTGGTCGGGGAAGTAGTTGACGAACCCAACGCGGTCGTCGGCGCCGGGATCGAAGGCGCACGGGTCCGGTTCGGTGGGGAGGGAATCGGGTTCCTGAGGCGGGGATGCGGCGGTTTGTGCGGGCTCGGGATTGGCAGGCTCGGGATTGGCAGGCTCGGCAACGGCGGGTGTGGGCTGGGGTTCAGGGGCGGGGGTTGGCGCGGCGCCGGTCTGAGGAGCGGTTTCGGGGGTTTCGGGCGCTGTGGCGGGGTTTGAATCGGGGGTGGCCGAATCGTTTTCCTGGCCGGCGGGGACGGGGTCGGCGGCGGGATCGTCCGGGGCGGGGGGTTCGACGAACAGGGATTCGGCGGGGAACATCCATTGGACCGAGTCGCCGTGGGGGCTTGGGATGATTTGGAGGTTGCTGCCGACGACGATATTGGAGCCAAACCGGCGAAAGGCATGCCGGAGCGCCTCGTCACCGAGGTCGGGACTGGAAAAGAGAAGGTCGAACACGACGACTTTGGCGCCGCCGTCCTGGATGAGGCGTTCGGCGGTCCAAGCCCAGAGCTCGCGGGTCCAGCGGTTGCGTTTGGTTTTGAGCATGCGGAGGGCTTTGGCGTCGCGCGGCCCGGCCTCCTCGATGTCTTCTTCCCAGATTTTGTCGTCGTAGGATTCCTGGTCGATGCCGAGATAGACCAGGCGGGGATCCTGGGGCGCGGTGATGCCGTGCCGGACGCGGTGGTCCTGGTGGGCGAGTTCGGCGAGGTGGAGTGGGGTGAAGAGGTCGAGGGCGAGGATGGCGAGGGTGGCGATGGCGGAGATGGCCGAGAGGGCGAGGAGGCGGCGGAGGTTTTTGCCGGAGAGGGGGCTCATGCCGGAGGGGAGATAGCGTGGGACGGGGAGGTGCGCAAGGGCGGAGCGGGGAAGTGGGGGGAGGGAATGCCTTGAGCGCGGGGTGGGGGATGGGGTAAGAGGTGGGGTTGATGCAACGGGAATGGAACATACAGGCGCCGACGGGTCGGTGCGCGGCGACGGAGCGGCGGTTTGCGGACAAGGAGCCGTATTACACGGCGCTGGAGGAGACGCGGGAGGGGCTGGTGCGGCGGGATTTTTGTGTGGAGGCATGGAACGCGCGCAACGACAACCTGCGCCCGTTGTCGTCATGGCGGTCGGTGTTCAAGGCGCCGGCGCCGCCGGTGGAGGCGTTGCGGAAGGACGACGCGGAGACGTTGTTGCGGCGGATGCTTGAGCGGAACGAACCGCGTTTCCGGAACGCGCGGTTCATATTGGCGGTGATGCTGGAGCGGAAGCGCGTGCTCAAGCAGATGGACAGGTTGGAGCAGGAGGGGGGGGCGGTGCTGGTGTATGAGCACACGGG
>CAYSZK010000054.1:8042-24971 GCA_964435495.1 uncultured Verrucomicrobiales bacterium
CCCCCCCCCCCCCCCCCCCCCCCCCCCCCCCCCCCCCACCTTTCTGGTGCCAGACCCGGGGTTGAAGCTGGCGGAATTGGAGGTGGTGCAGCGGGAGGTGACCGAGTTGTTGGCGAACGGGTTGCCGGAGGGCGGGACGGAACCGGAGGCGGCGCGGGACGGGGGAGGTGGCGTGGGCGGGGCGGATGTTGGGGAGGGGGAAGCGGGCGGGGGATTTGACAGGCCTGGGGAGGCGCCTACCGTCTCTGAAACGACGGCCGAAGCGAAAAAACCAGGAGAAGACGAAGATGGCATACAAGTACGAGAACAAGCAGGAGAAACTGTTGGCGAAGGTGAAGGGGAGGACGGGGAAGATATCGGACAAGACCCACGAGGAGCACATGAAGCTCTACACGGGGTACGTGAACAAGACCAACGCGATCCTGGAGCAGCTTGAGAAGCTGGGCGTGCCGGATCCGGCGGACGCGGCGGTGGCGAACCAGATATTTTCGACGCTGCGCTCGTTGAAGGCCGGGTTCACGTTTGCGGTTGGGGGATTGAAGAACCACGAAATCTACTTTGACATCCTGGGCGGGGACGGGAAGCCCGGGGGGCGCGTGCTGGAGCTGATCAACCGGGATTTCGGGTCGTTCGAGAACTACAGCAAGGAGTTGAAGGCGACAGGAATCTCGGCGCGGGGGTGGGTGTGGACGGGGATCGACCACGAAACGGGCAAGTTGATGAACTACCTGGGCGACGCGCAGGACACCTACCCGGTGTGGCATGTGACGCCGCTGCTGGCGCTGGACGTGTATGAGCACGCCTATTTTGCGGACTTCCACACGGCGCGCGCCGGGTATATCGACGAATTCCTGAAGTTCGTGGACTGGGGTGCGGTCGAGAAGCGCCTGCCGAAGGGCGTGTGATGGTGTGCAACGGCGCGGGCGGGCGGCTTCGCGGGCTGGCGCCCGCGGGGTGAACCATGGCCTTGTCCGCGCCGGTTGTTGACGCCTACCACCGCTACCTGGCGGCGTTTGAGGCGGAGCCGGTGTTGTGCGGGCAGCACGCGGGCAATTCCTATCCGCGGCGGACGTCGGGTGTATTGCGGATGGTGGACCGGCATTTTGTGGAGGGGGTTGGGGGGATGCCTGTGGGGGAGGCGGTGGGGGCGGGTTTGCCGCCGCCCGGGTTGGTGGCGCCGCACCTGGATTTCAAAGTGGGGGGTTCGACCTATTCGTATGCGTATGACGCGTTGTTGCGGGCGGGCCCGGCGGACACGTACGTGATTTTGGGGGTGGGGCACCGGTGTCCGGCGGACGTGAGTTTGCTGGCGAAGGGGTATCGGACGGTGCTTGGGGAGGTGGCGTGCGACGGGGAGATGGCGCGGGAGATTGAGGCGGCGGCGGGGCTGGGGTTGCGGGTGGTGCCGTGGGGGCATTGGGGGGAGCATTCGGTGGAGTTTGCGGTGGTCTATTTGCAGGCGTTGGCGCGGAGGCATCCCTCGTTTGGCGGGTTCCGGATCGTGCCTTTGTTGTGCGGGGGAATGCACGAGGAACTGGCGTTTGGGGGGCGGGACGAGTCGGTGTACGCGCGGCTGGCGGACGCGCTGGGGGCGGTGACGGGGCGTGGGGGAAGGCGGGTTTGCGTGGTTGGCAGCATAGACGGGTCCCATGTGGGGCCGCGGTTCGGGCACGAGTTTGCGGTGGACGCGGAGGTGCTGCGGGAGATTGAAGACTCGGATTACGCTGCGTGGGCGGCGGTGGAGGCTGGGGACATGGAGGCGTTTTGGCGGGTATTTGCGTCCGATGGCAACCGGCATCACTTTGACGGGGTGGGGGTGTTATTCGTGATGATGCGCATGTTTCGGGGGCGGGCGCGGTTCCGGTTGTTGCGGTACGACCAGTGGTATGAGCGGGCGGACCGGTCTGTGGTGACCTTGGCGAGCGGGGTGTTTGAGGGGGGCGTGGCGTGAGGGGGACGGTGGATTTGTTTGCGGGCCAACGGCCGCTGATGGCGGTATTTCGTGGACAGGGAGCGGGGGGGAGGCTAACCATTGAGGAAGGGAGACCAGCCCCCGGAACATGAGCCAGCAGAGTTACACGGACCGGATCAAGGAGATGCTTGGCGCCACAGGCAAAGCCGGAGCGCCGCTGGATCCGACGCGCCATTTGACCCATCCTCCGACGGGCGCCGCGCCGCCGCCGCAGGCTGGGCGCGGGCCGTTGTCAGCGGCGGTGGAAGCGCATGGGGATGGGCTGGGGGGGCCGCATTTGGGCGGACCGCACCAAGCGGGTTTGGGGCCTGGGGCGCGGAGCCTGCCGCGGGAGAGCGGGAAAGGGGCGCCGACGGTGGAGTTGAAGGGGGCGTTGTTCAAGTCGGCGGCCAAGGGCAAGCCGGGCGGGGCGGGGCAGCCGGACTGGAAGACGATCGGGATGAGCGTGATCGCGGTGGCGATGGCGATCGTCTGTTTGAGCGCCCTTTGGTTTGCGATGGTGTATCTGCCGGAGAAGGAGCGGGCGGCGGCGCGGATTGCGATGCTGGAGGAGCAGCAGAAGCAGGCGCAGACGAAGATTGCCACGCTGGAGACGAACCTTGCGACGACATCGAAGTTGCTGGCGGAACAACAGGCGCCGAAAGGGGGCCTGATTTTGGCGACATCGCCGGAGGGGGCGACGGTGACGTTGGGGGGCGAGAAGGTGGGGCAAACGCCGGTGGAATTTGGGCAGATCAAGCCGGGGAAGTACGCTCTGCGGGTGTCGAAGGAGGGCTACGAACCGTTTGACGCCACTGTGGAGATTGAGGACGGGAAATTCCGGGACCTGGGGCGGATCACCCTGGCGCGCAGTTCGGGGTCGATGGCGATCAGCTCGACGCCGGCGGGGTCGGATTTTCAGGTGCGGCTGGGGGACCGGTTGGTGCGGGAGGGGAAGACCCCGGCGTTGGTGGAGGGGATCGAGACGGGCGAGTATGAAGTGGTGGTGACGCGCGGGGAGGCGGAGTCGCGTGTGAAGATGGTGGTGCAGCGCGGGCAGACGGTGCAGCACGCGCCGGTGTTTGCGCTGGGGTCGGTCTCGATCGAATCGGTGCCGGCGGGAGCCGAAGTGATTCGGAAGGGGCGGACGCTGGGCGTGACGCCGTTGTTGGTGGGGGAGGTGCCGGCCGGCGCGATCAGCTACGAGCTGGCGTTGCGGAAGTACCACAGGACGACGGTAACGGCGAACGTGGCGCCGAACCAGACGGTGCGGGTAACGGCGACGCTGGCGCCGAACCTGGGCCCGGCGCCGGGCACGCCGTTCACGGCGGGGTCGGGCTTGGAGATGATCTGGCTGCCGGCGGGGTATTGGACGTCGAAGTTTGAGGTGACCCAGGGGGTTTACGAGCGGGTGAGCGGTGTGAATCCGAGTTCCTCTCGGGGACGAAACCGTCCCGTGGAGAACGTAAGCTGGAACGAGGCGGTGAACTTTTGCCAGCGCCTCACGGAGTTTGAAGAGAGCCTGGACATGCTCCCTCGGGGGTTCCGGTACGCGCTGCCGACGGACGCGCAGTGGGAGTACCTGGCGGCGGACGCGTCGGCGGCGGGCGGGTCGGTGACGACGGGGCCGGTGGCGGCGACGTCGGAGGTGGGGCGTTCGTCGCCGAACCGGTTTGGGATATTCGACGCGCGGGGCAACGTGTGGGAGTGGTGCCAGGACGCGACGCCGGGCGGGCAGCGGGTGCTGCGCGGGGGCGGGTGGGCGCGGATTTACAACGGGGTGACGCCGGTGACGGAGCGGACAACGGCGCCGGTGGACGAGCGCAACGCCAATTACGGATTCCGCGTGGTGCTGGCGCAGGGCCGGTGACGCGCGCGGATTGCGCTGGCCTTGGGCGGAGGAGCGGCTAGAGGAAGGCGGAGATGTTGGCGGATTACTATCCTTTGTTGTTGCAGGTGATCGTCGCGGCGGGTTTTGCGGTGGGGGCGCTGGTGTTCACGGCGCTGATCGGCAAGCGCGGCCGGCGTTCGGCGGCAAAGGACACGGCGTACGAGTGCGGCATGGAACCGGAGGGGGCGCCGAACCCGCGGTTTTCCGTGAAGTTTTACCTGATCGCGATGTTGTTCATCCTGTTCGACATTGAGATTGTGTTTTTGTATCCGTGGGCGGTTGTGTACCGGGAGATGATTGGGCAAGGGTGGATGGTGTTCGGGGCGATGGCATCCTTCATGACGGTGCTTTTTGCGGGTTTCCTCTACGTCTGGCGCAAAGGGGCGCTGGACTGGGGCCGGTAGGCCCTTGCGGCGGGGGCCGGGCTTCCGGCTACCGGAGGAGGCGGTAGAGCCAGGATTCGATGGGCTGGCCGAGGGGTTGGAGGAAGCGGAAGGGGGAGTGCCAGAGGCGGAGGCGGACGACGGAGAGGAGCATGGAAAGGGAGACCTTGACGAGCCGGACCTTGGAACCGGACTGGTCGGTCCAGGTGGTGGGCAGCTCGAGGACGCGGAAGCCCCCTTTGCGGAGGAGGAAAAGGAGGTTGACGTCAAAGGCCATGTCGGAGATGTAGAGGCCGGGTTCGATGGCGCGGATGGCGGAGGCGCGAAAGACTTTGGCGCCGCACTGGGTGTCGCGGATGCCGAGGTGGAAGAGGGATTCGACAATAAAATGGAAGACCCGGCTGGCGGCGCGGCGCCGGTTGGATTGGAGGCGGAGGATTCGCGCGCCTGGGAGCCACCGGGAACCGACGGCGGCATCGGCGCCGCCGCGGGCGCAGGCTTCGAAGAGTTCCCAGAACGCCTCCGGAGGCGTGGCGCCGTCGGCGTCGATGTACCCCACAAACTCGGCTTCGTGCGGTTGGCGGAGCCCCTGCATGAGGGCGCCGCCCTTGCCGATGGGGTCCGGGAATTCGATCCAGCGGACGGCGGGATGGCGTTGGGCGGCTTCGCGGACGACCTGAAGCGTTTCGTCGCGGCAGCCGTTGAGGATGACGGAGATGGCGTAGGCGCCCGGCAGGCGCTGGCCGAGGAGGGTGGCGTAGGCGCCGAGGACGGGGCCGATGCGTTGGGCCTCGTTGTAGGCGGGGATCAGGAGCAGCAGCCTCGGGTTCACTCAGGGGAGGTGTGTAGCGGACTGGTGGGGAAGGGGAAGGACGGAGATGGAGCCGCGGCGCCCCCGCCGCCTTCGTGGGGCTGTAAATCGAGGCCCCGCTCGATCCGGCTCTGGCTGGCTGGACGGGGGCACGCCGGGGAGGTGTCAAAGTGCGGGACTGACCCCCACTGTGCTCGGGCTCGCCTTTTTCCGGGAAGGCCCTACGCAGGGCGGGATGAAGAGGTACACATACCCGCGGATCGTGCCGCGGTCGAGTGAGTATGCGGTCAAGGTGAACGGGCACGCGGTCGAGGTCCTGCATACGGCAAGCACGGACTTCGCGACGTTCGAGATCGAGGGTCCGGTGGAGGTCGAAGTGACCGCGACCGGGGATATGGCGGGGGCGGTGGTCCGGCCCGCGAGCCGGGGGATCGCGGGGGAGGCGGGGGAGGGGGCGTTGCGGTTTCGCCTGCCCGGCCCAATGAACGTTGCGGTGGAGGCGGAGGGGCGGAAGCCGCTGTTTGTGTTTGCGGACGGTCCGGAAAAGGAGCGTCCGGACCGGAAGGACCCGCGGGTGAAATGGTTTGCCGGGGGACAGGTCTATGAAGTGGGGGAATTGGAATTGGGCCAGGGCGAGACGCTCTACATTGAGGCGGGTGCGGTGGTGCGGGGTTGTGTGCGGGCGACGTCGGTGGGCGGGGTGCGGATTGCGGGCCGGGGGGTATTGGATGGCGGATACTTTCGGAGGCCCGTGGATGCGCGGCGGTCGATTATTTTGGAGGATTGCGAGGACGGGCGGGTGGAAGACATCATCATGGTTCAGCCGTCCGCCTGGATGGTGGTGTTGGCGGCGAGCCGCCGGATGCGTGTCGAAGGCGTGCGGCAGATTGGGGAGGTGGTGGCGTCGGATGGCGTGGACGTGGTGAGCTCGCGGGACGTGGTGATTCGGGATTGTTTCCTGCGGAATAACGACGACTGCGTTGTGGTCAAGGCGTTGACCTATCGCGACATGCCCAAGGACGCGCGCGTGCCCTGGCGCGGGGACGTGGAGAATGTGCGCGTGGAGCGGTGCGTGCTGCTCAACGACCGGGCCGGGCACGCGATGGAGATCGGGCACGAATTGAGCACGGACCATGTGCGCGGCATCGTGTTCCGGGACATTGATGTGCTGTCGGTGCATGGGCATGGGTCGGTGTTTTCGATCCACAACGGGGACCGGGCGCTGGTGGAGGACGTGCTGTGGGAGCGGGTGCGGGTCGAGCATCACTACGACAAGCTGGTGGATTTGCGGGTGATCCGGTCCCGCTACAGCCGGTGCGAGGAGCGCGGGCGGGTGCGCGGGGTGGTGCTGCGGGACATTGATGTGGCGTTGTCCCCGTACAACGCGGGGTACACCGTGTCGTTGATCGGGGGGTACGACGCCGGGCACCTGGTCGAGGACGTGCGGTTCGAGAATTTCCGCGTGAACGGTGTGGCGGTGCGGGACGGTGACGCGTTCGACCTGCACACGCGCCACGCGCGGGGCATCCGGTTTGAGGTGGCGTGATGGCGGGGGCGGACAGGGAGGGTGGGCAGGTGCCGCGGATCACGCTTGTGGTTCCGGCGGCGGATGCGGGAAACGTGCCCTGCATGGAATCGGCGCGGGCGCAGGACCCGCGGGTGGAGATTGTGGTGGTGGCGGGTCCAAGCCCTTCGGCGAACCGGAATGCGGGGATCGCGCGGGCGCGGACGGAGTTTGTGGCCTTCACCAACGCGCACGCGGTGCTGGCGCCGGGTTGGTCCCGGGCGGTGCTGGACTTTTTCCAGACGCACCCGGCCGCGGATGCTGTTGGGGGGCCGCAGTTCAATCATCCGGGCGATCCGCCTCTGGCGCGGCTTACGGGGCACGCGTTGAACTCACGGTTTGGCGGGGCGACGATCCGCTACCGGTATTTGGCGGGCCGGTTGCGGTTGGATGCGGATGAGACGCACGTGACGTCGGCGAACCTGATCTGCCGGCGGCGGGTGGTGGAGGCGGTGAAATTCGACGAGTCGGTGTATCCCGGGGAGGATCCGAAGTTTGTGTGCGACGCGATGCGGGCGGGGTTCCGGGTGGCGTATTCGCCGGAGATCGTGGTGTTCAACCACAGGCGGCAGACGGTGGGGCCGCTGTTCCGGCAGGTGGCAAACTACGGGCGGACGCGTGCGGAGACGGGGTGGCGGCGGTTGATGGGGACGCCGTTGTTTTTTGTGCCGGGGTTGTTTGTGCTGTATCTGGCGGCATTGCCGTTGCTGGCGTGGGTGGCGGGGCCGATGGCGCTTGGGCCGCTGGGAGTGTATCTGGCGTTGGCGTGCGTGTTTGCGGTCCGGGAGGCGGTGAGGGAGAAGAGCGCATGGTTGGCGTTGGCCTTGGCGCCGGTCTTCCCGATCTTGCACGTTTCCTATGGCCTGGGGTTTTTGGCGGGGCTGGCGGGGTTGGGCGGCACGCTCCGGCGTTGACGGGCGGGGCAAAGTCCGGCAAGGAAAGCGGCAGCCGCGCGTGGGCGGGCACGAGGGCAAGAAACCGAACGCAGGAGGAGTGAGTCCATGGACAATGCGAGGATATTGGTGACGGGTGGCGCGGGATATTTGGGGTCGGTTTTGGCGCCGGCGCTGTTGGCGAAGGGGCATCACGTGACGGTGCTGGACAGTTTCCTGTTCCGGCAGAACAGCCTGGCGGACTGCTGCGCGTGGGACACGTTCGAAGTGGTGCGCGGGGACTGCCGGGACGAGGCGTTGATGAAGCGCCTGCTGGCGAAGGCGGACGTGGTGATCCCGCTGGCGGCGTTGGTGGGCGCGCCGTTGTGCGGCCGGGACGCGGTGGGCGCGGAGACGACCAACCGGGACGCGGTGCGGTTGATTTGCCGTCTGGCGGGGGCGGAGCAACGGATTCTGTTTCCGACGACCAACAGCGGGTACGGGGTCGGGGAGAAGGGACAGTTTTGCACGGAGGAGACGCCGCTGCGCCCGATTTCGCTTTATGGGACGACCAAGGTTGAGGCGGAGAAGGCGGTGCTGGACCGGGGCAACTGCGTCACGTTCCGGCTGGCGACGGTATTTGGGATGTCGCCGCGGATGCGGGTGGACCTGTTGGTGAACGATTTCGTCTATCGCGCGCTGTCGGACCGCGCGGTGGTGTTGTTCGAGGGCCATTTCAAGCGCAACTACATTCACATCCGCGACGTGGCGCGTGCGTTCCTGCACGGGTTGGAGCGGTTCGACGCGATGAAGAACCGCCCGTACAACGCGGGGCTGGAGGAGGCGAACCTGTCCAAGCGCGAGCTTTGCGAGGCGATCCAGCGGCATGTGCCGCAGTTTGTGTTTCTGGAGGCGCCGATTGGCGAGGACCCGGACAAACGGGATTACATTGTGTCGAACGCGCGGCTGTTGGCCACGGGTTTCCGGACGGAATGGGGCCTGGACCGGGGCATCCGGGAATTGATCAAGGGCTACACGATCCTTCGCAACACCGTGTTTGCAAACGTTTGAGGGCGCGGGCGTGGACACGGTGGCCGTCGTACTGGCGGGTGGGCTGGGCACGCGGCTGCGCGGGGTGTTGGGGGATTTGCCCAAGCCCATGGCGCCGGTGGCGGGGCGCCCCTTCCTCGAATGGCAGGTCCGGCATCTCGCGGCGCACGGCATCCGCCGCGTGGCGGTTTCGACCGGCTACCGCGCCGATGTGATTGCCGCCCATTTCGCGGGGCATCCGGTGCCGGGCGCGGAAGTGGCGTGCCATGCGGAGCCTTCGGCGATGGGGACGGGCGGAGGTTTTTTATTCGCGGCCCGTGCGTGCGGGTGGAACCCGGCGTATTGGCTGGTGCTCAACGGCGATTCCCTGTGCGCGGCGGACCCGGCGGTTCTTGTGGGTTTATGCCGGCGGGACGGCTTGGACGGAGCGGTGTTGGGCGTGCGGAGGAAGGATGCCGCGCGGTACGGGACGCTTGAGACGGACGCCGCGGGCCTGCTGGAAAGGTTTGTGGAGAAACGGCCTGGCGCGGGCGTGATCAACGCGGGCGTTTATGCGCTGGGCCGGCGTCTTGTGGCGGGCGTGCCGGTTCCCACGCGGGCGGTGAGTTTTGAGACGGACCTTTTCCCGCGCTGGCTGGCGGAAGGCCGGCGGCTTGGCGTGGTGGCTGTGGAGGCGCCCTTTCTGGATATCGGGACGCCGGAGTCGCTTGCGGAGGCGGAAGGCTTTCTGGCGGCCAACGCGCGCGGGCTCGGTGTCGAGCGTTGACGCCGCCGGTGAAGCCGGCGGCAAGCGGCGGGGTTGGGGCGGGGTTGGGGCGGGGTTGGGGCGGGGTTGGGGCGGCCGCATGGGCGCGGCGCGGATCAGGACCGGCCGAGCTGCTGTTCGAGGTACTGGACGGTCTGGCGGGTTTTGTCGTCTTTGGCGGAGCGTTCCTCGATGGTGCGGCAGGCGTGGAGGACGGTGCCGTGGTCGCGTCCGCCGAAGGCCGCGCCGATTTCCTGGAGAGAGTTGCTGGTGAGCTTGCGGGAGAGGTACATGGCGATCTGACGGGGGAAGGCGATGTGATGGGGGCGGCGTTTGCTGCTCATGTCGCTGGGGCGCAGGTCAAAGACCTCGGCGACGCGCTTCTGGATTTGGTCCACCGTGACCATGCGGCGGGCTTCCTCCTGAAGGAGGTCCTTGAGGAGATGCTCGACGGCGTGGATGGAGAGCGACTTGCCGCTGAGGGACGCGTACGCGGCGACGCGAAGAAGGGCGCCTTCGAGGCGGCGGACGTTGGTCTTGATTTTCTGGGCGAGGAATTGGAGGAGTTCGCCGCTGATTTCGACGCGCATGCCGGCGAGTTTCTTGCGGAGAATGGCTATGCGCGTTTCGATGTCGGGGGCGACGAGTTCGGCGGACAGGCCCCAGTCAAACCGGGAGACGAGACGCTCTTCGAGGCTGGCGATTTCCGAGGCGGGCCGGTCGCTGGTGAGAACGATTTGTTTGCGCCCGTCGAAGAGGGAGTTGAACGTGTGGAAGAACTCCTCCTGGGACCGTTCCTTGCCGCCGAGGAAGTGGATGTCGTCGATCATCAGCACGTCCAGGGAGCGGTAGCGCTTGCGGAACCGGGCGATGGACCCTTTTTGCAGGGCGTCGATGAACTCGTTGGTGAACGCCTCGGAGGTGACGTAGAGGAGCTTGAGGGATTTTTTGCGGGCCAACACGGCGTTGCCGATGGCGTGCATCAAGTGGGTCTTGCCCAGGCCGACGCCGCCGTGGATAAAGAGGGGATTGTAGGTGCGGCCCGGGGCGCCGGCGACGGCCTGCGCGGCGGCATGGGCGATCTCGTTGCTGGCCCCGACCACGAACGCGTCAAACGTGTAGCGCGGGTTGAGGCCGCCGGGGCCTTCGACCTCGGCGGTGTCGGGTTTCGGATGAGGCGCGGGCGATGGCGTCTGGCCGTTGCCTTGGAGGGCGGGTGCGGCGAGCGTGGGCGCCCCGATCAGGAAGCGGACGACCATCGGGCGTCCGACGACTTCCTGGATCGAGTCCTGGAGGGGGGCCATGAAGTTGTCTTCGATCCAAAATTGAAAAATTTGGTTGGGAACGGAGAGCACAACGGAGTCGTCGGGCGCGGCGTGGGCGGAGACGCCGGAGAACCAGCGGTGGTAGGCGTCTTCCGGTATGCGCGACTTCAAGATCAGGGCGACGGACTCCCAGGGGAAGCCGGTTTGGTCCACAAGTTCTTCCCCGATTATTCCCAATGTCTCGGTCATATCCAACCCTTTCTCCGCCAAGGGGTTGACCGCCGGGTCAACGCATCCTTTCACAAGTTGTTCACCGTCCGCCAAGGGCATTTTCCGCTGAATTCCGACGAACCAAAGTCCGGCCCGCGCCACGAGGTCCGGCGGCCTCTTTTGGCACGAGCGGTAAGGGAGAGCCTACGCGCGGCGCGTTGCATGACAAGAGGATTGTTGCGGGCGCGCAAAACTTTTTTGGTTTTTCGGGCGGCCAGGAGTCGGAATCGTCAGAATCGCCGCTCCGTCCCGGCGGGAGGCGTTTTCGCACGGTCCAGAATGCGGCGGACCGCCCATTCGGCGTGCTCGGCAACGAGCGCGTGGGTGCCCGCGGCGGCTTGGCGCAGGGCGGGCAGGTCGGCGGGCGTGCCGACATTGCCCAGAACCACGGCGGCGTTGCGGCGGAGGCCGTTCCAGCCCGCGCGGCGGACGGGCGAGCCGCGGAAATGCTCCCGGAACGCGGCTTCGTCCCACAAGAGCAAGGTTTGGAGCGGGGGAACAGGACGGGGATCGAACGCCGCCTCGCGGGAGACGGCGGCGAAGCGGTTCCATGGGCAGGCTTCCAGACAGTCATCGCAGCCGAAAAGCCGTGCGCCGAGAGCTTCGCGGAATTCCCCCGGGATGGGACCATGGTTTTCGATGGTTAGAAAAGAGAGGCAGCGCCGCGCGTCCAGGCGCCAGGGGGCGGTGATGGCGCCTGTGGGGCATGCGACAAGGCACCGGCTGCAGCGTCCGCACCGGTCCGGGTGCGGCGGGTCTTGGGGCAGGGCGGCGTCGGTGAGAATGGCGCCGAGGGCGAACCACTTCCCGAGGCGGGTGGAGACGAGCATGGTGCTTTTGCCCTGCCATCCCACGCCGGTGCGCGCCGCGAGTTCACGTTCCAGGAGCGGCCCTGTGTCCACATAGGGGCGGGCGGCGCAGGCAAGGGCGGTGCGCATCCATGCGGCGAGGCGGCGGAGGCGCGGGAGCATGACATTGTGGTAATCGCGGCCGCGGGCGTAGCGGGCGATCTCGGCCGGGGCGGGGACTCCGGGCCGGAGGTAACCCAGGGCGACTAGGACAACGGACCGCGCGCCGGGGAGGACGAGGGCCGGGTCGAGGCGTTTTTCCAGCGAGGCCGCGAGCCAGGCCATGCCGGCGTGGTTGCCGGCGGCGATCCATTCGCGCGCAAACCCGGCGTGGGCGGAGGGGCCGGCCGGGGCGATGCCGCAGGCGTCGAACCCGAGGGCGGCGGCTTGGGCGCGGATGGCGGCGGCGGGATCGGCCATGGGCATAAGATGGCCCCGGGAAGCGGGACGACGCAAGCGCGCGAAGGGCGGGCGGCGAAGATTGGCTTTGCCAGACGCGGCGGGCGCGGTAGCGTTTTCGCACATGAAACTTCGGGACGCGTGGCTGGGGCGGTGGGCGGCGGCGGGCGCCGTGTTGCTTGGGATTGCGGCGGGGGCGCGTGCGCTTGCGCCGCAGGAAGTGCTGGTGGTTTACAATTCGGCGGCGGCCAATTTCGACCCGGCCATCCTGGCGGCCTACACCAACGCGCACCCCGGCGTTTCGGGCGTCAACGCGCCCCGGTATTTCGATCTGAACAACGGATCGATCGCGGCGGCGGACATCGCGTACTCGAACTTCGTCTCGCAGATTCGGGACCCGATCCGGACGCACATCGACGCGGCGCTGGGCGTGACGAACCGTGGCGGCATCAAGGCGATCCAACTTCTCAAGGGCGTGCCCCACCGGATTCTGGACCCGGTTCCCGTGACGGGCTCGGGCGGGTCCGTGGGGGACAGCAGCGTGGATACCCAGACGGAATTTTTGCTGAGCAACAACTTGCAGAACGCGTCGGTGGACGCGGAGCTGGTGTTGCTCTGGAAGAATTTGGACACGGGCCAGACCAGCGCGCCGTTGTCCAGTCCCTCGGACCAGTTCATCCTCAATCCGCTGTTCAACTCCGGGAGCGATTTTGACTCGTTCTCGCGCACGAACATCAGCGGCGCCGCGTCGCTGGCGCCGGTTTATTTGTTCGGGGCGCCGTTTACCAACACGGCCTTGTGGAATTCGTCGCTGACGCCGGGGGACATGGTGCTGGTGGCGCGGTTGGACGGCAACAGCACGGCGGCGGTGACCAACGCCATCGCTCGGGCGCAACAAACGCAGGTGAATCCGGCCAACTCATGGGCGCTTCTGGACGAGGATGGCGTGAACAATTTGGACGGGACGGATTTTGAGTCGGCGTCCAACTACCTGAACAACACCAGTTCCAACGCCTGGAACGTGAAGTTCGACAAGACGGCGAACTTCGTGGCGGCCTCGGAGTTTGGCGGTTCGAATTTGGTGCTCTACGCCTCCTACGGCGTGAACCACACCGACGACGCCGGCCAGGACAATCAGAATTACATCGACGGCTTCTCCAACAAGGTGGCGCCCGGGGCGTTGTTTCTGAGCTACGAAAGCTGGAACGGGCGGGAGCTGAACGGATTGAGTGACGGTTCGTTCCCGTTCACCCAGGAGACCGCCGCCGATTCGATCCAGGCGGGTTTCACCTTCGCCTTGGGAATGGTTTACGAGCCCTTTGCGTTCTCCGTTCCGGACGCCAACGTGCTGGCGCGGCAATGGCTGGACGGCGGGGTGACTTTTTTCGAGGCGGCCTACCTGTCCACGTTTGTCCTGAGCGGTATGAACATCGCCTTGGGCGACGGGCTCGGGGTGATCGAACTGGTGCCCGAACCGCCCGGGCCGATGGCCGGGCTGCTGGCGTCCGCGGCGGCGGCGGTGGTGGCGCGGCGCATCCGCCAACGGAACCGGAGGCAATAGCGAAGCATGAACCACGGGAACGGAAACTGGGCGGCGCGGGCCGTGGCGGGCGTGCGCGGCGCGTGGCGGATTTGCCTGGTGGCGATGGCGCTGTTTGCGCCGGGCGCGGCGCGCGGGATTCTGATTTTCGGCCTGGACAACTCGGGCAATACCAACGCCCCGGCCAACGGCGCGCCGTGGGACGCCGTCGCGCGGGTGAACGGGTCGAGCGGCGTGTATCTGGGCAACCGCTACGTCCTGACGGCGGCGCATGTGGGACGCCACGATGCCCTGATCAACGGGACGAATTACGCGGTGGACGAGTCGTTCACGGAGGATCGCATCGGCACGAATGTGGACTTGGTGGTGTTCCGGCTGGCGTCGGATCCCGGCCTGCCGGTGCTGGCGATCAACTCGAGCCTGACGGCGGATCTCGGCGCCGGGGTGACGATGATCGGGTGGGGGCGCGGGAAAGGGTCGCCGGTGACCAATAGCGGCACGGTCGTGGGTTGGACGTGGGGCGTGGGCACAGAGGCGAAGCGCTGGGCGACAAACACGACGCTCGGTTCGGCGGACACGTTTACCGATGGCGGCTACACCAACGAGGGCATTTTCACGGAGTTCAACGGGGACGCCGGGACGGACGAAGGGGCGGCCGCCGTGAACGATTCGGGCAGCGGCCTGTTTGTGTATTCGGGAGGGGAGTGGCGGTTGGCCGGCATTGCGGTCTCGGTCCATGAAACTGGAAGTGGACAGTCCTGGTTCACCAACAGCTCCAATCCCGGGACGACGGGCGACCTTACGAAGTACGTCCGTCTGGCCAGCTATTACGACGAGTTGGCGATCTACATCCCGGAGCCGGGCGCCGCCTGCGTGTTGTTGGCCATGGCGGCGCTGGGGGCTTGGGCGGCGGGGCGCGGGCGGGGTTAGGTACGGCTTGCGCGGGGGCGGGTTTGGGGGCAGATTACTTTCTGTGCCGGCTTAGCTCAGTGGTAGAGCAGCGGTTTTGTAAACCGCTGGTCGTCGGTTCGAATCCGACAGTCGGCTCTTCTCCAACGCCGAGCGTCCCTTATACGTCGAGGTTGCGGACGTTGAGGGCGTTGTCTTCGATGAACTGGCGGCGGGGTTCCACCTCGTCGCCCATGAGCGTGGTGAACATCTCCTCGGCCTCCACGGCGTCGGTCAGGTCCACGCGGAGCAGCTTCCGGTTGCCGGGGTTCATCGTGGTTTCGAAAAGTTCTTTGGCGTTCATTTCGCCGAGGCCTTTGAACCGCTGGACTTGGATGCCGCGGCGCCCGATCTCCTTGATGGACGCGAGAATCTCGGGAATGGCGAAGAGCGGCCTGGCCCGCGCGTCGTCGCCCGCGCCTTCGATGAGCTCGAACAACGGTTCGTCCTGGGCGGAATAGTGCTCGATGGAGAGGCCTTTCTTGTCGAGCTTGTCGAGCAGGGCCGCGATGGCCTTGGACTCGGTCAACGGCACATGGCGGCCGCGGCGGCTCACGGTCTCCTTGCCGCTCTTTGCCTTTTCCCTGCCGTTGGCCGGTTCCTCCTCCTCCTCCCCCTTGTCGTCGGCGAAGAGCTTGAGGTCGGCGTTGGCGGCGGCGAACTTGCCGAGCTCGTCATCGGAGTGGAAGAACTCGACCCGCTCATGGTTGCCTTCGCGGATGCGGACAAGGTGCCTGGGCAGATCGCCGGTCTTCTTGTGTTTGGCGGCGAGGAACCGCTCGAATTCGCTGCCGTGGCGCCGGAGCGCGGCGTCGTACTTGTCGAGCTGTTCGAGGAGCTCGATGATTTCGGAGAGTTGTTTTTGGGAGAACTCCTTGCGCCCGCCGGCGATGCGGAGTTTGACGTCCTCGGTGCCCAGCTCAATGAGGATGCGGCTGAGGGCGGCGTCGTCCTCGATGTACTGCTCCCGTTTCTTGCGGGTGACGCGGTAGAGCGGGGGTTGGGCGATGCAAATATGGCCGCGTTTCACGAGGTCGGGCATCTGCCTGTAGAAAAAGGTGAGCAGCAGCGTGCGGATGTGGGAACCGTCCACGTCGGCGTCGGTCATGATCACGATCTTGTGGTAGCGGAGCCGTTCGAGGTTGAAGGCGCCTTCGCCTTCGCCGCCGCCGATGCCGGTGCCGATGGCGGTGATCATCGTCCGGATTTCGTTGTTCTGGAGGACCTTGTCCAGGCGGGCTTTCTCGACGTTGATGAGCTTGCCGCGGATGGGAAGGATCGCCTGGAACCGGCGGTCGCGCCCCTGTTTGGCCGAGCCGCCGGCGGAGTCGCCCTCGACGATGAACAGCTCGCAATTCTCGGGGTCGCGGTCGGAGCAATCGGCGAGTTTGCCGGGCAGGCCGCCGCCGCTGAGGGCGGTTTTGCGGACGGCCTCGCGGGCTTTGCGGGCGGCTTCGCGGGCGCGGGCGGCGTTGAGGCACTTGTCCACGATCCGTTTCGCGACGCCGGGATTGGAGTCGAAGAAGAACATCAGGCCTTCGTAGGTGGCGGAGGAGACCACGCCCTCGACTTCGGGGGAGAGCAGTTTGACCTTGGTCTGGGACTCGAACTTGGGTTCGGGATGGAGGACGGAGATGACGGCGGTGAGTCCTTCGCGGACATCGTCGCCGGTGATCTGGGGGTCCTTGTCCTTGAGCAGGTTGTTCTGTTTGGCGTGCTGGTTGATGGCGCGGGTGAGGGCGGTGCGGAACCCGGCGAGGTGGGCGCCGCCGTCGGGGTTGGCGATCGTGTTGGTGTAGCAGAAGACCTGGTCGTTGAAGCTGTCGTTGTACTGGACGACGGCGTTGACGTGGATGTCGGCCTTGAGATCGTTGCCCTCGGGGCCCTTGTATTCGTAGGGGCGCTTTTGGACGACGACGATGGGCTTGGTGTGGAGCACCTGCTTGGACTTGGAGATGTGCTTCACGAACTCCTCGATGCCGTCCTTGAAATAAAAGCGTTCGGGCTCCGGTTTCTTGGCGCGTTCGTCCAGGAAGATGATTTCGAGGCCGGAATTGAGGAAGGCGAGCTCGCGGAGGCGCTGGCCGACGATGTCGGACTTGAACTCCACGGTGTCCTTGAAAATCTCGGGGTCGGGCTTGAACGTGATGAGGGTGCCGGTGCCCTTGGCCTTGCCGATCACTTCGAGCTTTTTCACCGTCTTGCCGCGCTCAAATTCCATGTGGTGGGCCTTGCCATCGCGGAAGATTTCCACTTCAAACCACTCGGACACGGCGTTGACGCATTTGGCGCCGACGCCGTGGGTGCCCCCGGAATAGGTGTAGCCGCCCTGGCCGTACTTGCCGCCGGAGTGGAGCGTGGTCAGCACCATTTCCACGCCGGGAATCTTGTA
>CAYSZK010000055.1:0-24682 GCA_964435495.1 uncultured Verrucomicrobiales bacterium
CCAACGGGAACGCGTCGTTGAAGGCCGAGTATCGCAAGGCGGGAGAAACGGCATGGCGCGGGCAACTGCCGATGTACCGGAGCGGCGGCGACGGGTGCAATTACGGGAACAGCAAGTATCCCGATCCCAAGCTCAAGGGCCAGCCGGCGCTGGTGTGGCAGGCGCCCACGAGCTTCATGGGCAGCCTGCTGGACCTCGAGCCCGGAACCGAATACGAGGTGCGGCTGGAGTGGTCCGATCCCGACGGCGTGGAGGGGGAAGCGGTGAAGACGCTGAAATTGCGGACCCGCCCGGAGCCGCGCCCGTTTGAGGGCGGCGAGGTGCGGCATGTGTATCCGAAGGGTTTCAAGGGGCCAAAGGAAGAGCCCGCCTATGGCAACGTGATGCACGCGGTGAACGGATTTGCGACCTGGTGCGACAACTACCAGACCGTGCACCCGGCGAAGGCGCCGCCAGGCACGGTGGTGAAGGTCCACGCGGGGGTGTACAAGGACGACTTCACAAGTTACCGGGACGCGGACGCGTTTTTGCACGGCACGATCACGCTGGTGGCGGATGGCGAGCCGGGCAAGCCCATTGCGATTGTGGCGGCGGGGGACGGGGAGGTGGTGTTTGACGGGAACGGCGCCGACAACCTGTTCAACGTGATGGCGGCGGATTATCTGCATTTCGAGGGGTTGACGATCCGGAACACCCGCATCGCGTTCCACGGGGGTTTCCAAGGGGTGCTGGGCTGCAAGGGCCTGGCGGTGAAGCGGTGCCGGATCGAGAATGTGCAATACGGCGTGCTGGCGCAAGACGGGCGTTCGGAGGATTTCAGCATTTTGGACAACGTGTTTGTTGGGGCGAACCCTGCGGACCGTTTCAATCCGGAGAGCGGCGGGGCGTATGGCCGGACGAAAGCGGGATACGCGGTGAACCTGTCGGGGCAGGGGCACGCGGTGGGCCACAATCGGGCGGCGAATTTTTGGGATATTCTGGACGTGTTCACCAACGCGCTGGCGGACCCGGCGCTCAAGCAGCAGGCGCGGGCGATCGACTTTTACAACAACGACCTGTTCAACGGGACGGACAATTTCATCGAGGCGGACGGGGGGTATGGCAACATCCGGGTGCTGCGGAACCGTTGTTTCAATTGCATGGGGGCGCCGCTGTCGATCCAGCGGGTGTACGTGGGGCCGTCCTACTGGATCGGGAACATTGTCTTCAACGCGCAAGTGGGGATCGAAGCGTTCAAGCCCGACGGTTCGGGGTCGAACGTAATCGTGCTGCACAACACCTTCGCGAATTTTCCGAGCGGGATGGGGCGGTTCCGGCGGCTGGACATGCGCAACAACCTGTTCATGGGCCCGGCCGGGAAGCTGGGCGGCAAGGAAGATGCGGCGCCGATCCTGGCGGTGGGCAAGCCGGCGGCGCTGGACCACAACGGGTATCGGGTGGGCCGGGAGGTCAGGGAGCCGTTCCGGGCCGAGGGCGCAGGCGGGTTCGAGACGCTCGCAGCGTTCGCGGCGGCAACGGGTTTCGAAACGCACGGAATCGAGCTGCGGGATTACGGGATTTTTGAGGGGGCCGCGGAGCCGGAGGAGTACGCGAAGAGCAACACCTCGCCGTTGATCGATCCCGCCACGGTGGACTTGCGGCTCAAGGCCGGCGCGCCGCCCGTGGACGCGGGCGTGGCGATTCCGGGCGTCAACGACGGGTTTGAGGGGAAGGCGCCGGACATGGGGGCGCTGGAGCGGGGGAGGCCGGTTCCGGTGTTTGGGCCGCGGCCGGAGTGAAGGGAGGCGGCATGGCGCGGGTGGGGCTGGAGACGTTGATCGAGTCGTTCGCGGCGGAGCTGCGCGGTTGCGGCGTGGACGCGTGCCGGGCGCTGGCGATTGCGACGGCGCAGGTGGAATTGCACGCGTTTGGCGTCGAGACCCACGGGCTGCCGGTGTTGCGGTATGTGATCCGGGCGTTGCGGGAGGGCGGGATGAAGGCGGACGCGCGGGCCGCTGTGGTGCGGGAGACCGGCGCGGTGGCGGTGATGGAGGCGAACGGCGGAATTCCCGTGGAGGCGTTGTTGGACGCGCGGGACCACGCGGCGCGGCTGGCGTTGGCGCACGGGATGGGGCTGGTGAGCCTGTTGCACGCGGGCTGGGTGGGGGCGCTGGGATTTCATCTGGCGCCGCTGGCACGGCGGGGAATGCTGGCGATGGCGTTTGCGCACATGGCGGGGGACCCGGCGGTGGCGCCGTTTGGAGGGCGCGAGCCGCGGCTTTCCACCAACCCGATGGCGTTCGCGTTTGGCATGGGCGGGCCGGACCCTTTTGTCGCGGACTTCTCCACGTCGGCGGTGTCGAGGGGCAGGGCGGGGCAGTGGAAGGAGCGCGGGGCGCGGGCGCCGGAGCCGGTGTTTATCGGAGGGGACGGCGAGCCGACAACCGACCCCGCGGTGGTGCGCAACGGCGGCGCGATCCTGCCGCTGGGCGGGTTGCACTTTGGATTCCGCGGCACGGCGCTGGCGATGCTGGTGGAGGCGTTGACCGCGCTGGCGGGCGGGCAGCCGGCGCACGCGGGGCGCGGCGGCGGGCAGAGCGTTCATGTCATGGTGATCGGCGCGGGTGCGGGCGCGGGCGCGGCGGCGTATGACGCCGCGATGCGGGAGTGCGCAGCGTACGTCGTCTCCAGCGCGCCGGCGTCCGGGCATCCGGGACCGGCGCTGCCGGGACAGCGCGGTTGGGCGGCGCTGGCGCGGGCGCGGGCGGAAGGGGTGGAGGTGGCGGGGGAGTGAGCGCGCGCGGCAAGGCTGGTTCAGGATCGCGAGCCCGTGCCGGCCGAGGGCGCCGGTGTCAATGGCGCGGGCGGGCGCGAACTTGGGCGGAAGCGGAACGCGGCCAGGTTCGAACAGGGGAAGATTCCGGCGGGGCATGGTGCGCGGACGTGTCGAAGCGCGTGTCGTCGGTGGAGAAGAGGAGGATGTTGGGGCGCATGGTCACAAGATGAGATCGGGCTGGTTCGGCGGGACCGGCCTGGGTTTGCGGCGCGGGCGGCGGCGGGCGGCAAGCCACTTCGCGTAGGCGCGTTCGAGGCGCTCCAGTTCCATGCGCGCGCGGGCGGCGAAATCAGCCGCCTCCGCACAATCCCTCTTCAGCCTGGCGTCCACGCGGGCGCGGATGCGGGCGCGGTCCTTGAGCCGGGCGAATCCCCAGGCAAGATCGCGGCGGAGGGACCTTTGAAGCTTGGCCAATTGGGCGAGCCGCTGTTGGAGGCCGCGGACGATTCCGGCAAGGACGGAGGGGGCGTCGATTTTTTCGATGCCGTGTTCCATGGCGTCGAGGCGGGCCAGGATCATGGAAAGGGCCTCGGCGTTCCCGGCGAGGTGGGCTTCGCGGGCGGATTCCCAGAGGTCGCGGGCGAGGGGGCTCATTTCGCCGTTGCGGTCGGGATGCAGGCGCCGGACGATCTCCCGGTAGAGGCGGCGGGCTTCCAGAAGGATTCTATTTTGTGGGGGTCGGTCGGCGCGGCGCATGCGCCGGACATTGTCGCGGATTTCGTCGAATCCTTGGGGAGGGCGCCCGGTCATCGCTTCAAAAAGCTTGGCGAAGGCGTCCAGGAAATAGATGTCTTCGTCCTGGGCGCCGTCTTCGCCGCCGTCTTCCGGCGGAGCGCCATCATCTTCTGGGGCGGGTTCGGGCGGGTCGGGCAGGAGGCCGGCTTGGCGCAGCTTGACCTTGTGAAAGGCCTCCAATTCCCCCAGGCGGCTTTCGAACATCTCGGTTTCCCATTCGTCCAGAAGTGTGGTGACAGGGCCGGCGTCCTGGCGGATTTGGCGGATTTCGGTGAGCAGGGCGCCGAACTCTGTGGCGACCCATTTCTCAAAGGCGGGCTTGTCCTGGCGCTCAAAGCGTTCGATGGCGGTTTCGGTTTGCGAAAGTTTCTTTTGGACCGCCGCGTGGAGTTGGCGCAGGGGCTCGAGAATGGCGCGGGCGTCGGTCAGGACCATGGCCCGGCAGGGGTTGCGGGCGGTTTTGGGGAAGCGGGTCCGGCCGTTGCGGCGCTTGCGGGGGCGCATCGGCGGATATTGTCGGGCGCGGCGGCGGATGCAATTTCTGATTTCTTCTTTGCCAGACAGGACACCAGGCTGTGGCGGCTTGACGCGGTAATGGGCGGGTGGGAGAGTGACGCTCTAATGCGGGAGCGACCGGAGGCGAAGGGTCCCGGAATGGCCGCCGGGCGGGCCACGCTCGCCGGGATCGCGCGGGCGGCGGGGGTATCGCGAAACACCGTCAGCCTGGCGCTGCGGAAATCCCCGAAAATCTCCCGGCCCACGCGCGCGCGGATCGAGGCTCTGGCGCGGGCCATGGCGTACCGCCCGGACCCGCGCGTCAGCGAGGCGATGCGGTTCATCCGGTCCCACCGGAAAAGGGTGTTGCGGGAAGTCCTCGGCGTCCTGCTGGGGTGGAGCCGCGGGCTGCATCCCGAGTCCAACCAGCATCTCCAGGCAATCCTGGCGGCGGTTGCCGCGCGTGCCGCGGAGCTGGGCTACGGAATTGACGTCGTGCCGGTCGCCGCCGGGCCGGGGGATCCATGCCGGGTCAGTGCGGTACTGCGGCACTCAAGGTCATCACCGGCGATCCCGCCAGGGTCGCCGGCGCGGGTTTGCCGCCGGTAGTGGCATCGAAGATGCCCATGGCCGCGAACTGCACTTGCAGCCCCGGCGCCGCGTCGTTGGTGTAACGGAGGCCCACGAGAAACCGGTTGTCCCATCCTTGCCCGAAGACCGGCGTGCCGTCGGTGCCCACGGCGTTGCCCGTCGTCCCCGACCCCGAGGCGCTGGCCCAGCCCGCCCCCACAAACGCGCTGCTGGTGTCGGACGAATCATCGTCCCGCAGGGGCCGAACCCGCTCAAGCCCTGCGTGGGATTATGGTAATCCTGGCAGGTCCGGGCGCGCCCGCCAAAACTGCCGGCCATGGGTGGATTCGAGGTCGCCATGGGCTGCCGCCAGGGCGCCCAGGCGCCGGCGCAGGCCGGGCAGGTCGGGGTGGGCGCCGTCGGGCGCGAGGTTGCGGGTCTCGAACGGATCGGCCTCGAGGTCGAAGAGTTGCGTCGCGCCGGACGCGTATTCGATGAGTTTGCGGCGCCCGTCTGTGACGGCGCGGATCGTGCCGCAGTAGGCCAGGTAAAGATCGTCCCGGACGGCGGCGCCGTCCCGCAGGCAGGGCGCGAGGCCGTGTCCTTCGACGGAAGCGGGCGCGGGGATGCCCGCGAGGCAGCACAGTGTGGGGAACAGGTCGGAAAGCAGGACAAGGGCGTCGCGGCGCCGGCCGGCCGGGACGCCGGGACCCGCGAGGATCAGGGGCACGCGCACGCTGTGGTCGTAGAGGTTCTGCTTGCCCATGAGCCCGTGCTGGCCGAGCGCGAGGCCGTTGTCGCCGGCGAAGGCAATGACGGTCGAGTCCAGGTCGCCGTCCCGTTCCAGCGCCGCAAGCACGCGGCCCAGGGCGTCATCGAGGTGGGTGATCATGGCGAAGTATTCGGCGATGTGGCGCCGGATTTCCGCGGGATCGCGCGGGCGCGCGGCGAGGCGTTCGTCGCGGACGTCCAGCGCGCCGGTGTCGATGGCGTGGGCGGGCGCAAAGTTGGGCGGCAGCGGGAGGCGGTCCGCCGGGTAGAGGTCCAAAAACCGGCGCGGCATGGTGCGCGGATCGTGCGGCGCCATCAGCGACAGGTACATCAGGAAGGGGCGGGCGCGTTCGCGGGTTTCGAGCAGGCGTATCGCGGCGTCCGTGAAGAGGTCGGTGGAATGGACGCCGGGACGAATGTGGTCGCAACGCCGCTGGCCGGTGGCGTTGGTGTGAAACGGATCGCGCACGAAGGGCGCAAGGCGGTCGTAGCGTCCGGCGGGGTCGAAGTCGCAGGCGGGCACGTTCCAATGGTCGTCCATTCCGCCGAAGAAGATTTCCGCCCCGCCGCTGAAGCCGCGGGCGTAGGCGGGGCAGCCGTTGTGCCACTTGCCGACGCCGTAGGCCGCATAGCCGGCGGCGCGGAAATGCTCGCCGAGAAGGGTGTGGTCCGGCGGGATTTCCTGGCCTTCGTCCTGAATGCGGAAGAGCGTGCGTCCGGTGTGGAGCATGGCCCGGCTGGGCATGCAGACCGCCGCGCTGGTGCCGCCCATGATGTGGGCGCGGGTGAAGCTTGTGCCGCGGGCCGCGAGCCGGTCAAGGTTCGGCGTGTGGATGTCGGGATTGCCCCAGGCGCGGATCGTGTCGAAGCGCTGGTCGTCGGTGAAGAAGAGCAGGATATTGGGGCGCACCGGCGGAGAGATTGTCGGCGGAGGCGCCGGATGCAATCCTCAATCGGCGGGCGCCCATTCCGCCAGCGCGTCCGCCATGCGCTCGCCGAGGGTGATGGCGCTGGCGCCATCGAAGTGCCAGGTGTCAAACTTGGTCAGGCTGCCGGCAGGCGCGACGGCGGTCATCGGCACCCGCGCGGGCAGGCGGGCCAGCGCGTTGTTGAGGGCGTTGGCGCCATGAATCTCGCCGGCAACGAACGGCGCGCCGCCCAATTCCGCCCGCAGATCGCGAATCAGCGCGGCGATGCCTTCAAGGTAGGAGTCCGCCTTGTCGGTCGCGAGGTCGGTCTCGCCTTGAATCCACAGAATGCCCCGGAGCGTGCCGCCGCCGGCAACGGCTTCGCGGGTACGGCGCACAGCTTCGGCAAAGCAGTGCCCGCCCTCTGCCCACTCGGCAAGCGACGTCCAGCCCCGGGCGTTGACCACCAGCCCGATGGCGCGGTCCGGATGCAGCCCGCGCCGGCGGCGGGCAAAACCAAAGGCGGGACTGATGCCTTGGATCGCGAGATTCTTGCGCACGGACGAGAAGCCGTTGTACGGATGGGCGGCGGGCGCCCAGGCGCCTTTGGCGTCCAGAAGCCATACGCCCGGCAGCCGTCCTGTGTCGTCTGGACCGGGTTTGGCGCGGCCCGCCATGTTGGATTGGCCGATGCACAGATACACGTCGAGCGCGGCGGGCGGCGGCTCCGGCGCGATCTCCGCGGTGGCGGGGAAAGGGACGGCGGCGGCGAGGGCGGCGGCAAGAGCGGCGGGAAGCGAAGGGGCGCGCATAAGGGGACGCGTGGGGTTACCGGCAACGCCCATGATCGCACGCTCCGCAAGGGTGTCGAGCGTCTTCCCGCCGGCTTGCGCGGTTCGGGCTGTGCCCCAGGGCGTTCCGCGAGGGCTGTGCCGGCGCTCAGCGCCGGCGGCGAGCGGCGCCGGCAAGCGCCAGGAGTCCGGTGACCGCGAGCAGCGAAACGGACGTGGGCTCGGGGATCGTGAACGAAACCGAGGTCATCACCGCCCGGAAGTAGCCGTTGTTGGCGTTGAACCCGATCTCCGGGCTGTTCGAGATGGCCGCGCCCCAGGCCGCCGAGTAGCCGGACCCGCCGGAGGCCAATACATTGTTCAGGTCGTTGCTGCTGAGGGAAGCTCCGCGCACGCCGCTGAAGCGGGTGCCGTCTATACCGGTCATGACGAACGAAAAGAGCAGGTCGCCGGACGCGGGGGCGAAGTTCGTGTCGCGGGTGCCGGTGTCCACGGCCGCCATGGGATTGAGACCTGGCACAGTGAGATTGAACCCAAGGGCGCCGTTGGTGCCGCCAGTCCCATCTCCTCCGTTCTCGTTGTCGCGCCAGGCGCTGTAGGCGGAGTCGCTGGCGTTGGTGGAGATGCCGTCCACAACCCAGAGCACGGAGCCCAGCGGGGCGGTGCCGCCGCTGATGGCGACGGAGATGGATTGCGTTCCGGCCGCGAGCGCGCCGGGAGAACCCCAGTTCAGGAAACTGAATCCCTGGCCGTCCGCGCGCCCGCCGACGCCTGTGGTGGTGAGGGCGGCGCCATTGACGCTGATGGAACTGATAGACCGGGAACCGCTGACCTCCGAGGCCAGCCCGAGGATAAGAACCGGGTTATTGAATGCTTGGTCCAACACAAAGGTGTTGGTGAACGCGGAAACGGTGCCTTCGCTGCCGAAGTCGAAGAAACTGATAACGGCACCGCGCGCGGCGGGCGCAGTCCACGCCGCCGCCAGGGCGGCGGCAAGAACATACAGATTGAACGAACTCTTTCGCCTGCTCCTGTGAATTCTCTTGGGTTGATGGCCTGGATTCCGATCCGGGAAAGAATCTGCCTGAAACCGCCTCCCGCAGCAAGAAAAATTCGCTGGCTGTTGACCGTTTTCAATTATTGATAAGGCGTGGCTCCAAGGCTGCCGCAGGGCAAGCCCCGCGGGTGTGGGCTGCCGCATGGCCGGGCCGTGTCGTGGAGCACTCACTTGGGCGCGAAGAAGCGCAGGGCTTCAACCGGGGTGCCAAACCCGGCGAGGGGGCGGACGCCGGGATGCCACGAGGCCGGGTCGAGGACGAGGTAGTCGCGGCCCTGTTTTCCGGCGATGACAACGAAATGAGTGAGGCCGCTGGGGAGGCGGACGCGGACGATGACGGGATTGCCGAGGTCGAGGTTGCGATCGATGAGCCGGGCGGAGGGCGGGCCTTCGTAGGCGTGGACGGCGAACCCGCGGGCGAACTCGGCGGCCTTGTGCCAGTGAAGCCAGGCGCGTTCGGTGTAGCCTTCGCTGGCGTTGAGGAAAGTGTTGAGCCGGGCGGGGTCGGTGTCGATGCCGTACCCGGCGAGAATCATCGCCGCGGAAGCCACGGCGCATCCGGCGGCGCCCAGCGTGTCCGCGGCCCGCGGCCCCATGGCGGCATCGGCCCAGCGCGGATCGGCCTGGGCGAAGTGCGGGGCGGGGATCACCCGCCGCGGTGTGGAAACGCCGGTGGCGGGCGGCATGGGCCGGCCGCGGGAATGGCGAATGAAGGCGGCCAGCGCGAAGAAAAGCGCAGCGAGGGAGGCGGCTTTGAGCAGCGTGAACGCCCAGGCGGCGGCGGGGTGGAGAAAGGCGCCGGAGCCGAAGGCCGTGCTCCCGGATGGGCGCGTCATGCGGGCACCATGGGCGCGTTTCCGCGCCCCGTCAATGGGAGGTTGGTGGAAGCGGCGTCCCGCCGCTTGGTATTACGTGGGGGGGATGCAGGCGTGGGCGGGCGGAGAGAACGCCTGAACCGGTCTTATTCGAGAAAAGCGCGAGGCGGCGTCCCGCCGCTTTCCGCGCCACCCGGCGCAACGCGGTCTTGGCGGCGCCGTCCCCCGGATGTAGCGTCGGGGCATGGCGGCGCGGATTCTGGACGGGCGAACGGTGGCGGCGGCGATTCACGCGGAGACCGCGGAACGGGTGGCGGCGTTGCGGGCGCGGAGGGTGGCGCCCTGCATCACGTTTCTCCGGGTGGGGGACGATCCGGCGTCGCAAGCGTATGTCGGGATGAAGGAAAAGAAGGCGAAGGAACTGGGCATCCGTTCCGAAACGGTCCTTTTTCCGGGGGGCGCGGCGGAAGCGGAGGTCATCGCGCAGTTGCGGGCCTTGAACGCGAACGGGAGCGTGCACGGGATTCTGGTGCAGGCGCCGATGCCGGGGCCGATCCGGGAGCAAGCGGTGTTTGCGGCGGTGGACCCGTCCAAGGACGTGGACGGATTCCATCCGGTCAACGCGGGCAAGCTGGTCCTTGGGGACACGACGGGGTTTCGTCCGTGCACGCCGGCGGGGATTCATGAGTTGCTGGTGCGGTCGGGAATCCAGTTGCGCGGGGCGGACGTGGTGATCCTCGGGCGGGGCAACATCGTGGGCAAGCCGATGGCGTCGATCCTGATGCAGAAAGCGGCGGGGTGCGACGCGACGGTGACGGTGGCGCATTCGCGGAGCCGCGACGTGGCGGCGAAATGCCGGGCGGCGGACGTGATCATCGCGGCGATGGGGCAGGCGAAGTTCGTAAAGGCGGACATGGTGAAGCCGGGAGCGGTGGTGGTGGATGTGGGGGTGAACCGTGTGGAGGACGCGTCGGCGGCCAGGGGATACCGGCTTGTCGGGGATGTGGACTTTGAGGCGGTCAAGGAGGTGGCGGGCTGGATCACGCCGAATCCGGGCGGGGTGGGGCCGATGACCATCGCGATGTTGATGGCGAACACGGTCCGCGCGGCGGAGATGGCGGGGGGGTAGGGAAGCTCCAGCCCCCGGAGGATGGCCGCAAGAAACGCGGAGCACTCAAAGAGGGGGAGTTTCTCTAGCGACGCGAAGCATGCCAAAGTGGAAGCGGCGTCCCGCCGCTTGGCGCGGGGGAGGGGGGACGGAGGGACGATTCTCTCACGGAGCACACGGGGCGCACGGAGGGGGGGGGCGGAGGCGCTGGAGACGGGGGACAGGAGACGGGGGACCGGCGCGCATCCAGAGGCCCCTTGTGTGGCCTTGTGCGGTTGGGCCGTCCCGACATCCCGATATTGATCGGGAGCCGGGATCTGGAAAATGGCCAGGGATGCAATGGCGCACGACTGGCCCGGCGCCCCTCTGATCCACGGAGCCCAGCCCGTCGAAACTAATCCGACTTGCAGTCCTCTTGACCGACCTGGGGTTCGTTGTCACACAGGCCGCGGGGCCGCCGGCCCCGCCTCACAAGGGTAGGGGGCAGTTGCTCGGGCCGACGGCCTTGGATTATCCATGTTTATGCCACTTACAAGTTTGTTGATTTTTCCGATTGACACGCGGGGGGGGGGAGGAGGCTTGAATTGCGGGCGCTGGAAAGCGGGATTTTCTGGATTCTTGCGATGAGCGGCAAGGGCAGAAGAACAGAGGAGGCAGAACATGAAGGCTGTGACGAAGTGGATGATGATGGGAGCGGCGGTGGCGTGGGGTCTGGGGGCGGGGCGCGCCGGGGCGGACACGTTTGGGAAAGACGAAGGTCCGTCCCTCTGTACTTCCACGAAGTAAGGGTGTGGTTCCAACGCGGCAACCAACAACGAGCAAAGCGAAATAGGAATAGACATCCAGCGAATTAACGGCAAATTTGCTGGCAATGTATACACGACAACTTGAGTTGCCGGGGCATTCGTTCCTGCTTTTCGGCCCGCGTGGGACGGGAAAGACGACATGGCTGAGGCGTGGGCTGCCGGGCGCGCTGTGGTTCGACCTTCTGCGGACGCAGACCCTCCTATCGCTCAGCCGCCAGCCCGACTCGTTCCGCCAACAGGTTGAGGCCCGGCCGCCGGGAAGTTGGGTTGTGGTGGACGAGGTCCAGCGCCTTCCGGGATTGTTGAACGAGGTTCACGCGCTGATCGCCGAACACGGCAAGCGCTACCGTTTTGCCCTCAGCGGTTCCAGCGCCCGGAAGTTAAAGCGTTTGGACGTGAATCTTCTCGCCGGCAGGGCGATCAACCGCCAATTCTTCCCGTTGACGGCGGCCGAAATGGAGTACCGCTGCGATCCCGAACGGGTGCTGCGCCTTGGATTGCTGCCGCAGATCCAGGCCGAGGGCGAATATGCCATCGATGCCCTGGAGGCGTACGTGGGCAATTATATCCGCGAGGAAATCCAGCAGGAGGCTCTGGTTCGGAGCTTGGAATCTTTTGCACGCTTTCTCGAGGTTGCCGCGCTGATGAACGGTCAGATTGTGAACGTCGCCGGGATCGCCCGTGATGCCGCAGTCGCCAGGCCGACGGTTCAGGGCTATTTTGCGGTGTTGGCGGACACGCTCATCGGCTTCTGGCTTCCCGCCTGGCGCAAACGAGCCAAGGTGAAGGAGGTGGCGAGCCCGAAGTTCTACCTGTTCGACACCGGCGTGGCGCGGGCGCTGGCCGGGCGCGTGCGAGAACCACTGGACGGGACCGAACGGGGTTTCCTTCTGGAAACGTGGGTGCTGCACGAGTTGCGGGCGGCCATGGCCTTCCAGAATTTGGGCGGGCAGCTTCATTATTGGCGCACGCCGTCCGGCAGCGAGGTCGATTTCGTCTGGACGCGCGGCAACCGCGCCATCGGGATCGAGGTCAAGGCTGCGTCGGTCTGGCGCGGCGAATACGGGAAACCACTCAAGGCCTTGATCGCGGATGGCGCCCTGGCCGGCGGCCATGTTGTTTACATGGGATCCGTCGAACTCAAGGATGGCCCCCTGCGGATATGGCCGATCTTGGGATTTCTCAGGGAACTGACCAACGGCAGCGTCCTCGGCTGATCTCTCACGGGGTTCACGGAGCGCACGGCGGGGGACGGGGGGGCGCCGGAGGCGCGGGAGACGGGGGACGGGGGACGGGGGACGGGAGACCCCTTGTGAGGCTGGGCCGTCCCGACATCCCGATATTCATCGGTTGCCGGGATCTGGAAAGTGGCGGGGGATGCCATTGCACGCGACTGGCCCAGCGCCCTCCTGATTCTCAGCCATCGACCAACAACCACCAAGCCCCGCGCTTCTCCGCCTTGCGCGGCGCCGTCGCGTCCGGTAGGCTGCTTGCGTTGGGACAGGGTGGGCCGCGGCATCATCGTGGAAGCGGCGTCCCGCCGCGTGGCGGGGAGGAAGGACAAGGGGGGTGGGGGCAAGGGGGAGCTTGCCAATACGCGGGGGGCGGGGCCAGCGGGACCCATGAAGACGCGTGGTGGAGCGGACAGGGCGGCGTTTACGTTGATTGAAATCATGATCGTGGTGTCGATCATCGCGCTGTTGGTGGGCGCGGGGGTGACGATGATGAAAGGCCAGTTGGAATTCGGGCAGGACGTGCGGGCGGGCGCCGACGTGCAAAACCTGGCCACGCAATTGCGGTTGTACGGGGTCATGAACGGCGTTCCGCCCTCGCAGGAGCAGGGGCTCAAGGCCTTGATGGAAAAGCCGTCGGGCGAACCGGTTCCGATGTCGTGGCGGAAGCTTGCGGACGGGATTCCGCGGGATCCGTGGGGCCGGGAATACATTTACCTGAACCCGGGCGTGCAAAATCGGGACAGCTTCGACGTGTTCAGCAAGGGCGCGAAGCTGGACGATCCCAGCGACGACATTGGGAACTGGACGAAGAAACTGCCGTAATCGAAGCGGGCGGCGCCGGCAACACGGCGCGCGGCGTTGGGGAAAATAACAGATCCTTGGGGACAGCCACGCGCCGGGCGGGCGCGGGCACGCGGAATCAACCGTCACTTTTGGTGATCCGATCGGATCACCAAAAGTGACGTTACGGGGAAGGGGGCGGGGCGGGTTTGCGGGCGGTGAGCACGGTGCCGGCGAGGATGACGGTGGCGCCGAGCCAGGCGCGGGGTTCCAGGCGTTCCTGGAGGAACAGGGCGCCCCAGAGGACGCCGAAGACGGGGATCAGGTAGGTGACGCTTGTGGCGGCGACGGCGCTGACGCGTTTGACGAGGTCGAAGAACAACAGGAACGCGAAACCGGAACAGACCACGGCGAGCGCGGCGGCGCAGGCCCAGGCTTTGGGCGAAGGGGGGATCGCGGGCCAGGCGAGGATGCCGGCGGGCGCGAGCATGAGGCCGCCGGCGAAAAGGAATCCGGCGGCGCCGGCGGAGCCGGGGACATCGGCAAGCCGGGCCTTGGTGAAATTGGCCACGAGGGCGTAGCACATGGTGGCGCCCAGGGCGGCAAGGACGGCAAGGCCGGTGCCCCCAGGATGGAACGACAGCCGGTCTCCGGCCAGGACGGCCACGCCCGCGAGGCCGAGGAGCAGGCCGGCGGCCTGGTTGCGGTGGAGAGGGGTGCGGAACCAGATGGCGCCGGCGGCGGCGGTCCAGATGGGTGTGGTGGCGTTGATGACGGAATTGAGGCCGGCTTCAAGGCCGAGGGCCGCGTACGCGAAAAGCACCCAGGGGAGGGCGGCGCTCATGAGGCCAACCAAGGCGATGCCGCGCCAATGGCGGCGGAGCGGTTCGCGATGGGCCGGTGCGAGCAGCCAGGGGAGCAGGACGAGGGCCCCGCCGGCGACCCGCAGGAAGATGAGGGGGAAAGGGCCGAATTCCGGCGCGGCGATCCGCATGAAGAGAAACGAACCTCCCCAGATCGCGGCAAGGAGCAGGAGGCGAAGGAGGTCGGACGGGTTCACGGATTTCGGCGGCGGGCTTTTTCCCAGGCGAGCATGGCCTGTTTGCGGGCCGCGCCCCAACGGTATCCGCCGGGGGCGCCGGATTCGGGGAGGACGCGGTGGCACGGGATCAGCCAGGCAACGGGGTTGGCGCCGACGGCGGTTCCGACGGCGCGGGCGGCGGCGGGACGGCGGACGGCGCGGGCGATGGCGCCATAGGTTGTTGTGGTCCCGAACGGGATGCGGAGCAGCGCGCGCCAGACGGCGAGTTGGAAGGCGGTGCCCCGGACGAACAACCGCGGGCCCAGCGCGCCGTCCTGCGGGGTGGGATCGAAGATGGCGGCGGCGGCCTCGGCCGCGGCGGGGCCGCCGGGGCGCAGGATGGCGCGCGGCCAGCGGCGGGCGAGTTCCGCGCATGCGGCGGCGAAATCATTGCGGAACGCAAGAAGGCATACGCCGCGCGGAGCGAGGGCGATGACGCAGGGGCCGAAGGGGGAGTTGGCGGTTCCGGCGCGGATTTCGAGGCCGGGTCCGCCGGAGAAGCTGTCGTTTGGCCTGGGGGTGTCGAGTGTGGGTCGGAGGCCTTGCATGGGCTGGGGAGGGGCGAACAACTTTGGGCTAGGAGGCGGGTACGGGCGTGGGTGCGGTCGAGGGCGGCGGGCGGCGGCGCGGGGCGACTTCGGGGAGGCCTGTGGCGAGCCACCAGACCAGGGCGAGCGCGGCGAAGAGGAGAAGCGTGCCGACGATTTCGTGCATGACAAGATAATGGGCGCCGGCGACGGGGGCGAGGAGGGCGATGGCGATGATGCGGACGACGTTGAGCGCGAAGGCGGCCGCGCCGGCGGCGAGGAGGGTGAGGATTTTGTCGAGGACCGAGACGCGGCGGATGGCGGCGAGGAGGAGGGCGAGGAGCAGGCTGGAGCTGATGACACCGGCGCCGTTGCATTCGGCGGCGACCTCAAAGGTGCGGGTATTGGCGGTGAGCATGAGTTTGGGCGGGTGGGCGAGGACGAGGCGGAGATCGGCGAGGGCGCCGAGTTTTTCGAGCAGCCATGCGGCGTGGGAACCCGCGGCGAGGCGCAGCGGCCAGTCGAAGGCGGGCAGGAGTGCGGCGATGATGAGGAAGGCGAGGAAGGCGGTGGTGATCGAGAACACGACGCGCGCAAGCCTGTCGCCCCAAAGGTACAGGGCGGCGGCCGCGAGGGCGGCGGCGAACGCGGCGAAGAGCGGGAGCGGATGCCGGGAGAGGATGGCGGCGGTCATGAGGGCGTAGGCGGCCAGAAGCGTGCGCCAGGCGAAGGGGCCGAAGGTGAAGACAGGTTTGAGCCGGTCGCGGCGGTCGAGGGCGAGCGCGGCGCCGGCGAAGGCAAGAATGACGAAAGATTGCAGGAGCTGCGGGGAGTGTGCGGTGCGGCGCCAAATCCAGACGGTCAACGGCCAGAAGAGGAGCAGGGAGACGGCCCAGACGAAGGCGTCCGGCCACAGGGCGGGGCGGGCGGGGGTCTCCGGGGATGCGGCGGACATGGGGACAGGTGAGCGCAGGGAGGGCAGGAGCGCAAGGCGGATGGCATCGGTTGGGCGCCCAAGGCGGCGGCACAGAAGCCGTTGGGGCAAGCGTGCCGCTGTGGGGGAGGCGCCGAAAAAGTTCTGGTTGGGGCGGGAAAGGGATGGCCTGGAGTCGGGGCTTGGGCTTGGATGGGAGCATGGCGGAAAGAGTGCCAGGCGCGCTGGTGACGGGCTCGAGCCGCGGGCTCGGGCGCGGGGTGGCGCTCGAACTGGCGCGGGCGGGATTTTCTGTGGCGGTGCATTGCGCGGCGAACCGTGCGGCGGCGGAGGAGACCGCGCGATTGTGCGTGGCGCGGGCGCGGGACGGGGCGCAACGGTTCCCGATTGTGGAGGGGGACTTGGGGGAGGCGGAGGGGCCGGGGCGGATTTGGGCGGCGGCGGTGGCGGCGCTTGGGGCGGTGGACGCGTTGGTGAACAACGCGGGGATCGCGCCGCGGGTGCGGGCGGACATCACCGAGGCGGGGATGGAGAGTTTCGACGAGGTGTTGCGGGTGAATTTGCGGGGGCCGTATTTTTTGGCGCAGGCGGCGGCGCGGTGGTGGCTGGCGCATCCCGGGGGTTCGGCGATTGGCGGGGGCTACAAGCTGGTGTTTGTGACGTCGATTTCGGCGGACACGGCTTCGGTGATGCGCGGGGAGTATTGCGTATCGAAGGCGGGGCTGGCGATGGCGTGCCGGTTGTGGGCGGCGCGGCTGGCGGGGAGCGGTGCGCAGGTGTACGAGGTGCGTCCCGGGATCATGGAGACGGACATGACCGCGGGTGTGAAGGAGAAGTATGACAGGCTGATTGGGGAGGGGCTGGTGCCGCAGGGGCGTTGGGGGACGCCGGAGGATGTGGGGCGGGCGGTGCGCGGGATTCTGGCGGGGGACCTTGCGTTTTCGACGGGGTCGGTGATACATGTGGACGGCGGGTTCCACATTTCAAGGTTGTGAGGCGGATGAACGGCGGCGGATTCGATTTGAGCCGGTTGTGCCTTCACACGGCCACGACCAAGCCGTGGGCGTTGGAGACGGCGGTTGCGAAGTACGCGGCGGCCGGCGTGCGCGGGATCACCGTGTGGCGGGACGCGCTGGCCGGGCGTGGGCCGAAGGCGGCGGGGGCGCTGATCCGGGATTCGGGAATGGAAGTGGTCTCCCTGTGCCGGGGCGGATTTTTTCCCGCGGCCGGCGGGGCGGCGCGCGCGGCGGCGCTGGAGGAGAACCGGCGGTGCATTGAGGAGGCGGCGGCGCTGGGGGCGCCGTTGGTCGTGCTGGTTTGCGGGGCGGCGCCGGGGATGGCGCTGGAGGCGGCGCGGGAACAGATCGCGGAGGGAATCGCGGCGGTGGAACCGCACGCGCGGGCGGCGGGGGTGAAACTGGCGATTGAACCGTTGCACCCGATGTACGCGGATTCGCGGTCGGCGGTGAACACCCTGCGGCAGGCGAACGATTTGTGCGCGCGGCTGGCATCGCCGGCGGTGGGGGTGGCGTTGGACGTGTATCATGTCTGGTGGGACCCGGAGTTGGAGGGGGAGATTGCGCGGTGCGGGCGCGGGGGGTGGTTGTGGGCGTTTCATGTGTGCGACTGGCGGACGCCGACGGAGGATTTGTTGAACGACCGGGGGCTGATGGGCGAGGGTTGCATTCCGATCCGGCGGATACGGGGCTGGGTGGAGGCGGCGGGTTTTTCGGGGTGGAACGAGGTGGAGATTTTTTCGGCGCGCCGATGGGCGGGGGACCAGGACGTGTGGCTGGGGGAGATTGTGCGGGCGTACCGGGAGCATGTGTGAGCGGGGACGAAGGCGGCGGCGGACACGAAAGGAGAGAGGCATGAAAGAACATCGGATAGGGATCATCATGAACGGCGTGACGGGGCGCATGGGAACCAACCAGCATCTGGTGCGGTCGATTGACGCGATCCTGGCGCAGGGGGGGGTGCGGGTGGGGCCGGGCGAGGTGATCCTGCCCGACGCGGTGCTGGTGGGGCGGAACGAGGACAAGCTCCGGGCGTTGTGCGAACGGACGCGGGTGAAGAAATGGACGACGGACCTTGAGTCGGTGCTGAAGGACGGGGCGTATCCGGTCTATTTCGACGCGCAGACCACGGGCCGCCGGGCGGAGGGCGTGCGGCGCGCGGTGAAGGCGGGGAAGCACGTTTATTGCGAGAAGCCGGTGGCGGTGGACACGGCGACGGCGCTGGAGCTGTACCGGTTGTGCGTGGAGGCGGGGCGGAAGAACGGCGTGGTGCAGGACAAACTGTGGCTGCCGGGGATGATGCAACTGCGGCGGCTGATCGAGTGCGGATTCTTCGGGCGGATTCTGTCGGTGCGCGGGGAGTTTGGGTATTGGGTGTTCGAGGGGCATTCCCTGCCGGCGCAGCGGCCAAGCTGGAATTACCGGAAGGAGGACGACGGCGGGATCATTGTGGACATGCTGTGCCATTGGCGGTATGTGCTGGATAATTTGTTTGGCAAAGTGAAGGCGGTGAGCTGTCTGGGGGCGACCCACATTCCGGAGCGGATCGACGAGGCGGGCAGGCCGTACCGGTGCACGGCGGATGACGCCTGTTACGCGACGTTCGAGCTGGAGGGCGGGGTGATCGCGCACTTTAATTCGTCCTGGACCGTGCGGGTGCGGCGGGACGACTTGTTGACGTTGCAGGTGGACGGGACGCGGGGATCGGCGGTGGCGGGTTTGCGGGAGTGCCATATCCAGCATTACGGGAACACGCCGAAGCCGGTGTGGAATCCGGACCTTGCGCAGCCGATCGATTTTTACGGGGGCTGGGCGAAGGTGCCGGAGCAGGAGGCGTACGACAACGCGTTCAAGGCGCAGTGGGAACTGTTCCTGCGGCATGTGGCGCTGGACGAACCCTTTCCGTGGACGCTGTTGGAGGGCGCCAAAGGGGTGCAGTTGGCGGAGAAGGGGATTGAGTCGTGGGCGAAGCGGGCGTGGGTGGAGGTCCCCGCGCTCGGGTGAGGGGGGGCGGGGTCAGGGCTGGGGCGCGACGACGAGGGTGATTTCGCCTTTCCACCGTTTTTCGCGGGTGGCGGCGGCGACTTCGGCGGCGGGGCCGCGGAGGATTTCCTCGAATTTCTTGGTGAGCTCGCGGGCGACGCAGACGGGGCGTTCGGGGAACTGGCGTGCGAGCTCGTCGAGGGTGCGTTGGATGCGGTAGGGGGACTCGAACCAGACGGTGGTGAACGCGCGGTCCTGGAGGCGGGCGAGTTCGCGGGCGCGCTGGCCGCCTTTGACGGGGAGGAAACCGGCGAAGTGGAAGGGGGACATGGGAAAACCGCTGGCGGCGAGGGCGTGGAGGACGGCGGAGGGGCCGGGGATGACCTCGACTTCGACGCCGTCGGCGATGCAGGCGGCGATGAGGCGTTCGCCGGGGTCGGAGATGCCGGGGAAACCGGCGTCGGAGACCAGGGCGATGCGCCGGCCTTCGGCGAGCTGGCGCCGGAAATCGGCGACGCGTTTGGCTTCGTTGAACTGGTGGTAGCTGACAAGGGGCTTTTCGATTTCGTAATGGTTGAGGAGCACGGCGGTGTGGCGGGTGTCCTCGGCGGCGACGAGATCGGCCTCGCGGAGGGTGCGCAGGGCGCGGAGGGTGATGTCTTCGAGGTTGCCGATGGGGGTGGCGACGACGAACAGGCGGCCGGGGGAATCGCTCATGGACAGCGTACCGCCTACGGCGAAGCGGGGCCGGGATCAAGCGGCAAGTCCGCGCGGCAAGGCTTGAAGGAGGTCAGGGGGCTGATCGCCGGGGTGCGCGCGGTGTTGCGGGACGGGGATGGGGCCGGGTAGCCGGGTCAGAGCGGCCATTCGCCCTGGAGCTCGAGGGCGTCGGGAATCGGGGCGCGGCCTTCGGTTTCCTCGATGTGCCGGAAGAATTCGTCCGGGGTTTCGAAGAGATGGCCTTTTTCGATGTAGCTGTCGGTGGTGAACGGGGAGAAGCCCTTGGGAAAAATCATGTACCGGGCTTTCATGTAGTCGCGGGCGTGGCCCAACTCGTCCATCATGCCGGCCGAGAGCGGCGGGCGTTCGGGGTAGGGGTGGATGGCGACGACGGCCTGGACCTTGCCGACGTACCAGTGGAGGTCGCGGTGGACGGTGTAGGCGTAGATGACTTCGCGGTCCACCTCGGTGGGGAAGCCGCTGCCGGGGATTTCGACGGTTTGCGGGTCGATGACGACGGCATGGCGGCGGAGGCGGCGGATGATGCGGTTGACCTCGTCCCGTTTTTCGGGGGTGGCGTAGGTCATGGAATAGCTGGCATAGACGACCCAGGGATTGGAATGGGCGACGAGTTTGTAAAGCGAGTCGGGGCTTTCGCCGACGGCGAGGACGTAATGGGGGACGCCCATGTAGCGGGCCCAGTCTTCGGAGAGGCTGACCTCCTCGTGCATCCAGGAAAGGATTTCGTAGAGAGTGTGGTTGCGGTCCTTGAGGGCCTGGAGGAAGACGTCGGCGGCGGGGACATCCTGGAGGCGCTGTTGGATCATCCATTCGGCGTCGATGAGCGTGACGATGACGTCGGGGCGGACGAAGTCGCGGATGTAACGCTGGTCCTTGAGCTTGCGGTTGATGCGGTTCCACTCGACGGTGGCGGGGGCGCGGATGATGGCGTCGCGGAGCTGGTGGCGCTGGATTTCGAAGCCGATGCGTTCGTATTCGCGTTCGCGGGTGAGTTCGAAGACGTAGTCGGTGGTGCCGAGGAGGCGTTCGAGGGGTTTGCGCCCGTTTTTGGTGAAATGCTCGACGGCGTGGAAGACGCGGATGTCGCGGCCATTGCGGCGCCCGAGTTCGACGGCCTTGTCGAGGAGGGGGCGGTCATCCATGCCCGCGAGCATGCCGGTGACGAGGACAATCATGGGCGGGAGTGTGGCAGGGGGTGCGGGATTGGAAAGCGCGAAGGGAAGTGCCCCGGCCAGGACTTGAACCTGGAACCAATTGATTAAGAGTCAACTGCTCTACCATTGAGCTACCGAGGCTCAGGAATGCCCAAACTACCAGAAGGGTTGCGGATGTCCACAGGGAAAACGGGGTGGCGGCCCGGGCCCGAGGGCCGGGGTTCTAGCAGCCTGTCGGACTTACCCCGCGGGTGGCGTTGCCGCCGGATTTTGGCGCTGGCAAGGAGCAAACGAAGCGGCTGTAGTCTCAGCGCTACTGCCCGAGCGCGGCGACAACGCCAGCGCCAAAATCCGGCGCAACCCGAAGGGCTGGAGCGATTTGGAGTGTCTGGCAGTGTCGCGGGTTCAGTCAAAGCCCGCTGAGGGGATTCTCCCTCACCCGCTCCTCGCCAGCCACCCCAACTCCCTCCAGCGCCGCCCGCGCGGTAAGTCCGACAGGCTGCTGGTCCTCGACCCCCGGTGCGTCCCTCCCCGGGGGTGCGGGGGGCGTTTCCGCGGATTGCGGGGTGGTATCAGGCGCCGTAGATGGCGCTATCGCCGAGGATTTGCTCGATGCGCAGGAGCTGGTTGTATTTGGCCAGCCGGTCGGAGCGGGAGAAGGAGCCGGTCTTGATCTGGCCGGCGTTGGTGGCGACGGCGATGTCGGCGATGGTGGCGTCCTCGGTTTCGCCGGAGCGATGGGAGATGACGGCGGTGTACTTGTTGCGCTTGGCCAGCTCGATGGCGTCGAGGGTTTCGGTGAGGGTTCCGATCTGGTTGACCTTGACGAGGATGGAATTGGCGACGTTTTGTTCGAAGCCTTTCTTGAGGAATTCGACGTTGGTGACGAAGAGATCGTCGCCGACGAGCTGGGTTGTGGCGCCGAGGGCGGCGGTGAGTTTTTTCCAATTGTCCCAGTCGTTTTCGGCGCAGCCGTCCTCGATGGACACGATGGGGAACCTTTTCTGGAGCCCGGCGTAGAAGGCGATGATTTCGTCGCCTGAGAGTTCGCGTTTGTCGGACTTTTTGAAGACGTACTTTTTCTTGTCCTTGTCGTAGAACTCGGAGGCGGCGACGTCGAGGGCGAGGAAGATTTCCCTGCCGAGTTCGTAGCCGGCGTTTTTGACGGCGAGGGCGATGCACTCGAGGGCGTCCTCGGTGGATTTGAGGTTCGGCGCGAAGCCGCCCTCGTCGCCGACGGCGGTTCCGAGGCCGCGGTCGTGGAGGACCTTTTTGAGGGCGTGGAAGATTTGGGCGCCCATGCGCATGGCTTCGCGGAAGGTGGGGGCGCCTTTGGGCAGGATCATGAACTCCTGGAAATCGATGGGGGCGTCGGAATGGGCGCCGCCGTTCATGATATTGGCCATGGGGACGGGGAGGACCTTGGCGTTGGGGCCGCCGAGATATTTGAAGAGGGGCAGGCCGACGGCGGCGGCGGCGGCGTGGGCGTTGGCGAGGGAAACGCCGAGAATGGCGTTGGCGCCGAGGCGGCTTTTGTTTTTGGTGCCGTCCAAGGCGATCATGGTGCGGTCGATGCGGACCTGGTCGAGGGCGTCGGCGCCGGCGAGGGCGGGGGCGATTTTTTCGTGGACATGGGTGACGGCGGTGAGGACGCCTTTGCCGCCGTAGCGTTTGGGGTCTTTGTCGCGGAGCTCCCAGGCTTCGTGTTCGCCGGTGGAGGCGCCGGACGGGACGGCGGCGCGGCCGGTGGCGCCGCAGGCGAGTTCGACATCGACTTCGACGGTGGGATTGCCGCGCGAGTCAATGATTTCGCGGGCGCGGATGCTTTTGATGGTGGTCTGAATCATGATCGTGGTCCTCCTCGGGGGTTGCGGGCGTTGTGATTATGGGGAAAGCGGGACGGGGTCAAGGGGCAAAGGGGGCGACGGACTTGACGGTGACGCGGCGGGTTTCGCCGCCGGCGGCGGGAAGGTCCACGGATTCGCCGGGGGCGCGGGTGATCAAGGCGCGGGCGACGGGGGTAAGGTAGGAAAGGATGTGGCGGGCGGGGTCGCCGTCCCAGGCGCCGAGGATGGTGTAGGTTTCGTCGCCGGTGGGGGTGGCGACGGTGACGACGGTGCCGATGGCGGCGCGGGAGGCGTCCACGCCCTTGAAATCGGTGCCTTTGGCGCGGGCGATATCGGCTTCGAGTTCGGCGCGGCGGGCGCCGAGGACGCGTTGTTGTTCCTTGGCGAACTTGAATTCGGCGTTTTCGCGGAGGTCGCCGTACGAGCGGGCGACGGCGATTTCCTGGGTATTGGCGGGGATGAGGCGGTTGACGAGATCGTCGAGCTCGGCCTTGCGGCGTTCGAGGCTGGTCCAGGAGACGATGAGGGGTTCGAGGGAGGCGTCGCGGGCTTCGGCGGCTTCGCCGGAGCGTTGTTTGGGGCCGGCGGCGGCGACGAGGGCGCCGATGTCGGGGAAGAGCTTGACGATGCGCCCGAGGAGGGAGCGCTTGTCCATTTCGTCGAAGACGGTGGTGAGGATGAGGGCGCGGGTGACGTCGCGGACGGCGTCGGCATCGGCGTTTTTGAGGACGTCGCCGAAGAGCGAGCGGTCTTCGATGACGGTGTCGCGGAGTTTGGAGGATTTGCGGCCGCCCATTTGGTCGGCTTCGATGCCGGCGAGAAGCGAGGCGAAGAGGCGGGGTTCGACGAGGGGGGCGAGGTCGCCGGTGCGGTTGCGGACGATCCAGACGAGGGCTTCGGAGGAGAGCGTTTGTTCGCGGAGGCCCCGGCGGATGAGTTCGACGAAATCGGGGGTGCGCCCGGCGGCGGCGTAGGAGTCGCGGAGCGAGCCGACGAGGCGGGCGCTGGCGCCGGCGAGGAGGCGGGAGGCGAGGGCCTGCCATTCGGAGGGGCCGGCTTCCTGGACGAGGCGGATGATGCGGGTTTGGTGGGCGGCGGTGAGTCCGCTGAGGACGCCGGGCAGCTCGTTGCCCATGGCGAGGGCGAGGGCGGGGGTGGCGACGTCGGGGGGCGCGGAGATGCCGGCGGTGGCGGCGATGTCGTCGCGGGCGAGGGCGAGCTTGAGTTTGGCGGCGCGCTGGGAGGCGGGGGCCTTGCGGATGGCGTCGTTGACGCGGTCCACGAACGCGGCGGGATTGCCGGCGGGCGGGGGATTGCGGAGGAGATTTTCGGCGGCTTCGAGGAGGGGGAGCGTGCCGCGTTTTTCGGTGGCGGATTCGTAGGTTTCGCCGCCGCCGGCGGGGGCGGATTCCTCCAGTTTGAACGGGGCGGTTTTGCCGGTGGGGATGGTGAAGCCGCCGGCTTTGCGCATGGCGCGGCGGGCGCCGTCCCACCACTTCTTCCAATCGGCGGGGTCGATGATGCCGTCGATGAGCGTGCGTTCGAGGGTTTCGGCGGTGGCGGCGGGGCCGAGGCTTTGGATGGCGCAGCGCATGAAGGCGGCGGGATCGGCGGCAGCCTGGGCCTTGAGGCCATCGAGGCCGGTGCGTTTGCGGGCGAGAAGGTGGTTGGGGGGGAGCGGGGTGAGCGATTCGGCGGCGTAGGCGAACTGCATCGCGTGGCCGGACTTGCTGTCAAAGTCGATGACGACCTGGTCCACGGCCATGTCCCAAGAGCGGATGCGGCCGAAGCCCCAGCTTTTGTGGGAGCAGAACGAGCCGGGTGCGAGGTCCTTGAGCTTTTCCGCGTCCTCCGCGGAGATTTTCTTCGTTTCGACTAATTGCTCCAGTCCTTCCATCGAGCCGCCGTTCATACCAGACGGGGCGGGCAATGCAAGAAGGCGCATGAAATAAATTTTGGGAGCGTCCCCGGCGGCCTGGGGGCGGCGCGGGGCGCAAAAACGGGTTCGACGCGGGCGGGGGATCGCGCATCGTGGGGGCATGGCGCGAGAGCGATGGATGGCGGCGTGGGCGGCCTGTGGGATGGCGTGGCTGGCGGGGGCCGGGGAGGCGCGCGGCCAGGAGGGGCCGTTGCCGGGGCTGGTGATCCTGGAGACGGGGACCAACGGGCTGGCGCGGGTGGTGAAGGGGCGTGAGGAATGGGCGCGGATTGCGGCGCCGCCGGCCTCGACGTTCAAGATCGTCATCGCGTGGGCGGCGTTGTCGGGGACCAACCGTGTGATTGGGACGAACGAGACGATCCGGTGCGCGGACCCGACGATTCCGGGCGGGCCGCGGGATTTGGACCTGGCCGGGGCGCTGTTTTTTTCCAGCAACGACTTTTTCCGGGAGTTGTTCCGGCGGCTGGGGCACCGGCGGATGACGGACGCGGCGCGCGCGAGCGGTTTTTTTGCCGGGGCTGTGCCGGAGGATTGGGTGGGGGCGGACCCGCGGGCGGTGAACAAGGGGGGCGAA
>CAYSZK010000056.1:0-24485 GCA_964435495.1 uncultured Verrucomicrobiales bacterium
CCCCGCGCGATTCCGGACGCCCCGACTGGATCGGCGCCTTCGCCGTCACCGCGGGCCACGGCCTCAAGGACCTCGCCGCCCGGTTCGACGCCGAACTCGACGATTACAACAAGATCATGGCCGAGGCGCTGGCCGACCGCCTCGCCGAAGCCTTCGCCGAATGGCTCCACCTTCAGGCCCGTATCCTCTGGGGATTTGGCCGGGACGAAAACCTCGCCCCCGACGACCTCGTCGCGGAGAAGTACCGCGGCATCCGTCCGGCGCCCGGCTACCCCGCCTGCCCCGACCACACCGAAAAGGCCGCGCTATGGGCGTTGCTCGACGCCGAGCGCCTCACCGGCATCACCCTCACCGAGAGCTACGCCATGAACCCCGGCGCCTCCGTCAGCGGCCTCTATTTTTCCCACCCGGACGCCACCTATTTTGCCGTGGGCAAGATCGGCCGGGACCAGGTGCTCGACTACCACCAGCGCAAACTCATGACCGTTGACCAGGTCGAGCGCTGGCTGGGGCCGTGGCTGGATTACGAACCCTGATTGTTCTTGCGTGTCATCGACCCCCAATCGTAACGTCATTTACCTGTTAGGTTGGCCCGTTTGGCCCCCGGCAGCGAATGAGGAAAGAACAAGCAATGTGGAAAGATAACTGGCCCGACACCCAGCGCAGGTTTAAGGACTGGTGGGAGGGCAAGGGGTTCATCATCGGTTTTTGGAATGGCATCCGCAGGGCCGTTCCCAGGCCCGGCGCCCCCGACCCGGGTCCCCCAGATTCCCTGGTCCAGCAATGGACCGACATTCCGTGGCGCGCGGCCAGGAGCCGTTTTGATGCCGCATGCACCGATTTCCCCCTCGAAACGCTTCCCGTCGCCGATCCATGGCTCGGCCCGGGGTCGATGGCGCTTTACCTGGGCTCGGAACCCGAATGGCAGCCAAACACCGTCTGGTACCATCCCTGCCTCGCGGAGTACGCCACGCATCCCCCGATCCGCTTCGACCCCGGCAATCGCTGGTGGCGCCTCCAGACCGATCTCATGGACGCCATGACCGCCGCGGCCGCCGGCGATTATCTTGTCGGATGCCCGGACGTGATCGAGCACTGGGACGTGCTCGCCTCGCTGCGCGACAGCCAAACCCTTCTCATGGACATGATCGAGAGTCCCGGACACGTCAAAACCCGCATGGCGGAAATCGACGCCGCGTGGCTCGAAGTTTTCGGCCTGCTCCACGGGAAAATCCGCGCCCAGGACGGCGCCTCCATGTTCGGCTGGTTCCGGCTCTGGGCGCCGGGGCGCGTCTCCAAAGTCCAGTGCGACGGCTGCGCGATGTTTTCGGAGGAAATGTTCCGCGAATTCGTCGTCCCCTCCCTCGCCCGCCAGTGCGCCGCCCTGGACTATTCGATGTACCACCTGGACGGCACCGCGTGCGTGGACAAGCTGGACGCCCTGCTGGAGATCGAGCCGTTGGACGCCATCGAATGGACGCCGGAACCCCGCGTGCCCACCGGCGGTTCCCCCCAGTGGTACGGCCTCTACCGCCGCATCCTGCGCGCCGGCAAACGCGTGCAGGTTCTCGGCGCCGCCGCCCACGAAATCGAGCCCCTGCTCGACGCCGTCGGCGGTGACGGCGTCTATTTCCTCACCTGGGCCGGGAGCGCGGCGGAAGCGGAGGAGTTCCAGAAGGTCGCGGAACGGTTGCGAAGCTGAGCGGATTTTTCACCGGCGGATTCCCGGTTTCCGCCTATTCTCGGGCATGCAATCCGCCGAGCGACCCCACGACCCCGGCCTGTTTCTGGACCGCCTCGCCGCGCTTGCCTCCGCGCCTGGCTGGCGCGGCAAGGTGTTCGGACACCAGGCCGGATGCCCGATCCACGTCCTGCGCAGGTCCGGCGCCTCCGCCGCCGCCCGCCGCCTCTACATCTCCGCGGGCATCCACGGGGACGAACCCGCGGGCCCGCTTGCGCTGCTGGAGATGGTTGCGTCCGGCTTCGATTTTGGCGGCTTGGCCACCACACTTTGCCCGGCCCTCGCCCCCGACAACCTGCGCGCCGGCGTCCGCACCAACCGCAACGGCATCGATCTTAACCGCGACTACCGCAACCCCGTAACCGCTGAAATCGCCGCGCACACCGCCGAGATCGGCCCGGAGCCGGTCTTCGACGCCTGCCTTTGCCTGCACGAAGATTGGGAGGCCGAGGGCGCCTACCTTTACGAGGTGCCCGTCCATACCGAGCCCGGATGGGCCGAAGCCCTCCGCGACGCCATGGCCCGCGTCATCCCCGCCGATCCCAGGCCCAAGATCGACGGACGCGCCGCCGTGGCCGGAATCATCCGGCCCCCGGAACCGATTGAGGCGCGTCCGCAATGGCCCGAATCGCTCTGGCTCGCCAGCCTCGGCCACCGGCGCCTGTTCACCGTCGAAACGCCCTCCGCCCTCCCGCTCGCCCGGCGTGTCGCCGCCCAGCAAGCCGCCGTCCGCGCACTCTGCGCTTTACTCGCACGCCTGAAACCCGAATCCTGAGCCCCGCCATGGCCCGCCTCCGCGACATCGTCCGCACCTGCGACCTGCTGCTCCGCCACGCCGGCATCGGCGACTGGCCCGGGGCGCGCAACGGCCTGCAACTCGAAAACCGCGGCGCGGTCGCCTCCGTCGCCGCCGCTGTCGATTGCGGGGAAATGGTGATCGACGCCGCCGTCCAAGCCGGCGCCGGCCTTCTCGTTGTCCACCACGGCCTCTTCTGGTCCGACCCCGCCCCGCTCACCGGCCCCCGCTACCGGAAAATTCGCAAAGCCATCGAGGGCGGCCTCGCGATCTACAGCTCCCACCTCCCCCTCGACGCCCATCCCCGCCTCGGCAACAACATCCTGCTCGCCCGTGCCCTCGGCATCGCCAGGCCCGTCCCCTTCTTCGAGGAGAAGGGCGCGAAGATCGGTTTCAAGGGCGCCGTGCATATGCCGCGCGAAACAGCCGCGCGCCGCGTTTCCGAAGCGGTCGGCGGCCCCGTGCGCCTCATCCCCGGCGGTCCCGCCGCCTGCCGCGCGATGGGCGTCGTGACCGGCGGCGCCGGAAATGAAGTCGCCCGCGCCGCCGCCGCGGGCATTGACACGTTCGTCACGGGTGAAGGCGCCCACTGGACCTGGCACGCCGCGCACGAGCTGGGCGTCAACGTCATCTACGCCGGGCATTACGCCACGGAGACCTTCGGCGTTAAAGCCCTGGCCGCCTTTATCGGGCGGCGCTGGAAAATTCCGTGGCGGTTCCTTGATTTTCCAACCGGCCTTTGATGGGAACCGGAGTTGACGGGGCTCGAACCCGCAACCCCCGCCGTGACAGGGCGGTGCTCTGACCAATTGAGCTACAACTCCAGCGAACCCGTACAATGGGCCAATCCCCCGCGGCTTGCAAGCCCCAAGTCACAAGGAAAAATTGCCCGCTTTCGCGCGTTCCCGCGCATTTCGCTTGCTTCGCGCCATGGGCGGGTTAACGCGTCCTCATGCCCGCCGCTGCCAAGGATTTTGAGAAGTTGGGCGTCTTTTATCTCGGCCGCCCTTACGATCTGGCCGCCCAATCCCCCCGCGACGGTATTACCCTCTATGACTCCCGCGACCTCGTCACCCACGCCGTCTGCGTTGGCATGACCGGCAGCGGCAAGACCGGCCTCTGCCTTGCCCTTCTCGAAGAAGCCGCCATCGACGGCGTCCCCGCCATCATCATCGATCCCAAGGGAGACCTCGGCAATCTCCTGCTCACGTTCCCCAATCTCCAACCCGAAGACTTCCGCCCCTGGATCAACGAGGACGACGCCCGCCGCAAGGGCATGGAACCCGGCGAATTCGCCGGGCAACAGGCCAAACTCTGGACCGACGGCCTGGCCGCCTGGGGCCAGGACGGCGACCGCATCCGCCGTCTCCGCGACGCCGCGGAATTCGCCATCTACACCCCGGGCAGCACCGCCGGCATCCCGGTCTCCATCCTCGACTCCTTCAGCGCCCCGCCCCCGGCCATCCGCGACGACAGCGAGCTGCTCCGCGAACGCGTGGCTTCGACCGTCACCGGCCTTCTCAACCTTGCCGGCATCGACGCCGACCCCGTCCGCTCCCGCGAACACATCCTCCTCTCCACCATCCTCGACCGCCAATGGAAACTCGGACGCGACCTGGACCTCGCGTCCATCATTGATCTGGTCCAGAACCCCGCCTTCACCCGCGTCGGCATGCTGGACCTCGAAACGTTCTTCCCGTCCAAGGACCGCTTCGGCCTGGTGATGACCCTCAACAATCTCGCCGCCTCGCCCTCCTTCGCCGGCTGGCTGGAAGGCGAACCCCTGGACATCGCCGCAATCCTCCACACCCCCTCCGGCAAACCGCGCCACGCGGTCTTTTCCATCGCCCATCTCGGCGACGCCGAACGGATGTTCTTCGTCTCGCTGCTGCTCAACCAGATGGTCGCCTGGATGCGCGCCCAGCCCGGCACCACCAGCCTCCGCGCCATCCTGTACATGGACGAAATCTTCGGCTTCTTCCCGCCGGTCGCCAATCCCCCCTCCAAACTCCCCCTGCTCACCCTCCTCAAACAAGCCCGCGCCTTCGGCGTCGGCGTCGTCCTCGCCACGCAAAACCCCGTGGACCTCGACTACAAGGGCCTCGCCAACACCGGCACCTGGTTCATCGGCCGGCTCCAAACCGAGCGCGACAAGCTCCGCGTTCTCGAAGGGCTCGAAGGCGCCGCCTCCACCGCCGGCACCCGCCTGGACCGCTCCAAAATCGGCGCCCTGCTCAGCAGCCTGGGCAACCGCGTATTCCTCCTCCACAATGTCCACGAGTCCAGCCCCGAAATCTTCGAAACCCGCTGGGTCATGTCCTACCTCCGCGGCCCACTCACCCGCGACCAAATCCGCACGCTCATGGACGGCCGCCGCCCCCAGCCCACCACCGCCGCCACGCAGCCCGCGGCAGGCCCCGCCCCCGCCCCCGAGGGTGCGCCTCCCCCGCCCGTGCCCGGCGGTTTGGGCCAGCGCCCCACGCTCCCCCCCGCGTTGCCCCAGTATTTCATCCCCCTGAAATCGCCCAAACCCGCCGGCGCATCCCTCGCCTATACCGCCCACGCCCTCGGCCTGGTCCGCCTTGCCTTCGCGGATGCCCGCCTCAAAATCTCCGTCTCACGCGACACCGCTTTTTTGGCGCCCATCGAAAACACCCCGATCCCCGTGGACTGGGCGCGCGCGTGCCGCCCGCCCCTCGGCCCCGGCGACCTCCTGAAAGACCCAGAACCCGGCGCCGTCTTCGGCCCCCTGCCCCCCGCCGCCGCCACAACCACCGCACTCAAAAAATGGGAACGCGAACTCGATCAGTGGGCCACCGAAAACGCCCAGATCACCCTCCTTCGCAGCCCCGTCTCAGGCCTCGTCTCCGAACCCGAGGAAGCCGAACGCGAGTTCCGCGTCCGCGTCCAGCAAGCGCTTCGCGAAAAACGCGACGCCGCCGTCGCGGCCCTCCGCGAAGAAAACGCGCCCAAACGCGAAAAACTCCTGGACCGCATCCAACGCGCCGAGTCCGCCGTCGAACGCGAAAAGGCCCAGGCCCGCGCCCAGCAAATGCAAAGCGCCATCTCCCTCGGCGGCACGCTGCTCGGCGCGTTCATGGGCCGGCGCAAACTCTCCGCCACCAACCTCGGACGCGCCACCACCGCCGCGCGCGGCTTCGGACGTTCCCTGAAAGAGGCAGGCGACGTCAAAAAGGCGGAGGAATCCGTCGAATCGCTCCAGGCGCAGCTTGCCGGCCTCGACGCCAAGTTTGACGACTCCGCCAAAGCCCTCGAATCCGGCGAAACCGCCCAGTCGGAGACCCTCGAGAAATTCACGCTCCGCCCCGCGAAATCTGGCGTCGCCGTCCGCATGCTGTGCCTCGCCTGGCAGCCCAACTGGCTGGCCCCCGGCGGCGGGCTCCAATGTGCCGCTCCTTGCTGACCCGGACAGCGGGGTTGACGGCGCCGCGAGGGAGTCCGCGCAGGGCGCGGCCGCGGCCCCGGGGCAGGCGCAGGGAATCCGGGGAATAATCCGCCCATTGCATTCCTCCCACAAGCGTGAACATTCAACCCATGACCAACCCCCGGCTGGTGGCGGGCGCCGTCGCGGCGGCGGTTCTGGCGGCCTGCGCCGTCTTGATCGCCCAACCCCGGCCGGCAACCCCCGCCGAACCCAAGGAGAAACCAATTATGAAGAACCGCGAGGAATTGAAGAAGCGACTGACCCCGGAGCAATACCACGTGGTGTGCGAGCAGGGCACCGAACCGCCGTTCCGCAACGCCTACTGGAACAACAAGAAGGACGGCGCCTACCATTGCGCCGCCTGTGACGCGCTATTGTTTGACTCCCGGACCAAGTTCGATTCCGGGACCGGCTGGCCCAGCTTCTGGCAAGCGGCCCGTTCCAACGCCGTCGCCGAAGCGCGCGACGCCAGCCACGGAATGGAACGGGTCGAAGCGGTGTGCTCCAAGTGCGGCGCCCATCTCGGCCACGTCTTCCCCGACGGTCCGCAGCCCACGGGCATGCGGTACTGCATCAACTCGGCCTCGCTCGATTTCCAGCCGCGCGAAGCCGCCACCAGCGGCGCGGCCAAGCACTGATCCATTGACTGCCGTCGCGGGCAAGCGTTTTTCCGCGTGCCTTTCGCCGGTTCCGTGCTTTCCTTCTCTTCATGGGCGCGATCCAGGAAACCGCCGAAATCGGCATCATCGGAGGCAGCGGGCTTTATCAAATCGACGCCGTGCGCAATCCGCGCTGGGTCCCCGTGGACACGCCGTGGGGCAAACCCTCCGACGAATTCCTCCTCGGCGAAATCGGCGGCGTGCGAGTCGCCTTCCTCCCCCGGCACGCGCGCGGCCACCGCATCCTGCCCTCCGAACTCAACCACCGCGCCAACATCTACGCCATGAAACTGCTCGGCGTCCAACGCCTCATCAGCCTCAGCGCCGTCGGCTCCCTCAAGGAGGACCTGGCCCCCGGCACGTTTGTGCTCCCCTGGCAGTTTTTCGACCGCACCAAGCAGTCCGCCAACCACACCTTCTTCGGCAACGGCATCGCCGCCCATGTCTCCTTCGCCCACCCCGTCTGCGGCGAGCTCCAACAGGCCCTCCTGCCCCATGTCCGCGCCGGCGGCCCCTCCCACCTCGGCGGCACCTACGTCAACATGGAAGGCCCCGCCTTTTCCACCCTCGCCGAGGCCCACGAAAACCGACGGCGCGGCTTCGACATCATCGGCATGACGAACCTCGGCGAAGCCAAATGCGCCCGCGAAGCCGGCATCTGTTACGTCACCGTCGCCATGGTCACCGACTTCGACTGCTGGCACCAGGAGCACGGCGTCGTTTCCGTCGAAAGAATCGTGGACTGCCTCAACCGCAACGCCGAACGCGCCCGCGCCTTGGTCGCCGCCGCCGTCCCCGCCATCCCCAAGACCTCCTCCTGCAAGTGCGCCCACTCCCTCCACCACGCCATTCTGACCGCCCGCGAACACTGGCCCGCCGAAACCGTCGCCCGCCTCGACGCCATCCTCCGCCCCTACCTCTGACCCCGGCTCCGGCATCACGCCTCCACGCCGCCTAACGCCTTTCCGCAAGCCGCAGCGGCGCCGCGCCGCCCCCAAGACGCTGGCTTCCCAAGGGAGGAACCTCCAGAACGATGGCGCCGCAAGTGGGTTCCTTGCGGGAAGTCCAATCCTGCGTTGCGAACGATTTGCCTGGTGCATGTTCCCTGGCACTGGCGTGGCGGGGTTCTTCGACCTTCCGCGTATCGCGGATGGTTCCGGCGTTATCGAATATCGCGGGCATCGGCCGCTCTCAATCGCCGCCCGGACCCGCCCAGGCAGCCTTCAACCATCAGCGAGAAGGGCGGCGGGACGCCGCTCAAACACGCCGCTGCAGCTCTTCCAGAATCCGCCGCGCCGCGACGGGGATGACCGTTCCCGGCCCGAAGATCGCCGCGGCGCCGTTTTGCCGCAGGAACTCGTAGTCCTGCGGCGGGATCACGCCGCCGACAATGATCATGATGTCGCCGCGCTGGAGCTTGGCCAGCTCGTCGCGCAACTGGGGCAGCAGCGTCTTGTGCCCGCCCGCCAGCGAGCTGATGCCCACCACGTGCGCGTCGTTTTCCACCGCCATGCGCGCGGCCTCTTCCGGCGTCTGGAACAGCGGGCCGATGTCCACGTCGAAGCCGAGATCGGCGTAGGCCGTGGCGACAACTTTCGCGCCGCGGTCATGGCCGTCCTGGCCCATCTTGGCGATCAGGATGCGCGGGCGCCGGCCTTCGTTCGCCTCGAACGTCTCGGCCAGCTTCCGCACTTCCTCGATCTCCGCCGATTCTCCGTATTCGCTCTGGTACACACCCGAAATGGACCGGATTAGCGCCTTGTGCCGGCCCGCGACTTTTTCGACCGCCCCTGTAATTTCGCCCAGCGTGGCCCGCGCGCGCGCCGCGTCGATGGCCAGCGCCAGCAGGTTGCCCTTCCCGGTTTCGGCCGCGTGGGTGATCGCGTCGAGGCATCGGTGCACCGCCGCGTTGTCCCGCTCAGCCTTGAGCTTGGCGAGGCGCTGGATTTGCGACTGGCGCACCGCGGTGTTGTCCACCTCCAGCGTCTCCATCGCTTCCTCCCGGTCCAGGCGGTACAGGTTCACCCCGACTATCGATTCCTTGCCCGAATCGATGCGCGCCTGGCGCCGCGCGGCGGCTTCCTCAATCCGCAGCTTCGGAAGCCCCGTCTCGATCGCCTTGGCCATGCCGCCGAGTTCCTCGACCTCGGATATGTGCCCCCACGCGCGCCGCATCAGCGCGCCGGTGAGGGCCTCGAGGAAATAGGAGCCGGCCCACGGATCAATCACCTTGCAGATACCCGTCTCCTCCTGGAGGAAAAGCTGCGTGTTGCGCGCGATGCGTGCGGAGAAATCGGTCGGCAGCGCGATGGCCTCGTCCAGGGAATTGGTGTGCAACGACTGGGTGTGGCCGAGCGCCGCCGCCATGGCCTCGACGCAGGTCCGCACGACGTTGTTGAACGGGTCCTGTTCCGTCAGCGACCAGCCCGAGGTTTGCGAGTGCGTCCGCAGCGCCATCGATTTGGCCGATTTGGGGTTGAACTGGCGGATGATCCGGGCCCACAAGGCGCGTGCCGCCCGCATCTTGGCGACCTCCATGAAGAAGTTCTTGCCCTGCGCCCAGAAGAACGACAGGCGCGGCGCGAAGGCGTCAATCGCAATGCCAGCCTTGATCCCCGTGCGCACATATTCCAGGCCGTCGGCCAGCGTGTAGGCGAGTTCCAGGTCCGCCGTCGCCCCGGCCTCCTGCATGTGATAGCCGGAGATCGAGATGGAATTGAACTTCGGCATGAACTCCGACGTGAACGAAAAGATGTCGGCGATGATCCGCATCGAGGGTTCGGGCGGATAGATGTAGGTGTTCCGCACCATGTACTCCTTGAGAATGTCGTTCTGGATGGTCCCGGAAAGCTGCTCCCGTTTCGCCCCCTGCTCCTCCGCCGCGACAATGTAGAACGCCAGCACCGGCAACACCGCCCCGTTCATCGTCATCGACACCGACATCCGGTCCAAGGGAATCCTGTCGAACAGAATCTTCGCGTCCGCCACCGAATCGACCGCCACCCCCGCCTTGCCCACGTCCGCGAACGCCCGCGGATGGTCGGAGTCGTAGCCGCGGTGGGTCGGCAGGTCGAACGCCACCGACAGACCCATCTGCCCCGCCGCCAGGTTGCGGCGGTAAAAGGCGTTGCTTTCCTCCGCGGTCGAAAAACCGGCGTACTGGCGCACGGTCCACGGACGCTGGACGTACATGGTCGCGTAAGGCCCGCGCGTGAAGGGCGGCAGGCCGGGCATGTGGCCCAGGTGCTCCAGGCCTTCGAGGTCCTTCTCCGTGTACAAGGGCCGGACCGGGACTTGCTCCATCGTCTCCCAGACGAGGTGCTCGAGCGTTTTTCCGGTTTCCGCTTCGAGGCGCGCGCGCCACTCGGCGAGGCCGGCCCGCGCCTTGGGCGGGTTGAATTCGATGTCGGCAAAGGATGGGAACGATTTCATGGGTCCTCCGGGGGGAAACTCAGGTGACGTGCGCCGCCGCCCCTGGCGCCGGCAAAATGTCCAGCTTGCGGCCCACGGCGATCAGCGTCTCCAGGACGTCGGCCTTGATGTGGATGAAGGCATCGACTCCGGCCGCCTTGAGCGCCGCGATTTGGTCCTCCGGATACCCCGCCACCACCACCAGCGCGTCCGGACGTTTGGCCCGCGCCGCCCTGGCCAGAAGCGGCACGATCTCGGGATAGGTCTCGTCGGTCGAGCAAACCACAAGCGCCCGCGCGCCCGAAGCGGCGAAGGCCTCCGCCGCCGCCTCCACGCTTTCCAGCCCGCGGGGATAGATGGTCTCGAAACCGCCGGGCTCAAAAAATCCGCGCGCGAAGTCGGCGCGGGCCTTGTGCTGTTTGGGCGGGCCCATGGCGGCCAGGAACACCTTGGGCTGCCCGCCATTTTTCGCACCCCAGGCTTCGACCTCGCCGCGCAGCCGCTCGAAATCCATGGAGCCGCGGTGGATGCAAACCGGCGTGATCGGCGCGTCCGGCTGATCCTGAATCCGGATCGCCCGCGTGATCTCCCCGAGGGTTGCGCCCGAGGCCGCCGCCTCGATGCACGCCGCGAACAGATCGCCCGCCTTCGCCTCGACGATCCGGGACAGCCTGTCCAGGACCTCCGTGTTCTGTGTGTTGTCCGCCGCGGTGCGGTAATCCTCGATCTGGCGCCGGCGGCGGGCCTGGAAGGCCGCCGCATCAAACGTTGGCTGGTCCAGCGGCTTTTCCTTCAGGTTCGCGAACTGGTTGACGCCCACCAGCACATCGCGCCGCTGGGCGATGCGCTTGATCTTTTCGGCGCCGGCGCGGGCGACCATCTCCTGCGGGAACCCGGCCCGCATCGCCGCGGCCATGCCGCCCCTGCATTCGACCTCCCGGAACAGGTCCCACGCCCGCCGCGCCAGCTCGTGGGTCAGCCGCTCCACGCACCACGAACCGCCCGCCGGATCGATCAGCCGGTCGAGGCCGCACTCCTTTTGCAGGATCAGCTGCGTGTTGCGCGCGATGCGCCGGGAGAAGTCGTCGGGCTGCCGCACGACCTCGTCGAACGGCCCCACCTGCATTGAGTCGCACCCCCCCAGCACGCCCGCGAACGCCTCCGCCGTGGCGCGCAACATGTTCACGTACGGGTCCAGCCGCGTCTTGTTCCACTGCGCCGTGCGCGCGTGGACCATCAACCGCTGGGCGTCCGGCCCGCCGCCCGCCGCCGCGACCGCCTGCGCCCACAGCATCCGCGCCGCGCGGAGCTTGGCGATTTCCATGAAGAACGACGGACCCACCGTCAACGCGAATCGCATCCGCGGCGCGGTCTGGTCCACCGAAAGCCCGCGCGCGTCCATTTCGCGCAGGTACTCGACGCCTGTCGCCAGGGAAAACGCCAGCCCGTGCACGGCGGTGCCGCCACCTTCGTGCCACGAGCGCCCGTGGACGCAGATGGTTTGCAGGCCCGGCGCGTGCTCCGACGCCCAGCGCAGCAGGGTCGCCATCTCGTCGTAGGCGCCCTTGAGCGAGTGGGGCAGGCGCGATTCGTGGGCGAGCACGCCCAGCGGGTCCATCTCGATGCAGCCCCGGAGGTTCGCCGGCGCCTTGCCCGCGGCCTTCAGGAACGCCGCCAGCAACGCCGCGAACGGCATCGCCGAAGAACCCGAGCGCACAAACAGCGAGACCTTCTCCAGGTCGATCCCGTCGAACGCCCGCTTCAAATCCGCCAGCGTCGCCACCGACAATCCCCAGACGCCCACCTCCCCCTGGCCCGCCCAGTCCGGGTCCGACCCGTTGCGCGTCGCCTTGTCCACCACAATGTTCAGCGCCGTCAATCCCCGTGACAGCCCGTGCCGCGCCACCGCGTTGAACTCGCGCGGGTCGGCGACCGTAAGCTCCTGCGACACCTCCCAGCTTTGCCCCAGATACCCCGACGCCCGTCCGCCGCGCACAAAGGGCGCAAAGCCCGGCATCGATCCCAGGTGCGGCAGGCCTTCCATATCCGCCGCACGGTAGAGCGGCTGCAGATCGATCCCTTCCGGCGTGCGCGTGACCAGCTTCTTGTCGAACGGCGCCCCCTTCAGCTCCGTCTCGACGGCCTGCCGCCATTGGTCATAGGTCACCGCCGGGAAATCCCCAAGCAGGGGCTCCGCCGCTTCCACTCCGGTGCTGTTCCCGTTTGCCTTCATGCTCACGCTCCTTCCATTAGGTCACCTGCCTGACGCGGGTCAAGCCCCGTTAGGAAAAATTATGCAAGACCGCCGCGCCGCCCCCGGCCCTCCGGCGCCGCCAGGTTAGGACGGGGCCGACGCCCCCGCCGCCACCACCGTCAGCCGGTTCGCCTTCAACGAGGCGAAGCCTTCTCCCAGCTTCAAAATCTTTTCCCCGCCGTCGGTTTCCAGTCTCAGGGTGCAATGCTCGAACGACGTGAAATAGGATGGCGTCCGCGGCCCGATCTGCACGGTCCCTTTCGAGAAGGCAAACTCCGCCGAAGCCACGCGGCCGGTATGAGCCACGCCCTGCGAGGTGATCAACTCCACCTCGATCCGCGCGTCCGCGCCGCCCCCGCTGCCCCCGCCGGCCGGCGCGTGCCCGTTGGAACCGTTGCCCGCCATCACACCCCCATTCAAGCGGCGCGGCCATCCCCCTGCTCCGCCTGCCTTGCGAAAGCCTGTGCGGTTCTTGTCGCCAGCCCAGGTTCCGTCCGCCGCCCCGCGCCTCTTTGCCCTCCCAAACGTCAATAGGCGGCACGCCGTTTCCTCGTCTCCCCGGCGCCGTGCGCCAGCAGCCGTCGCAGCTGCCGCGCCGATCCGAACCCGCACCGCAGCGCCACCTCCGCCTGCGGCAACCTCCCGCGGCCAAGTAACTCCCTCGCCGCCGCCAACCGCCGCCCGCGCAGGAACGCCGCCGGACCCACCCCCATCGCCTCCCGAAACCGCCGCGTGAAATGTTCCCGCGACAAGCCCGCCGCCGCCGCGAGTTCCTTCACAGTCACCGGATCGCGGTAGCGCGTCTCGCAGTGGCGCACCGCCGCCGCCACCGGATCGGGCGCGGGCCCCGCGGGCCGCGCCAGTTCGGCCCGCCACGCCATGAGGAACGCGAAGGCCTCCGCGCTGGTTTCCCAACGGTCCCCCGCCCGCCGTGTCTCCGCCTTTCGCGCGAGCGCCAGCAAAATATGAGCCGCCGGGGTTTCGAGGCCAAGAGGCGCCACCGGCCCCACCGCCGCCCGGAACCGGCGCCACAGTTCCACCGCCATCGGCCCGTAAAAGTTGATCCATCGGAACACCCACGGCCCGCGGGCGCCCGGGGGGAAATCATACCCCGCGGGCTCCGGCGTCACGGCCACGAACGCGAACCCGGCCGGCACGGCAACCGGGTCCGCGCCGTCCCGTGCGAAGCGTCCCGCCCCCTCCAGTGTGTGTTGGACAATCACAAACGGTTCCCGTCCGCGCCCGTCGCAGCGCCAGCGATAGCGGGCCGACGCCACGGCCTCGTGCGCCCGCCCGAAAGGCGCCGAGATCAAAACCGCCTCATCGAAGCCCTGCATGGCCGGGGAGCATCACAAAATGTCCTCACAATGTCACACCTTTTCACTTGGCGGACCGGGAATCCGCGCACAGGTTGCCCGCCACTATGAGTCGCCGCATTGCGTTGATCGGGGCCGGGTCCGTTGTGTTCGCCAAAAATCTGATGTCCGACATCCTCCAGTTCCCCGAGCTGGCCGATTCGGCCATCGTCCTCATGGACATCGATCCCGCCCGCCTCAGGGTCGCCAAGGTGATGGCCGAGAAACTCATCCAGAAACTTGGCGCCCGCGCCCGCGTCGAAGCGACGCTGGACCGCACCCGCGCGATTCGCGGCGCGAACTACGTCATCTGCACCATCCAGGCCGGGGGTTACAAACCGGGCACCGTCACCGACTTTGAAATCCCGAAAAGGTTCGGCCTCCGGCAGACCATCGCCGACACGCTCGGCGTCGGCGGCGTCTTCCGCGCGTTGCGCACGGCGCCTCGGCTGCTGGAGATCGCCCGTGACATCGCCGACGTCGGGGCGCCGCGCTGCCTGCTTCTCAATTACAGCAACCCAATGGCCATGCTTTGCATGGCGGTCGATAAAGGGGTTGGCATTCCGCATGTCGGCCTGTGCCACAGCGTCCAGGCCACCAGCAACCAGCTCGCGCGTTACTGCGGCCTCAACCCGCGCCATGTCACCTTCAAGGTCGCCGGCATCAATCACATGGCGTTTTTCCTCGAATTCAAGTACCGGGGCCGGGACGCCTACCCGCTCCTGTTCAACCTGCTCCACGACCCCTCCCTTACCCGCGACAAGGTCCGGTTCGAGATGATGCGGCGCACGGGGTATTTCGTGACGGAATCCTCCGAGCACCAAAGCGAGTATGTTCCCTATTTCATCCATCACGGGGAGGAGATGATCCGCCGGTTCGACATTCCCATCGACGAATACCTGCGCCGCTGCGAATCGATCGTCGCGACGTGGAAGCGGACCGAACGCGACCTTCTCGGGCGCGGCGCCGGCATCCAGATTCGGCCGCAAACCCATGAGTATGGCTCCTATATCATCCACTCGGTCGAGACGGACACGCCGCGCGTCGTCTATGGCAATGTCCCCAATCTCGGGCTCATCACCAACCTGCCCCACCGCTGCTGCGTCGAGGTGCCCGTGCTCGTGGATGCCCAGGGATTGCAGCCGACGGTTGTCGGCGCCCTGCCGCCCCAGCTCGCCGCCCTTTGCCGTTCCAACATCAACGTCCAGGAACTCGCGGTCGAAGCCGTGCTCACCGGCCGGCGCGAGCATATCTACCATGCGGTCATGGCCGACCCGCACACCGCCGCGACGCTGCCCCTCGACAAAATCTGGGCCATGTGCGACGAACTGATCGCCGCCCACCAGAAGCACGGATTGCTGGGCGAATTCCAGCCCGTCATTCCCGGCACCGGACGCGCGCTGGCCGGCACGGGTGACAAGGTTTTCGCCCGCATCGCGCCCACCCGCGTGGCCGAGGAGATCGAGCGGGGGGCCGAGTTCAACCTGGAACTCCGCAACACGTCCAGCAGGCCGTTCAAGGGCCGGATCGGCTTCCGGTTCGAGGGGGGCGCCGGCCGCGTGCGCGGCGGCGCGGTGGCGGTCCAGGTGCCGGCCGGGCGCACGGCCAACCGCAGGGTTACCATCCAGGCCGCGCCCCATGAGCGGGAGCTGTCCATCCTGCCCGTGAACCGCGACCCGCGGTTCCTGGGCATGCCGTACGAGCATTTGAAACGGCGGCGGATCGAGGTTCCGGCCTCAGCCGGGGCGAAGGCGCGGACGCCGGCATGGTTCGAGGCCGGCGCGCCTGTGGAACTGGAATTCATGGGCAGCGTCCTGTTGCGCGGCCATGTCCGGCTGGACGGCGGGGCCTTCGCGTTCCGCTGGCGGGTCTGGGACACCGACGTCAAGCTGGATAGGCGGGCGCCGTGGGCCGCGTCGTCGATCGAGCTGTTCCTGCGCGACAGCCACGGGCACAAGCCGATCTTCCAGGCGTTCTTGCTGCCGGAGAACCGGCGGCCCCGCGCGCTGTCCCGCCGGTTGCAGCCGTTGCCGGATGTGGAACTGGCCGGGGCCATTGACAAAGGCGGGTACTGGATGGAAGGCGCGGTTCCGCTCGCCGTGGCGGGCATCCAGGATACGGGCGGGGGATTCCTCGCCGACGTGATTGTCAACGCCGGCGCGCTCGGGGACGCGCACAGCGCGTGCCGTGCCGGCTGGAACGGGCGGCTTGATTCCAGCGCCAACTCGGTCCATTTCGCGCTGATGATTCCGGCCAAGGGTTGACCGGAGCGGGCTGAGCCGTCTCCATGCAAAACCTCGCGGGCGTTTGCGCCTCTGGGGGAGTCGCGGCCTTACGCGGGTTGCGCGCCGGGGGGCGGCGCGGGCGGGGTTTCGCCGTGGGCGGGTTTTTCCTCCCCGGCGCGCGCATCGAGTTCCTCCTGCAACGAGCGGAAGACCGCGACCGCGATGGAGACAACGACCGGCCCGAGCAGGATGCCGAGCAGGCCGAAGGACCGCAGGCCGCCCAGGATGGAAAAAAAGATCAGGAGGGGATGCTGTTTCACACGGGAGCCGATCACGATGACCCGGATGACGTTGTCGGAGTTGCCGACGATGAACGCGCTGTAAAGGAGCAGTCCGATGGCGTGCCACAGGTTGCCCTGAAAAAAGAGCGTCAGCGTCGCGGGCACCCAAACCACGCCGGTCCCAAGGATCGGGATCATGGAACAGAACGCGGCGACCAAACCCCAGACCAGAGGGGAGGGGACGCCAGCCACCCAAAGGCCGAGGGTCAACAGCGTGCCCTGGACGACCGCCACGGCCAGGACGCCGTGGACGTTGGCGATGATCGTTTCGCCGACGGCGCCGAACAGGCGCTGCACATGCTCGGTCTTGAGCGGCATGTAATGCGCGATGCCGTCCAGCAAGTCATCGCCGTCCTTGAGGAAGAAAAAGAGCGCGAGAAACGTGATGAGGATGGCGAAGATGGTCGTTCCGACGCTGCCCAGCGCCGCGCCGGACTTGCCGACGATCCAGTTGCTGACATCCCCGACGCGGTTGACGATCTCCTTGCGCAACCCTTCCTTGGAAATGGGGAACACGCCCGAGACCGCCTCCAGCGGCCTTTCGATGGCCTGGGTGAAGAACGGGCCCCAGCCCCCTTCCACATTGCTCTGTTCCTTGAGGCCCTGGTAGAGGCTGTTGACCTCGCCCGCCACCTTGTAGCCGATCAGCCCGAGCGGCACCAGCGTCAGCACCAGCCCGATCACGGTGGACAGGATCGCCGCCAGCGTGCGGCCTTTGACCCACTTGCGGATGGAGCGGTGCATCGGCGCAAGCGCCACCGCCAGCACCGTGGCGGTCATGACCGGCCCGAGGAATGGCTGGGCGATCCGGTACAGGAGAAACCCCACGATGGCCAGCAAGCCGACCAGAAAGAAAACCGCGCCCTTGTCCCTCATGCCTCTTTTCCCTGCTTGTCCGCGGCCCGCCGCTCCAACGCGGCGAGGCGTTCGACGATCTCGGGCAATCGGCGCACCAGCGCTTCGATGCGGTGCGCCTCCCGCGTGGGGCGGGCGTGGTGGCCCGAGACCATTTCGCCGGACGGCACGTCCTTGGAAACGCCGGCCTGGGCGGTGATCACGGCGCGGTCGCCGATGCGGATATGGCCGACCAACCCCGCCTGTCCGGCGATGATCACCCGTTCGCCGATCACGGTGCTTCCCGAAATGCCCGCCTGCGACACGATCACGGAATGCTTTCCCACCACGACGTTGTGGGCGATCATCACCAGGTTGTCGATTTTTACGCCCTCCTGAATCCATGTCTGCCCGAAGCGCGCGCGGTCGATCGTCGTGTTCGCGCCCACCTCCACCCGGTCGTCCAAACGCACCGTGCCGGTCTGCGGAATCTTCACCGCGCCTTCGGCCCCCAGGTCGAACCCGAACCCGTCCGCGCCGATCACCGCGCCCGAGTGCAGGATCACGTCGTTCCCGATCAGGCATCGTTCCCGGACCGTGACATTGGGGTAGAGGACGCACCGCTCGCCAAGCCGGGCCTCGTGGCCGATGTAGGTGTTGGCGCCAATCCGCGTGCCGGCCCCGATGACGGCGCCGGCTTCGATCACCGCGCCGGGCCCGACCGCGGCCCCGGCGCCGATCTCGGCGGTCTCCGCCACAATGGCCCGCGGATGAATCCCTTGGACGGCCGGCAACGGCGGCGGGGCGAACAGGGCGCAGGCGTCCGCGAACGCTTTGGAGGGATTCTCGACGATTACCAGCGCGCCCTGGCGGGAGATGAGGCGGGTGCCCGAAGGAACGAGGATCGCCCCGGCATGGGAGCGTTCCGCGATGCGGAGATACTTGGCGTTGCCCAGAAACGACAGTTGATCGGGCCCGGCGTCTTCGAGGCCGCCCACGCCGCGGATCGGGAGGCTGGCGTCGCCGCCTTCCAGGCGTCCACCCAACCGCTCCGCCAAGCCGCCCAACGGCACGACTCCGCTTGTTGTCAAGGCACGCACCCTTTCGCTCGGGGTTGTCCGCCGGGACGCCGCACGGCGCGGCCGGTCACTTGGCGGCGCCGGCGGGCTTGGTGGCGTTGACCGTCTTGATGACGTCGTCGCTGAAATCCATCGCGTCCTGGGCGAACACCACGATGGGCGCGAGCGCCGCGGACTGGCCGGTCTTGTCGAACACAAGGGTCAAGCCGCGCCTGGCCGCCTGCTCCTTCACCACTTTCGTGATTTCCTCGACGATGCCGCCGCGCATCCGGACCATGGCGGTCTGGATTTCGCCCCGGCGCTGGTTGTCGAACTGGACAATCTCGCGTTGGCGCATTTGGAGGTCGCTGACCTTGGCTTCCAGGGCCTTCTTTTTCTGTTCGCGCACCTCGGGGGCGAGGGCGCCGTTGGTGGCCTCCTCCCGCAGCTTGTTGAGCTCCTCGCCGAGCTTCTGGTAGTCGTCCATCTTCGCCTGGCGCTCCTTCTTATAGGCGTTTTCCTGCTCGGCAACGCGCTGCTTCGCCTCCGCCGTCTTGTAATAGGCGTCGAAGATTTTGTTCAAATCCACTGTCCCGACCTTGAGTTCCTGGGCTTGCGCCCCCGTTGCCACGGCCAAAGCCGCGGCGCCCAACAACCATCCGTGTCTGTTCATATTTTTCATTTTCTAAAAAGGGTTGAATGTGAGGTTAAAATTGATAGCCGACGTTGAAATGGAATTGCCCGCCCCTGTCGTTATACTCGTCCGTCATGAGCGGAATGCCATAGTCCAACCGTAGAGGGCCAACCGGCAGGTTCAAGCGAATTCCCACGCCCGCCCCGAGCCCGAAGCCGTCAGTGGCAAAATCGTACGCCGCCGCGTTCACGAAGCCGCCATCCACGAACAGCGCGCCGCGCACCTTCTCCAGGATCGGGAAAGTCGCCTCCACGTTGCCGTAGGCCATCGTCCCGCCGCCAATCGGCGTGCCATCCTCGTCCTTCGGCCCCACGTCCCGGAACCGGAACCCGCGGATGGTGTTCGAACCGCCCAGAAAGAGCCGGTCAAAGATCGGCACCTCGTCGGTGTCGGAATAGGTGTCCACCACCGCCGCCGCCGCCTGCAGCGCCAGGATGATGTCGTATTTGAAGTTGAAGAACTGCTGGGCCTCAAGCCCCAGCTTGTAGATGTCGGTGTCTCCGAACAGCGGGCCGCCCGCCAGTTCCCCGTACACGTCCACCTTGTGCCCCTTGCGCGACAGGAAGTTGCTGTCCCGCGTGTCATGCGTCAGCCCCAGCTCGATCGCGCTGCGCAACCGCGTTCCGGCCTCGTCCTGAATCTGTTCCGACGCGCCCGCATCCACGTTGTTGATCCCAATCGACTCGAATTTGTAAACCGCCCGCGCCGTCAGGAACTGGTTGAGCGCCTTGGCAAGCTTCACGTTGAACCCCCACCGCGTCTCGTCGTACACCGAACTCAGGTAGCTCGCCTGCCGGTAAAACGCGTCCACGCCCAGGGACAGCCGCTGGTTCAGAAACCAGGGTTCCACAAACGAGATCACGTAGTCCTGCCGTTTCGCGCCGTATTGCGCCCGGATACGGAATTTCTGGCCCGCCCCAATGAACCCCGGCCAGTTGAACAGATCGAAGTTCCCCTGGTTCAACTCCACGAACCCAAGGATGCTGTCGATCGAACTGAACCCCGCGCCGAAGGAGAACGACCCCGTCCGCTGCTCCTCCACGGTCACCACCATGTTCTTGCGGCTCGGGATGCTCGTGTCCTGGGGGCTGATGTCCACCTTCGAGAAGTAGCCGAGATTCTGCAGCCGGTTCTTGCTCGCGTCCGCGCGGATCGTGTTGTACACGTCGCCGGGCGCCAGCGCCAGCTCCCGCCGGATCACCCGGTCCTTGGTCTTGTTGTTTCCCTGGATCACGATCCGCTCGACAAACCCCTGCGGCCCCTCCGAGATCGCGTACACCAGGTCCATGCGGCCCGACTCGATCGCGGCGCGCCGTTCCGGAATCACGCGGCAGTCCACATACCCTTGCTCGCCGTACAGGTCGCGGACCGCCTTGATGTCCGCCTCCAGCCCCTGCGGCGAATAGATGCCGCCCTCCCGCATCTGCATCCGGCGCCGGATACGGTCTTCCGAATAGAGGGCGTAGCCGGTCAACTGCACCGTGCCCACCTTGTATTGGACCCCCTCGAACACCGCGATGACGATCTCCACTTCGCTCGGACCGGTCTCCTTGAACTCCACCCCCTTGACCTCCGCGTCAATGTAACCCTGGCTCTGATAGTACTTCCGGAGCCGCTGCAAATCCTCCTGGAACTCCTCGTCCTTCACCACGCCCGTGCCAAACAGCCACGACAGCCAGTTCCGTTTCTTGGTCTTGAAGACCGCCATTTTTTGCCCGGGAACCACCTCGATCTTGGCCGAGAGCAGCTCTTTGCTGGGAATCTTCGAATTGCCGGAAAACGTGATGGCCTTGACGTGCTGTTTCACGCCTTCGTTGATGTTGAACGTCACAATCGCCCGCCCGCTCTCCTCGTTCAGGTCGATCTTGTAGCTCACCTGCGCGTCCTTGAACCCCTTGGTCTGGTACAGCGCCGTCAACGCCTGCGCGTCCGCCGCCACCTGCTGCTCGTTGAGCGTGTCTCCGCCCTTGGTCTTCACTTCCTTCGAGAGCCGCTTGTCGTTGATCTTGGACCACCCCGCCAGGACCACGTCCTTCACCACCGGCTTGGGCTGCACAATCACCACCACCTTCACCCCGTCCGCCAGGGGTTCGTCGTAAATCCGCAGGTTCGCAAACAGCCCCGTCGCGAACAGGTTCCGCACGTCCTCCTCCACCCCCGCCCGCGAATACGGCTGCCCCACCGTCGTCCGCATGTTGGACAGGATCACACTCTTGCTCACCGACTTCGGCCCCGCGTATTCCACTTCGATCTCGCGGACCACCGGCCCGGCCGCGCGTTCCGGCGTCTGGGATGGCGGCCCGATCACCTCCACCTCCTGCCCCGCCACAGGCAATGCCAATCCCATTCCCAAGGCCGCCACGCATCCGAGAAAAAACCTCGGCCGCCCAAGGCCCCGCTGGCCCCGCTTCGATTCCATACCACACGCCTTACGCATAAAGTTGCCTCTTTCCAGTTCCAAGTGACTCCACACAAACGGATTATGCTTCCCCCTCAGGTTCCGCGTCCCGCTTGTAAGACTCGAATCTTGTAAGCTGCTTCAGAAAGGTCAATTTTATTTTTTCCGTCGGGCCGTTCCGGTGTTTCTGGATGTCCAGGAACGCCTCCCCCTCCGGACCCCCCTCCGCCCCGTCGTCGTTGCGCACCATCTCCGGCCGGTACAACAGCCCCACAATGTCCGCGTCCTGCTCGATGGCCCCCGATTCGCGCAGGTCCGAGAGCCGCGGCTGGCCGCCCCGTTCGTCCGGCTTCCGGTTCAGCTGGCAGAGCACGATCACCGGGAGCCCCAGCTCCTTCGCCAACCCCTTGATCCCGCCCGAAATCTCCGCCACATCCGCCTGGCGGTTGTCGTTGCGCCGGATCGTGCCGGGCTGCACAAGCTGCAAGTAATCGATCACGATCATCTCGATCCCGTACCGCTTTTTCATCCGCCGCCCCTTGGTCCGCAACTGGGGGAGGGTCACCCCCACCGTCTCGTCCAGGTATAGCGGGGCCTGGTGCAGCTCCGACGCCGCCTGCGCGATCTGCTCGAAGTCCCGCTGGGACATGAATCCGTCCCGAATCCGTTTGAGGTCCACCCGCGCCCGCGACGCCAGCAGCCGCAGCATGATCTGTTCGTTGGTCATTTCCAGGGTGAACACCCCCACCGCCTTCTTCAAATCCGCCGACACGTGCTCGGCGATGTTCATCGCGAACGACGTCTTGCCCACGCCAGGCCGGGCGGCGAACACCACCATCTCGCCCGCCTTCAACCCGCCGGTCAGCGCGTCGAAATCGTGGAACCCGGTCGCCACGCCGGTCACCTGCCCCCGGTTCTGGAACAGCCGCTCCACCAGCTTCATCACCGGCATCACCAGCACCGACGCCGGCTCCGCCTCCTTGGTGGTTGTGTCCTCGGAAATCTTGTAAAATTCCTGCTCCGCCAGGTCCAGCACCGGCCCCGCCTCGTCCGGCGTCTCCTGAATCTGCCGCACGATCTCCGCGCACGACGCCATCGCCCGCCGCAGCAGGAATTTCGTGCGCACAATCGCGGCGTAACTCCCAATGTTCGCCGGCGTCGGCACCTCCGCCACCAGCTGCCCCAAATAGGCGTCCCCGCCCACCGCCCCGAGCTGCCCCAAATCTTCGAGCCGCTGCCGCAGGGTCAGCACGTCCACCGGCGCCGATTTCGCCCGCAAATGCGCCAGCGCCGCGAAAATCGTCTGGTGCCGCGGATCAAAAAATGCCTCCTCCTTGAGCCGTTCCTCCGCCATGTCCGCCGCGTCCGGGGACACGATCATCGACCCCAGCACCCCACGCTCCGCCTCCAGGCTGTAGGGAAGTTTCCAATTGGACGGAATGCTCTCCACCCGGTCCCCCTGCGGCTGGAACCCCGTCGTCCTCCCCTGGCTGGGGCTCGGTCCGGGCGCTGCGGCGGGCATCGACATGCCGCATTCAAGCCCGCCCGCGCGCCGCGGCAAGATGTTTTACGGCAGCCGCGGAAACAGCGGGCCGCCGCGCCGCAGCGGGGCGCCGGGGGCAAGGGCCGCGAGGATCGTTTCCGATGTCGCGGGCAGAAACGGCTGGAGCCAGTGGGCGGTGGCCCGCAGGCCAGCCGCCATTTCGTCAAGAAACGCCCGGACCTCGCCGTCGCGGCCCTGTTTTTGCATCTCCCATGGCTTGAGCTCCTCGCAGCGCTGGTTGAGCCGGGTCGCCCGCGCCCACAGCAACCCCGCGGCGTCATGAAATCGAAACCCCTCCATGGCCTCGTGGAAACCCTCCGGGGCCTCCGGCGCGGCCGCCGCCGGCGGGGTCCACGCGGCCTTCTCGCCGATGGTCTGGACCCGGCGGACGAGGTTGCCGAGGTTGTTCGCGAGGTCGGCGTTGTAAATCTCCCGGAACCGCGCCTCGGACCAATCCCCGTCGTCGAACGGGGAGACCGCGCGGAGCAGGTAATGCCGGACCGCGTCGGCGCCGAACCGGGCGACCTGCTCGGCCGGATCGACCACGTTGCCCAAGCTCTTGCTGATCTTCTGGCCGTTGATGGTCAGGTAGCCATGGACGAAGACCGTGTCGGGGAGCGGGACGCCGGCGGAAAGCAGCATGCCCGGCCAGTAGAGCGTGTGGAAACGGTTGATCCCCTTGCCGATCATGTGGATGCGCCGGGCGGCGTTCACCCAGTACCGTTGATAAAGCGCGCCTTCGTGCTCGTAGTCCAGGCCGGTGACATAGTTGGTGAGGGCGTCGTACCAGACGTACATGACCTGGGCCTCGTCCCCCGGCACGGAAATGCCCCAGTCCCCGGCGCGCTGCCGCCCGCGGGACACCGAAAAGTCCTGCAGCCCGGCGCGGAGGAAGGCGAGCATTTCGTTGCGCCGGAACTCCGGCACGATGCGCAGGCGGCCCGATTCCAGCAGCCCGCGAATCTCGGTTTCCCACGCGGAAAGGCGGAAGAACCAGTTCTCCTCCTCGACGGTTTCGAGTTTGGTTCCGTGCTCGGGGCAAACGCCGCCGGGGACGTCCTTTTCCGCGTAAAAATCCTCGCACCCAACACAGTAAAGGCCGGAGTAATGCTTCTTGTACAGGTCGGCGGGGCGGGTCTTCGACCAGAAACGCCGGGCGCCGGCGACGTGGTCCGCGTCGGCGCTGGTGCGGAGGAAGCGGTTGGCGGAGATGTTCAGCGCCGGGAGCAGTGCCTCAAAGGCGGCCGAATTCTGCCGGCAAAGCTCCGCGGTGGAGATGCCCGCGGCTTGGGCGGCCCGGACGTTTTTCAGGGAGTTCTCGTCGGTGCCGGTCAGGAAAAACGTGTCGAATCCGGTGAGCCGCAGATACCGGGCCATGGCGTCGGCTTGGACGAGTTCGAGCGCGAACCCGATATGGGGCCGGGCGTTGACATACGGGATGGCGGTCGAGATAAAGGCGGTCTTCGGCATGGCTCCCCGAACATGGCGAAGGGGACGGGAAAAGGGAAAGGGAAAGTGCGCCAGCGCCCCCAGGCCGGGTTCGGACCCCTTGCAGCCTGTCGGACTTCCCCGCGGGTGGCGTTGCCGCCGGATTCTCGCGCCTCCACCTTTCCAGACGTAACGCTTCGGAGCCGCGGAATGCTCCGCGCGCCGGGAAACGACCAGAACATCCCGGAGCTTTTGAGCCGTTTGCCGGACACGGTCCCGCGCCCGGCGGGGAACAGCACGCAC
>CAYSZK010000057.1:0-5637 GCA_964435495.1 uncultured Verrucomicrobiales bacterium
GCTCTAGCGGGAGGTTGGCGGAAAGGGAAAGGCAAAGTTGCGGGCGCATGCCCCCAGTGTGGAAGCGGCGTCCCGCCGCTTAACGCGCGGAACCCGTGGGGGGCGCTGGTCCGGCATATCCTGCCCAGCCTGGTGGGCGTGGTGGTGGTGCGCCTGACGCTGACTCTCCCGGTGATGATACCGGTTGTGCGGCCAGCAAAGGCGCCACCGCCATGAAGTTCTGCGCTTTGGCTTGGGAGTGAAAGAAAAGGGGAACGAGAAGGGCGTGGTCGTGGGCGGATGGAGGGGGACAAGGCAATCGCGCGCCGCAACATTTCATTGCATTTCGCATCGCAACCGCATAGGTTGGCCACATGCCTCAGAAGACGACATTGCCGCGCGCCACCGCGGTCCGGGTTTCGGGAGATCTTGTCGGCGCGGCGCGTGATACCGCAGTCTGGTCTGGACGCTCCGTCGCGGGGCAAATCGAGCACTGGGCGATGCTGGGCCGGGCCATTGATGCCGCCTTGCCCGCCGCGGGCGCCACAGTCCTGAAAAAACTGGCAACCCGCCCGGCCGCCGAAGATTCCGCCCACGCCGCCGCGCAGGTTTTGGGGGTTCTGGTCGCCCTCCGTCAGCACATGCCCTCCGCCCCTGTTGCCGAAGCCCTCCGATCCGAGCACGAATTCCGCTTCGAATCCGACCCCGCGAATCCCGACCGCATCCTGCGCGTGGACCGTCAAGGCGTCCGCACTCCGGGCCGGATGGTGAAGCGGAAATTCATCCCAGACCCAGCCACCTGACCCAGTCCCAAGCCCAGTTGAAGAGGTCCTTGACAAAAATATCCGTATTGTTATCGTATTATAACGTATGGAAGACGAGGCGCTAAAGGTTATCGTTGTCTTGGCCGGTTCAAATGGCGCCGGTAAGTCCACCTTCCATCGCGCATTCCTCGCCGGTCTCGGCATGCCGTTCATCAACGCCGATGAGATCGCCTTCCGCCTCTTTGGAAGGCATGCCCTTACGCGGGAGGAGGGGTATCAAGCCGCTGAACGAGCGGAGACGGAACGCCACGAGCTCATGGCTGCCGGGAGGTCGTTTATCTTCGAAACGGTTCTCTCCGATCCGCACGGTTCCAAGGTCGCGTTTCTGGCGGCCGCAAGACGGGCAGGTTACTTCGTCGAGGCGGTTTTCATAGGCATTGATTCCCCAGACATCTCCATCGCCCGCGTCCAGGCACGGGTTGAATTGGGTGGACACGATGTGCCCGATGAAAAGCTAGAATCCCGGTTCGAGCGAACCCTGGAAAACCTGAGGCGTCTGATCGACGCGGTGGACCGGCTGACCCTCTATGACAATAACTCCGTGGACCGGCCATTCCAACTTGTTGCGGTGTTTGAGCATGGCCGGTTGATGCGCCGGATCGCGATGCCACCCGGTTGGGCGCTTCGCCTCGATTTCCCCTCCCGTGACCTTCCCGAAACCGTCATTGAACCCCCTCAAGACCCATGATCACCTCCGTTCGCGACATCCAACGCCACCTCGAACGAACCCTTGCCGCCGCCAACAAGGCTGGTGCGGATGCGAAGTTTATTCGGCTGGCCTCCAGACTCCAGGATCTTGTGGAGGATTCCAATTCCCACCAACTCTCAACGGCCAAAATCCACGGCGCGCTGTTTCCCAAGCTCCAGCGTGAATCGGCGAGAACGGCATTTTCCTCCTTCCGTTCCACCCTCGAACAGGTCTCGAAAAAGGACGGGCGGAACTTCAAACTCATCCAGCCACGGGTTCGAAACCAGGACCCAGACGAGGTCATGTGCCATTTCGAAGGGGAATCGCTTGCCGACGAGTCGATACGGAATTTCACCGAGTCCGGCATCGAAACCGCAAAGCTCGCGGGTCCCCTCGCCGAACTCCGTGCCATTCCCGACACCCTCAAAGTCTTTGTCAGCTTCGCCGCTGCAAACAACCGGAAGGGCGAGGTCGCGAAGTTCATCACGGACCTGAAGAATCGGTTGCGCCTTCGCGTCCCTCGGGGACGTTCCGTGGAATTCTGGAGGTTTGATGAATTGATCGGCGGGAGCGGGATTCTGGCCGGGGAGGAGAACGAGCCGGCGATCCGAGCGGCCATGGACGGATGCCCTTGCGCGCTCCTCCTGCTTAGCCCCGAGTACTTTGCGAGCGATTTCATTAATCGCGTCGAGCTTCCCCACTATACTGGCAAAGGTGCAACGGGACACCCGATTCCGCTGGCCTTTGCCGATTTCAGGCCCGGCAGGGATACACATCCATCCGTCGCCGGCCGCTACACAATCGAGGTGGATGGCGCTTCCTATTTGACCCTGGCTCGACGAAAAAAGAACGCCTTTCTGGAAAAGGTGATCGATCATATCACCTTTCTGATCTCCCCACGAAAAGAAGACGGCGACAAATCCGCCGGATTCGCCATGGACATCTACAGAAGAGCCCGGGAGGGCGTCGGCGACAACTACACGGAACTCTTGGCTCGGGAAGAGCCCCGGGTTGGACGACGCTCATCTCGTGAACCCACGGCCCAAGATGAGCAACTGGCCGAAATCGTCCGCGATCTCCTTGAGTCGGACGACACAGGCGAGGCCGGCGTGCCCGTGATGTCCCAGCTCGTCAAATGGGCACGAGACCCGGACGGGGCCGCCTATGCGGCGTTGCTCGGAGAAACTGGCGCCGGGAAGACAATGACCTGCATGCAGCTCGCCGGGGAACTGCTCAAGGCCGGCGGCGCACCCCTGCCGATCTATCTCGATCTTCGGCGGTTGAACGAAACCGGCCTCCTCAAACAGGAACGATCCCCCAAGGTGGAAAGGGTTATTGCCACCCTGCTCCAAAGGCTCGCTGGAGAAGATGCCCCGGCGGCTGGCGACATCCTGCGGGCGGTCCGGGAAAACGGTGGGCTGCTGATCTGGGATGGCCTCGACGAGGTGCTCGTTCATCTTGGTGATGCCGAGGGCGCGGCCTTCATCCGTCAATTGCTTGAAGCGCTGCCGCCGCCGATGGCCGCGGTCAAGGGCGCCGGAAAACTTCTTTTCTCCTGCAGGACGCAATACTTTCGCAATGCGGCGGCCGAGATCTCGCATCTCACCGGCCAGGGGCGCGAGGGTGTCCCGATGATTCGAGGGCGCTCCCCGGACAGCCCAGGTGACGTCCCGCTCCCGAAACGCGCACGTATGGAAATTCTCCGGCTTCTCCCCTTTAGTGAAGAGCAAATCCGGTCCTACCTTCAAGCGAACGTGCCGGGGCTGACTGTGGAGCGCGCCATGGATGTCATCGCCTCCGTTCACGATCTCCATGACCTCGCCAGGCGTCCTTATCTGCTCTCCCTGATCGCGCATGACCTTGAGGAGTTGGACGATGAGGTCCTCGCAGGAAAGCGTATCCGGTCCATTGATCTCTATCAAAGTATCGTGGACCGGTGGCTGGCGCGGGACAAAGGCAAGCACGTCCTTTCCCTCCACCATAAGACACAGCTCATGGAGATGCTGGCAGCGCACCTTTGGAAGGAAGGGGCGCGGTCCATCGACGTGGAACGCCTTGAACAATGGATCGAGCGGGCCTTGGTCGGCGACGAAGTCTGGCGCGGCATGTACGGCGAAGAGCTCAGGCGTATCGAAATTCGCGACTCCATACTCGAGGATTTCCGTACCGCGACCTTTCTTGGAAGATGGGAGGGAAACGCATTTCGCTTCGCCCACGCATCGCTTCAGGAGTACTTCCTCGCCCGCGGATTGCTCGCCGCTCTCGAGGACGGAGACATGGAGACCTGGACCCTCCCCATGCCGAGCAGAGAGACGTTTGCCTTCCTCGCGGAGCTGCGTGAGAAGCTCTCTGAGCAGAACCCGGCGGCGACCTCTCGCTGTGATGCATCAATGGCCGCAATGCTCGCCGAGTCAAAGCCTCTGCGCAGCCATGCCACGCTGGCCTTTTGGCTTTTGTTGGACGATGAAACCCGGCGTGCGTCAATACCGGACAGACCCGATTTGAGCGGTCTGGACCTTGCGGGTTGGGAATTTGTCGCGTCGCCGTCCTCGCTCCGTCTCGACGGCGCAAACTTCTCAAGAGCGACGCTGATTCGCGCGCGTTTTCAGGGCGTCTCGTTGGCACGAGCTCGGTTTGGACGCGCGGACCTCCTGGGTTCGGAATTCAACGAGTGCTCATTAACCGGGGCATCGTTCGACGGGGCGCGCATGGAAGGAGCGTTGTTTCGCAAGTGCCGGATTGCGGGTGCGGAGGCGCCAGGCGCCACCGGTCCCGTCCGGCTGATCGCTGTCGGTGAAGGCGCGGGTTGTGAAGCGTGGCGGGCCTTGCGGGCTGATGCCATTCCCCCGAACCCCGGCCAGGCGGTGTTGGCATCTTGTTTGGGCCACGCTGGAATCGCATTTTCATGCAGTTGGTCTCCCGATGGGTTGCGTTTGGCTTCCGCGGGTAAGGATGGCACGGTCCGCATCTGGGATGCGGCCTCTGGCGTCCAACTCCATGGCATCAGGGCTCACCAAGGCTCGGTTCGGTCGTGCGCGTGGTCGCCTGACGGGTCGCGTTTGGCTTCCGCGGGTGAGGATGGCACGGTCCGCATCTGGGATGCGGCCTCTGGCGTCCAACTGCAAAAACTTAATGGCCACCAACGTTTGATTTTTTCGTGTGCATGGTCGCCTAACGGGTTGCGTTTGGCCTCTGCGGGGCACGATGGCACGATCCGCATCTGGGATGCGGCCTCTGGCGATCAAATACACACGCTCAGAGGCCATCATGGTTTGGTTTGGTCATGCAGTTGGTCTCCTGACGGATTGCGTTTGGCTTCCGCGGGTGGCGATGGAACGATCCGCATTTGGGACGGCGTCTCTGGTGGCCAACTGCACACACTCAGAGTCAAGGGCCGGCGAGGAATGGTTGTTTCGTGCGGTTGGTCTCCTGATGGGTTACGTTTGGCCTCCGGAGGTACGAATGGAATCGTCCGCATTTGGGACACGGCTTCTGGCGGCCAACTGCACACGCTCAACGGCCGTCAGGGCATTGTTTTGTCGTGCGGTTGGTCGTCCGACGGGTTGCGTTTGGCCTCCGGAGGTGTGAATGGAATCGTCCGCATTTGGGACGGCGTCTCTGGCGTTCAACTCCATTCCATCAAGGGGGATCAAGGTTTCGTTTGGTCGTGCGGTTGGTCTCCCGATGGATTGCGTTTGGCTTCCGCGGGTAGCGATGGAACGATCCGCATTTGGGACGGCGTCTCTGGCGTTCAACTCCATGCGCTCAAGAGCCCTCCGGCATCGTTTTGGGCGTGCGCTTGGTCACCCGACGGGTTGCGCCTGGCCGTCGCGGGTGGGGATGGAACCGTCCGCATCTGGGATACTGCCTCTAGGTGTCAACTCAATGCCATCAAAGGAGATGAAGGTTCGGTTGTGTCGTGCAAGTGGTCGACTGATGGCTTGCGATTAGCCGTCGGGGGTAAAGATGGAAGCGTCCGCATCTGGGACGCGGCTGCGGGTGTCCAACTCCACGCCTTGCAGGGTCATGCCGGCAGTGTCCTGTCGTGCGGTTGGTCGCCTGATGGGTCGCGGTTGGCCTCCGCTGGTGAGGATGGAAGCGTCCGCATCTGGGACGCGGCTGCGGGTGTCCAACTCCACGCCTTGC
>CAYSZK010000057.1:5737-24005 GCA_964435495.1 uncultured Verrucomicrobiales bacterium
GGCCTCCGCTGGTGAGGATGGAAGCGTCCGCATCTGGGACGCGGCTGCGGGTGTCGAACTCCACGCCTTGCAGGGTCATGCCGGCAGTGTCCAGTCGTGCGATTGGTCGCCTGATGGGTTGCGTTTTGCCTTCGCTGGTGAGGATGGAACGGTTCGCATTTGGGATTCGGCCTCTGGCGACGTCCTCCTCGAAATCTGGACTTTCCCGGAGGGCCAGTGGGCTGCGATTGCACCAAGTCAGGCAGATTCCAAAGGGAATCGGTCCAATTCGATCAAAAGCGCGAGCAAGGGCGCTTGGCGTTATCTCTGCTGGCAGCCCAAACAACGCACGGATTTCCGGCTGCCTCTTCCCGCCGAAGCGTTTGGCCCGTTGCCGGACGAGAATGGCGTGGTGAGTGATGCGTAAGTCACAAAGCAAGTGACACAACGCGACGGACATGAATGCCGCTACGATGAAGGCGATTTGGGAGGCAACTTCGATCGAGTGCCCTTTCCATGCTGGCCATCGATCTGACCGGTTTCCCAAGGCGCTGTTCTGCGCTTTACCTGGTTATCTCGGCGGGGAACAGTATCGGGGGAGCCGGGAATTCGCAGAACGGGCGCTAAAGCTTGGAGCGCCAGTCTTAGCCAAGCCGCGGCATCGCAGTTGCAAGGCGGCCAAGGAAAGCGGTGCATACGGAGAGAAAGAAGCGTTGAAGTTGCTGGAACAATGGCTGTTGGATGCGGACCTGAGCGTTGGAGAATGGGACCGGCTGCCCGGAAGCAACAAACGCAAGGTGGTCATTGCGAGGGAAATCACGGAGGGAGAAAACAGCGGTGAGCCTGATCTGAATATCGGAGAAGCTAAGGATGCAAAGCGCTGCAACCGTGAGTCTGCTGTATTTTCGGGCAAAGAGGAAAAAGCATACGGCCGGGATTTGAAGCCTGCCCCCAATCCCGCCGCTTAACGCGCGGGATCCGCAAAGGCGCGTGGGAAATTTCCCGAATCCCGCCGGAAATTGGGGAAAGCTTCTTTCCGAAGCAAGCGGGCGCGCATCCTCGGGGGAGTCCGCTGGGGCGGCGGGCCGCGCCTGGAGGCCTGGCGCCGGGCGGAACGGGTTCGGGCTGGACGGGCGGGCGGGCCGGGGGCAACTTTGCGCGCATGACCGGGATATTTCGAGAGTGTGCCGGGCTCGGGCGCCGGGCGGGGTCCGTCTGGGCGCGGGCGGGAGGGCGGGCCGTTGGCGCGCTGGTCTTGCTGGCGGCCCTGCCGGCCGCGGCGGAGGAGACCAACCATGTGGCGTTCGAGGCGTTGAACGAGGCGTTCGGCGCGGCGTTCTGGGCCGATGAATCGCTATGGGACGACGACGCGGACGATGCGGCCAAGCGGCTGAAATGGCGGGAGGAATCGCGGACGACGGCGCAGGCGAGCTACCGCAATTACACTGGCGAGAAGGACCGCGTGCTTGGGGCGCGCCCGTATTCGGTTGCCATGTACGCGGAGGAGGGCCGGCCCCGGCAGGTGTCGATGATTTTTGCGAACATGGGGGATTACGCGGGGGATTTTGTGCGGGAAGATCTCGCGGCGGTGACCGACCGCAAGAAATGGGCGGAGACGCGGGCCAAGGCGCGCAAGGAGGCGCGGGCAAGTTTTGAGGACGCCCTGGAGCGGGACGAGGCCGCGATCCTCGGGTCGTTGACCAACTTGCTGGGGGCGCCCGTGAAGGACCGGTTCGGGCAGGGGCAGGACATGCGGGAGCGGGTGCAGCGGTGGGACTGGAACGGCCACGCGATCCTGCTGGCGGCGCCGCGCGGGGAATACGTGGGCGTCCGGATTCTGCCGGTGGCGCTGGCCGACAGCGAGGGGCGGACCGAGGCGGTCAAGGATTCCGAGATGCGCAAGGCGCTCGCGTCGCGGGTGGCGCGCCGGGACAACGGCGACGTCGTGGTCACCGAGATTCCGATGGTGGACCAGGGACCGAAAGGGTTCTGCGTTCCGGCGACATGGGAACGGTACCTTCGTTACCTGGGCATTCCGGCGGACATGTACCTGCTGGCGCTGGCGGGAAACACGGGGTTTGGCGGGGGAACCCACTCGGGCTCGATGGCGGCGGCGGTGGAGGATGTGGTGAAACGCAACCGGCGGCGGATGGACCGGGTCAAGGCGTCGTTCCGGGCGAAGGACCTGGCGGATTACATTGACGACGGGCTGCCGTTGATGTGGGCGCTGAGCGTGGACATGCGGACCTACCGGGACGTGTCCCTGCGCACGGCGGAACGCGCCAAGGCCGCCGATTGGAAGGCGTGGGCGAAATCGTTGGAACCGGTCCGCGAGGCCGCCGGGGATATCCGCAAAAACGCGGACACGGCGCACTACTGCATGGTCATCGGGTACAACGCGGAGACCGAAGAGGTCGCGACGTCGGATTCGTGGGGCCCGGAATTTGCCGAGCGCTGGATGACTTTCGAAGAGGCCGAGGCGATGTCGCTGGGCGAAATGCGCATCGTGCGCTGGTAGCCTTCGGAGCGCGGAGATGCCCCGCCCCTTCCGCCTGTTGTCCAAGGGACGCATGGCATTTCCTTCAAGAAATGGCGGGTCGGGCGGCGGGCGCAGGGCGCATCTGTCGAGACTGGTGTTCCTGCTGTTTCTGGCTGGGAGGGCGTGGGCGGAACTGCCGAACCCGGACTGGCTGCTGGGGCTGCCGGACGAGGAGTTTGCGGCGGCGGTAAGCCCGCGCCGGCTTGCGGAGTTTCGGGGGCCGGCGGAGGCGGGGGACGCGGTCTGGCAATCGGTGGTGGGGCGGTGCCACTTGCTGGGGGCGGGCGTGGAGCGGACGCCGAAGGACGCCCTGGCGTGGTACGAGCGGGCGGCGCGGCAGGGCTTTCCCAAGGCCCAAACGGCGATGGGCCAGTTTTACTACTTTGGATTGGCGGTGGACAAGAATCCGGCGGAGGCGGTGCGCTGGTTCCGGTTGGCGGCGGACAAGGACGATCCGCAGGCGGCGGAATACCTGGGGCTGTGTTATTACCGGGGATTTGGGACGTTGCCGAACTGGGCGGAGGCGGCGAGATGGTTCGAGTTCGCCGCGAAAGGGGGATTGCCGCAGAGCCGGCACAATTTCGCGCGGATGCTGTCCCGCGGCGAAGGGGTTCCCAAGGATGTGAACGCCGCGATTGCGTGGTACCGCAAGGCGGCGGCCCAGGACTACGCGCCGTCGATGTTCAACCTTGCGGTGTTGCTGGCGGAGGAACCGGGGCGGACGCGGGATTTCGGGGAGATATTCAACCTCTACTACGCGGCGGCGGAATCGGGGTTTGTGCCGGCAATGTACAATCTGGGGGTGATGTTCGAGCAGGGGACGGGGGTTGGGAAAGACCCGGAAAAGGCGGCGCGCTGGTACCGGGCGGCGGCGGAGGCGGGGGACTCCAAGGCGCAGTTCAATCTTGGGCTGATGCTCCTGGACGGGCGCGGGGTGGACAAGGACGAGAAAGCGGGGCGCGATTGGCTGCGGAAAGCGGCGGAGCAGGGGGACCTGCACGCGCGGGAGATATTGGGCGAGGGGGAAGGGGGGGGGAACGAGGCAACCGCGGGCAAACGCTGACCCGGGAGAATGCAAGGCGGGGAGTGACAAAGGGGCAGACCGGAATGGCACTAACGTAAAAGGCCTCGCCCCAAAGGGGCAAACCATACCAGCCCAGGGCAACGCCCTGGGCGCCATGTGTTGATACAACCAAGCCCTGTAGGGGCGCCATAATGGTGGCATCCAAAATGCGCCTTGGGCTAGCGCCGTTTGGGACAGACCCCCACCCAGTCCCCACCGCCGCGGGGCCGGGGGGTGGGACCCAGGCGCAGCCGCCTTGGGTTGGCGGCGGGGCCATGGATCGGATCGGAGGAAGATTACGCCACCGGCCGATCCTCCGCCATGGAGTGAAATCCCACCGGAGATGGCGGGGGCAACGATTCTCCGGAACGGGATTCCAGCGTTCGTGCGCCGGCGTCCATTTTCCCGGCGGACTCATCGTCCCTGGGCTGCGCGGCGCCCGGCTCGCGGGTGTTGTTCGGGAGGTCACAAACCTTCATTTCGACGGAATGCTCGCGGCGGTCATCCTCCAAGGGGACGGAGTTTTCGGCAAGGTCCCGCCCGTCGAGGGTGAGCCGGTGCGCATCCATGGAGCCAGCGGAGACCCGTGTGATGGTGATATGATAAACTGTTTGGCGGTAGCGGTAGTGGATTTTGTAGGTGTTCCACGATTTTGGAAGCCGGGGTGCGAGCCGCAGTTGGGCGCCTTCGAGATTCACCCCCAGCAGCGTTTCGACGAGCAGGCGGTACATCCAGCCGGCGGAACCGGTGTACCAAGTCCAACCGCCCCGGCCGGTGTGCGGCGCGACCGCATAGACATCCGCCGCGACGACGTAGGGCTCAACCTTGTAGGTGGCGATCTGTTTGGGAGTCGCGCTGTGACGGATGGGGTTGAGCATCGCGAAGATCTCCCACGCGCGGTCGTTTTCGCCGAGAAGGGCAAAAGCCATTGCCGCCCAGATCGCGCCGTGCGTGTATTGGCCGCCGTTTTCGCGCACGCCGGGAAAGTAGCCTTTGATGTACCCGGGGTTCAGGGGGGATTTGTCGAAGGGCGGATCGAACAACTGGACCAGTCTGGCGTTGCGCCGAATCAAGCGTTGCTCCACGGATTGCATCGCCTGATGGGACCGCCCCGGGTCCCCGGCGCCGCTGATCACCGACCAGCTTTGCGGCAGGGAATCAATCTGGCATTCCAGATTGGCCGAGGAGCCGAGCGGTTCGCCATTGTCGAACCAGGCGCGCCGATACCAGGCTCCATCCCAGGCGTGGCGCTCGGTGTTCTCCCGCAGCCGCCGGGCCTGGGCAAGGCAGCGTTCGGCAAAAGCGGGGTCGCCGTGGGCGCGCGCCCGTTCGGCAAACTGGACGAGCACATCGTACAGAAAGAACGCCAGCCAGACACTTTCACCGCGGCCGAGGATTCCCACCCGGTTCATGCCGTCGTTCCAATCGCCGCAACCCATCAGCGGCAGGCCGTGCGCGCCAAACGCCAGGCCGTGCTCAATGGCGCGCACGCAGTGCTGGTAGAGCGTGCCGGACTCTTCGGAGCGATTCGGAAGATCGTAATAAGCTTCCTCCTCCGGTTTGACCGGGCGCCCTTCGAGGAACGGAATGGATTCGTCGAGCACGCCGGTGTCCGCGGTACATGTGACGTAGCGGCAGGCCGCGTAAGGCAACCACAGAAAGTCGTCGGAGAAATGGGTTCGCACGCCGCGCCCCGCCGGGGGATGCCACCAATGCTGCACGTCGCCTTCCCGGAACTGGCGCGCGGCCGCGCGGAGCAGATGCTCGCGGGCCAGGGCGGGTTCGGCGTGCACCAGCGCCATCACATCCTGCAATTGGTCCCGAAATCCATAGGCCCCGCCGGACTGATAGAAGCCCGTGCGGCCCCAGAGCCGGCAGCTCAAGGTCTGATACAACAGCCAGCCGTTCGCCATCACATTCACCGCGGGATCGGGCGTGTCCACGTTCACCGCGCCGAGGGTCCGATTCCAATAGGCCCATACGCCTTCGAGCGCGCCGCGGTTGGCGTGGGTCCGGCGAAACCGCTGCAGCAGGTCCCCCACATCCGCCGCGTTGCGCCCGGCCCCGAGGCGGAAGCTCGTTTCCCGTTCCTCCCCTTCCCGCAGATGGAAGGTGACCTGGACCGCGCCGCACGGGTCCAGCCCCGCGCCGGTCCGGCCCGACAACCGGGCGCGCTTCAGGGCGGCAGGCTCCGCCAGACTGCCGTTTCGTCCGATGAACTCCTTCCGGTCCCCGGTAAGGGTGCGCGTGCCATCATTCCCATCATTGACATCGAGGAAGGCGATGCGCCCGGGAAACCCGGTGTTGTAGTGGTTGCACGCCAGCAACGCGCCGCTCTTGAGGTCCACCTCGGTCTGGACGTGCAGCAGGTTGTTCGTCCGCAAATCGCCCAACACCCATTCCCAATAACCGGTGACCGACAGATGGCGTGGACGGCCCGAAATGTTGCGCAATTTCAGGACCGTGAATTTTACCGGCGCGTCCATGGCCACATACACCCACATCTCCGAGGCGATGCCGTTCCCGGCATGCTCGAACACCGTGTAGCCGAAACCGTGGCGAATGACATAGGGAGCGGCCCCGCGCGCGGGCGAAGGCGCGGGCGACCATACCGCGCCGGTCTGTTCATCGCGAATGTACAAAGCCTCGCCCGTGGGGTCCTGGACCGGATCGTTGCTCCAGGGCGTCAGCCGGAATTCACGGGAGTTCTCCAGCCAGGTGTATGCCGCGCCGTTCTCGGAAACGACCGTCCCAAAATGGGGATTCGCCAGCACATTGACCCACGGGGCCGGCGTCATCTGGCCGGGTTGCAGGGTGATGACATACTCGTGCCCGTCGCGGGTGAAGCCGCCGAAACCGTTTGGGAAAACCAACTCGCGGTCCGGCGGCGGCGGGGCCACGTCGGGCGGCCCGGAGCGCGTGGGGGCCAGCGCGGGGACCACGGGCTCCAGGACGTTGCGATGCTCCCATTGCTCCGCCAGGGTTCCCTTTTCGCCGTCCAACACGATCCGCGCCACGGCCTGCAGCAGCGCAAGATCGTCGTCCGGGATTTGTTCGAGGCGGCGCACGAAAACACCCCCGGGCTTGTCGAGCAGCTGGGCCTCGGTTCCGGAGACAATCAAGCGGGTGATCTGTTCCTGCAACGACTGGCGGTACACCGAGCTGTCCTCGTTCAAGATGACGAGATCAACGGCCAATCCCTTGAGGCGCCAGTAGGAGTGGGCCTGGATCAACTGCTGGGCGATCTCGATCTTTTTGGGGTCGCTGATGCGGAGCAGCACGACCGGCAGGTCGCCCGAAATGCCGTAACCCCACAGGCCGCGTTGGTCGCGCCGGTTGCCGCGCAACACACCGGGGCTGGCGCGGCGGGCTGGGTCGGCATAGAGCAACGCGCTGGCCAGGCGGCCATAGAGTTGGGCATCCGCCTCCGTGGCGTTGAGCTGGTGCAACGCCACCTGGCTGTGGGTCCAGGCCAGATCGAAGGTGCGGTCGGCCATGCGGGAGCTCTGGTACTTTTCCACCTGCGCCAGCGCGGTCTCCCGGCTTCCGGTCACGCCCACGACAAGGTCAATGATGGCGCTCCCCTGGCGCGGCAGAGCGACCGTGCGCCGCAGCGAGATGATCGGATCGAGCACCGGGCCGGCGGTGTTGGACAACGGGGAATCGCTCCGCATCGCCGCGGGGCTGGCCAGCGTGCCGCCGCGTCCCACAAATGCGCCGCGATCGGTTTCGCAGGATATCCCGCCCAAGCCGCCACCCTGGCCCACCATCAGATGCAGCAGCCACGGCGGTGTCTCTTCGGGGGAAACGGCGCGGCGTGTGCAGAGAATGGCGGAGGATTTCCGCACGAATTCGGTTTGCACAAAGAGGCCGCTGAAGGCGGGGTGCGCCGCGTCCGTGGAGGGAAGGGCGAGCACCACTTCCGCGTAACTGGTCAGTTCAATAACACGGGCCACGTTGGATCGATTCGTGACCGTGATGCGCCGCAGCTCCACGTCGTCTTCCGGCGACACGCTGATCTCGGTGTGGATTTCGAGCCCGGCGTGGCGGTGCCGGAACTCCGCGCGCGCCTGGGTGAAGATGGCTTCGTAGCCGCTCACCGCGCGCAACACCGGCTGGTGCGCGATGGACCAGAATTCCCCGGTCGCGGCATCGCGCACATACACAAACATTCCCCAGCAATCGCGCGTGGCATCTTCGCGCCAGCGGGTCACCGCCAGGTCCCGCCAGCGGCTGTAGCCACCGCCGGCGCTGCTGATGGCAACATGATACCGCCCATTGGAGAGCAGATGAACCTCCGGTGACGGCGGCGAAGGATTCGCGCAAAGGCGCATCCCGCTTTCCGCGTCGCCCAAGGCCGTTCGCGAAGTCTCCAGGGCCAGGTCATCCATGAGGACACTCGCGGCGGTCTTGGGCACGCGCTCCTGCAACAGCAGGTCCGCCGCCCTGAGTGCCGGGCAGGCCATGAAGCGCCGTTGCATGGGGCAGTCCAGCAAGTGATTGGCCAGGGCCAGCAAACTCATCCCCTGATGATGCGCCATGTAGGAGCGGACCGTGGCGCTGGTTGCATCCGGCGGCACCCGCGAGGGCGTGTAATCCACCGCCTCGTAGAACCCGTACACGCCGGTGCGCGCCTCGGCCGCCAGCCGTTGCAGGTTCTCGCACGCCGCCCGCGGCGCGACCATCAGCGCCATCGCGGTGGCGTAAGGCGCGATCACCAGGTCGTCGGCCAGGCCTCGTTTCAGACCGAGGCCGGGCACGCCAAAGGCGCGGTACTGGTAGTTCAGGTGAACGTCGGTCCGGTTGTAGCCCGATTCGGAAATGCCCCACGGCACGCCCCGCAGCTTCCCATACTCGATCTGCCGCCGCACGGCGGCTTTGCAGGTGTGATCCAGCAGCGTGTCCTCGAAATTGGGCATGACCAGCAACGGCATCAGGTATTCAAACATCGAGCCGCTCCACGAAACCAGGATCGGCGGGCCATGCGAAGCGGCCAGCAGGCGGCCCAGCGAGAACCAGTGCTCCTGGGGCGCCTGGCCCAGGGCAATGGCAACGTAGCTGCATAAACGCGCTTCCGAAGCCAGCAGATCGTAGAAACTCGCGTCCCGCCGGCCTTCGGCAATGTTGAATCCGATGGCGAACAACTTCCGGGCCGGGTCGAAGAGAAACGTGAAATCCATCGCCGCCATTTCATCGGCCTGGAGGGCCAGGGATTCCAAGGCGAGGAGGCGCTGCCGGGCATGCCCGCCCGCTTCCCACGGGCCACGCGAGGGTTCACCGGGCGCGCCGCGGGCCGGCCCCAGCGCACCGGACGAGGAATCCCCCAAGGAGGCTTCGCGCAACGTGGGTGCGCGGCCACCCTGGAGAAGTGTTGCCTTGGGGCCTCCAGGAGCCTGCCCGTCGTTGTCCGTCCCCCGCAGCCATGGCGCGAGGAACCGCACGTCCCGCAGGTGCTCCTCGCAATTGCGCCGCAGCGTTTGGCCCCACTCTTTAAGTTCCGACTCTTCCCCCGCCAGCGAGGCCGCGATCCCGGTTGCCTGCTCTGTCGCCCGTTCCAACAGGCGGAGCGCCGCGAGCGGAGTTGCGGGAGCCGCTGCCAACTCCGCATCGAGGCTGGCGAGCGCGGCATTATCCCCGGCCAGGGCTTGCAGTACGCCCACCGTGTCGCGCAAGCCGGCAAACATCCGCGGCGGACAGATGCTTTCCTCGGCCAGCTCCCGCAGGCCGGCGGCCAGGGCCAGCAGATGCCCCGCGAGGTTGCCGCTGTCCACACTGGACACGTAGCGCGGAAAGAGCGGTTGGAGCGTGCGGGTTTCATACCAGTTCAAGAAGTGCCCCCGATACCGTTCGAGCCGTTGCATCGTGGCGAGCGTGGCCTGCGTGCGCCGGATCAGGCCGCCCGCGGAAAGATACCCAAAATCCCACGCGGCCAGATTCGCCAGCAATGCCAACCCCATGTTTGTGGGCGAAGTCCGCGATGCAACCGTCGGCGTCGGGAGTTCTTGAAAATTGTCCGGCGGCAGCCAGTTCTCCCGTTCCGTGACAAAGGTCTCAAAGAAATGCCAGGTCTTGCGGGCGGTGTGGCGGAGAAACGCCCGTTGCTCCTCCGGCAACTCCGGCGCCGCGGACTCAATGGGCTGGCTGATCCGCCAGGCGATCCACGGGGCGCCCAGCCAGAGGCCCAGGATTGGCAGCGCCAAAGCCAGTTGGGCCGGCTGGAGGATGGCCAGAAAGACCGCCGTCGCCAGGCCTGCCACCGGCACGATCCACATCGTTTGGTAAAAGCCGGCGAGCCCGGCGCCCGTGGTTTGTTCCGCGTCACTGGACGTCCGCCACTCCAGGAGCCGCTTGCGCGTCACCAGCAGGCGCAGCAGCGTCCGGCCAATGGCGTCAAGGCTGATGAAGGCGTCGTACGGCAGAAAGGCCACCGTCAGGAGAATCTGCCCGAGCTGCCGTCCCCCTGCCGCCGCCGCGTCGCGCAGATGCATCGCCCACGGCGGGTCCGCCGGCTTGCATGCCAGGTGGGCCAATGCCGCCAGCAAGCCGGGCAGCGCGATGATCGCCAGGACCAGCGGCGTGGCCAGAACGCCCAGTTCAGGCAGGAGAAGCCAGTGCCCCAGCAAGAGAAGCAGCAGGGCAACGGGCACGAGACTGCGCCGAAGGTTGTCGAGAATCTTCCATTGGGACAACGCGGAGAGCGGATTGGCAACCCGGCGGGCGTCGGCCCCGGGAACGCGCGGCAGCAGCCACTGCGAAATCTGCCAGTCACCGCGAATCCAGCGATGGCGCCGCTGCATGTCCACGTTGTAGCGCGACGGATACTCCTCGTACAACGCCACATCGCTGACAAGGGCGGAGCGGGCATGGCACGCTTCGAGCAAATCGTGGCTGAGGACGGTGTTCTCCGGAAATCGTCCGTGCAGCGCGCGCTGAAAGGCGTCCACATCGTAGATTCCTTTGCCAATATACGAGCCTTCCTGGAAAACGTCCTGATACACGTCGGACACGGCGCGGGTGTACGCGTCGATGCCGGCGTCGCCGGCAAACAGGCGCGCGAACCACGAGCGCCGGGCGCCCGGCAGGCTCACGCCGACGCGCGGTTGCAGAATGCCGTAGCCTTCGTTCACCGTCCCGCGCGCGGCATCGAACTCCGGCCGGTTCAACGGATGGGCCATGGTGCCCACGAGTTGCCGGGCGGACTCGCGCGGGAGCTGGGTGTCGGTGTCCAGCGTGATGACATACTTGATGGCCGGCAGGAGGGAAGTCTCCCCCACGATGGCGGAGAAGCACTCGCGCGGCCCGCCGCGCAGCAGGGCGTTGAACTCCGCGAGCTTTCCGCGCTTGCGCTCATAACCCATCCAGACGCCCTCGCTTGCGTTCCACCGGCGCGGGCGCTGGAACAGGAAGAAGAACGTGTGGCCCTTGGTTGGATACTTTTGGTTCAGCAACGCAATGCCAGCCCGCGCCCGCTGGAGCAACCCTTGATCCTCCGGCAGGATTTCCTCCGGCGCATCACGAAAATCCGCCAGCAAGGCGAAGTGCAGATGCGGGTCCCGATTCGCGAGGTGATGGATTTCCAGGGTCTCGATCAAGCGGTCCACGCCGGCGAGGCTCGTGAGCATCGTGGGCACAACGACCATCGTCCGGCAATCGGGCGCGATGCCGGAGGAAAAGTCCAGGCGCGGAAGCAGGCGGGGTTTCACCGCCAGCGCGGACAGCCAGTTCATCAACGCCACGGCCAACTGGCTCGCGCAAAGCAAAAAGGCCAGGGTGAAGAAAATGAGTTTTCCTGGCGGCGCTTCGAGGGCCACGGCCGGACGCATGAATCCAAGTGTCGCCAGCAGGGTCAGCGCGCCAATGCCGCCGGCATAGAACCCCAGCGGAAAACGGTGGATGCCGCGTTCGAGGGATTCTTGCCAGGGCCGCCGCACCCGCGCGGCGCGTTCCACTTGTGGCAGGCCTTTGTCGATCAGATAGAAGCCCACGTGTGCGTTCCGGGCTTCCTGGCCATTCCGCCGAGCGCTATCGGCCGCCAGTTGCATGGCGAGCTGGGCAACGTCCGCTTCCGGGAGATGGCTGTGGCGGGACAGGGTTTCGACCGAATGGCGGTAGCGGTCGCGGGTTGCAAAATCCATGCGCCGGTACACGCCGGCCGGGTCCGAACGCAACGCCGCTTCGACCACGCTCAGAGTCTCCACAAACTCCTTCCAGTCCGTCGCGCTCAAGAACCGCAGGCTGGCAACGCTGTGGCTTACGGAAACCTGGTCGGCGGCTTGATTTCGGCTTTCCAAATGAACCAGGCGCTCGATGGACAACCCTTGTTCCACAAGCCGCTGTTCGAGCCAGCCGCGCGCCAGGTGCAACACCGAACTGTGCTGGGACAAGCGCTGGGAGAACTCCGCCACGAAAGCGCTGGACAAGGGCAGACCGGCTATCGCCATGTCGGCCACCACCACGACGAGATTGGACGGTGTCTTTTCCGCCATCTCCCGCAATCGGTCCACCCACACGCCCGCCAGGGCGCCATCCTCCCGGGCCACGATCAAACGGCTGGTGATGCGCTGAAGATTCTCGATCAACCCCAGGCGCAGCATGATGGGGATGGCCCACAACTCCCCCAGTTTCAAGGAACCCACCGTCTGGTAGGACGCGATGAACGCGCGGAGCGGCTCCGCGTCAATCTGCGCGTCCACGTGCGCGATCAGTTCAAGCACGATGTCGTACACCCGCGGCAATCCGGCGGACGGGCCGTTCAGGAGGCGCGGCAGTTGCCGGCTGTAACCCCGGGGCAGATGCCGCCGGGACATTTGAATCTGCTCTTCGATCAGGTGGAAATTGTCAAGCAGCCACTCGGCGGCGGGAGTGATCCGGCGGCGGGCATGCAGCGCCAGGGTCGCCCGATTAAAACTTCGCAGGGTCTCTTCGTTCTGGCCCAGTTGGGCGAGCAGGCGGTTGGCGCCGTGCCGCGTGACAACCTTATGATTGGCGGCCAGACCTTTGGCGTGGCGCGCGAGTTGTTCGACGCTGAACAACTCCGCCCGCAGGGGCGCCTCGCCCGTGGGCGGGCACACGCGCTTCCGGCCGAGGCCGTCCCACTTGGCCCATGGGTTCCGTGGCTTGGCCCGGCGTGATCGTTCCTTGGTTTCCATATTGTGGCGCCGTTCGCCGCCGGCGCCCGTGCCGGCGGCACGTTTGAGAAACGGTCTCCGCGTTCGGCACGGATGCCGCCGCATAATCTGCGATGGCGGGGCCACTTTCGCCATGGGGTGAAACCCCACCGGGAAGCGGAGGAGAAGGCCGGCCTTCGGAAGAGCCTGCCGGCGCCACCGCAAGGACCGTTTCTTTGCGGGTCCAGCCTTGCCCCATGCAGCGGGCATGCCCCAAAGCCCCCGTTTGCGCCCCACGGGCGGCCCGTTTGTGCTTGAAATACGGTGAACACCCCATGGCCGCGATGCCGGGGCGCGCTATAGAGTGGTTCGAATAGAAAACACGCGGAAAGAAAAACCAAACAAGAAGTGGAGGCACAACATGTCACTTATCTCACTCGTAATCACGCTGATCGTCGTAGGGGTCCTGCTCTGGCTGGTGAACACCTACATCCCGATGGATCGAAAGATCAAACAAATCCTCAACGCCGTCGTCGTCATCGCCGTCGTTCTCTGGCTGCTCGTCGCTTTCGGCGTGCTCGGCCAGATGGGAAATATCCAGGTCCCGCGGGTTCAATAACGCCGGACCGCCTGTCCCGCTGGAACCGGCCGCGTGGCTGGTCCGCCGGGGCCGGCGGTGGCCGGGTTTACCGGCCGAAACCCCCCGCCCGCCGATGGCTCCGCCCCGCCACGGGCGCCACGTTCTCGCGTTGCCGAGGGGAAACCCGGAGGGCGCGGGCTACTTGCCCTTCGCGCCGCACTCCGAAGGCGTCACGGTCTTGAGCGTTTTCTTCGCCGCGGCGGTTGGCAAACAGTCCGGCGGCTAGGGAAACGGGCATGTTGGCGGGAGCATTCGCGAACGATGTCGGAAGGCAGGGTTTCACCCCATGGCGCCGCCGCCGCCTTCCCGTATCGTTACGGGACTTGCTGGTGGCAGAACGCCCCTGGCAAGAAAGCACAAGGACCGGTTGTCATGGACAACTGGAAAACACAAAAAGGAATCGACCCCATGAACACACTTGAAATCAAAGGCGACTGGAACATCACCAAGGGCAAGCTGAAACAAAAATGGGCCGCCCTCACGGATGACGACCTCAAATATGCGGAAGGCAAAGGCGATGAGCTGGTGGGCCGCATCCAAAAGCGCACCGGCCAAACCCGCGCCGCCGTTGAAAAGGCCCTCAAGGAAGCCTCGTCCTGCTGCAAGTAAATTGCAAATCGGCGCGGCAAAAGGCCGTCACGCCGGACTTGCCCCGAAGGATGCTGGAGCGGTTCCCTGCCAGGGCCGTCTCCTCCAGGGCCAGGCTGCGGCCCCGAGCGGGCCGCCTGCTGCCTCGCGAACTGCGGGCTGGGAATGTCGGCGCCCTCGCCGGGGCCTTGCCGCTGGGTGTTCACGACGCCGCGTTTGAACCGTTGGTCCGGCGCATCGACACCGGCCCGATTCATGGCGGAAACCGCGTCCGGGTATTCTTTCACGGCGAAGACGCCTTCGCGGCGGTGTCCGAGGCGATGGACGGCGCCGTTGGGGAGATCCTGTTTGAAACCTACATCCTGCGGGATGACGCCACCGGCCGGAAGCTGCTGGGGGGATTGGGCGCCGCCGCCGCGCGGGGCGTAAAGGTCCGGGTTCTGGCCGACGCGTACGGATCGTGGTCCACCAAGGGCGCGTTCTGGCGGGAAATGCGGGGCCTCGGGATCGAGGCGCGGCTTTTCCATCCGCTGGGGAGCCATTTGCGGAGCCTGTTGTTCCGCGACCATCGCAAGATCATCGCCATCGACCGCGGGATTTCGTTCACGGGCGGAATGAACGTGGGCAACGAATACGGCTCCTCGCGCCACGGCCACGGACTCTCGTGGCGGGATACCCATGTGCGCGTCGAGGGCCCGGCCGCTTCGGAATTGGCCCTGGTCTTTTGTGAAGGCTGGGAACGGTCCGGCGGCGCGCCGCTGCCCGCCCTGCCCGCGGCGGGCACCCAGCCCGGCGACGCGCGGATATTGGTATTGGACTCATGGCCGGGTCGCGGCCACGGAGAAACCGCGTCCGTGCTGGCGTCGATCGTGGCGGCCGCACGCAAGCGGCTTTGGATCACAAATTCCTACTTTGCCCCGAACCGCATGACGATCCGCCTCCTCAGGCGCGCGGCGCAACGGGGCGTGGACGTGCGCCTGTTGCTGCAGGGTCCCACCAACTGGCCGGTGTTGCGCTGCGCCGGCCAAGGGAGCTTTTCCGGCCTGCTCGCCGGCGGGGTGCGCCTTTTTGAGTATCAACCCACAATCCTCCACGCCAAAACGCTTGTGGCGGATGACTGGGTCTCGGTCATCGGTTCCTCCAACCTCGATTTTCGTTCGTTCCTCTTCAACGCCGAGTGCAATGTCCTGATCCTCGGTGGCGCCACGGCGGGCGCCCTGGCCCATGCGTTCGAGGAGGACTTGGGAAAGTCCGTCGAAATCCGGGGCGACGCGTGGCGCCGCCGCCCGCCGGCCCATCGCCTTGCCAATGCCATGGCCCGGTGTTTGAGCCCGCTGCTTTGATCGCCCCATGCCTGCCCTGGCGGTTCATCGCCGGCCGCCGGCGCCACGCCGCGCCCGGACGCCAAACGCTTCGTCCGCGCCGTCGTGCCGGCGCCCCGGCGAAACCGGCCGGCTTTACACGGGGGGTGATCACGCCAAGCTGTCGCCATGCCTCCCGAACCGCCCTCCCTCCAGGCCCGGCTGGCGGCGCGGACCCCGCCTCCCGGGTCCCGCCCGATCATGCGGCAGCGCTGGGAGGACCTGCTCTTTCTGCATTGGCGCGTGGAAGCGGCGGAGTTGCGCCCTTTCCTGCCGCGCGGCCTGATCGTGGATGAATTCGGCGGCGCCGCGTGGCTGGGCATCGTCCCGTTTTTCATGCGGCGGGTGCGTCCCGCCGGCTGCCCCGCCGTGCCGTGGCTTTCGGATTTCCATGAGCTGAATGTCCGGACGTACGTCTTTGACGAACGGGGCGCGCCGGGGGTCTGGTTCTTTTCGCTGGACTGCGATCAGCCGCTCGCGGTCTGGATCGCGCGCCGTTTCTTCCAACTGCCCTATGAGCACGCCCGGTTTCGCAGCCGCCGGAAGGGGGCGGTGCAATACCGCTGCCGGCGGCCGGGAAAACCGGGCGAGGCGCGGTTCCACTACCGGGCGCTGTCCGGGTTCCAGGAAGCGGCGCCGGGCACCGCCGAATTCTTTCTGCTGGAACGGTATCTCCTCTTCTCGTCCGGCAAGTCGGGACCGCTGTTCACGGGCCGGGTCGCGCACGCCCCCTACCAGTATGCCGCGGCCGAGGCGCGGGAGTGGTCCAGCCTTCCCGCGGCTTGGGACGGACTGCCCGCGCCCAGCCGCGCGCCGGATCACGTTTGCCTGGCGCGGGCCGTGGACGTGGAGATTCTGCCGCTCCAACGCGCGTGAGCCGAACAGGCCGGATACCTGATTCGGTTCATCTTGCAGCCTGTCGGACTTGCCCCGCGAGCGGCGCAACCCGAAGGGCTGGAGCGATTGGGAGCGTCTGGCAGTGTCGCGGGCTCAGTCAAAGCCCGCTGAGGGGATTCTCCCTCACCCGCTCCTCGCCAGCCACCCCAACTCCCTCCAGCGCCGCCCGCGCGGTAAGTCCGACAGGCTGCTAGGCCGCCCTCCCCCCTTTCCTGACGGGAACCCTGGCCGGACAGAAGGCCGGTCAGGGATTGACCTTTCCGAAATTTTCCAAGGGCCGGCCCAGGCATGTGCGCGGCGGCGGTCATCAGCGGGATTGTCCGGAGGAAATGGTGGAGGCTCATGGGCGGGATCATGCGCGCTTCCGGCTCGGTTGCCGGCTTGGGGCTCTGTTCTTTGCGGCGGAGACGGCGGCGCCACGCCATTGGAGCCCAACACCCAACTGCCGGCCCTCGGGCCGCCGGCTGTTTCCGCGGCGCGGGCCGTCCGTGGACGCGGACGCCCCGCCGCTCCGCCGCGCGCGAAACGGCCGGGCACCCCTCCTTCCCGCGGACGCGCCCGCCCCTTGCGGTCCGGCCGCCGGGCCGCAAAGTTCTTTCATGGCCCCTCCTCGCCGCGCCTGGATTCCGCGTCCGGAAGCCGATCGCCTCATTTCCGCGGCCCTCGCCGCCGCCCTCGATTGCCGCGGCCGTCCGGTTCTTGTCAGCGGTGAAGAAGGTGCGGGCAAGACCGCAACGGTCGAACGCCGCCTCCGCCACATCCGCCGGCCCACCGCCCGCGCCCACGCGGTGGAAGGCGATCCTGGCGCGTTCCAGACCCTTCTCGCCCTTCTTCGCGGGGCGCTTGCCGCGACCGGCGCAAGACGGCTGCCCCCGCGGTTCGCCCTCCTCGGAACTCTCGATTCCGCCCTGGCCGCCGCGGCTTCCCCCAGGTCCCGAGCTGGTCTGGACGCATCGGCCTTGCTTGACGTTTTCGCCGCGGCCTTTGTCCACCTTGCCGCCCGGCGCGGGCTGGTCCTTTTCCTTGATGACCTGCAATATGCCGACTGCGCCACGCTGGAAACGCTTCCCCCGCTCGCCGCGCGGACGGCGCACGCACCGCTGGCATGGATTCTCGCCTTCGCCGACACCGCCCTTGGCCAAGGGCATCCCCTGGGGCGGGCGCGCGCGCAACTCCGCAAACAAGGCTGCGCCGAAGCGCGCATCGAACGCCTTGACGCTGCTCAAACCGCCGCATTCGCCGCCGCGCGCCTCAACGCCGCGCCGGACCCCGCCCTGGCCCGCCACATCTACGAATCCTCCGGCGGCCTCCCCTTCCTGGCCGGCGAGCTCTGCGACGCCCTGCTCCGGGCCCGCTCCGTTACGCGCAAGGACGGCGCGGCCGCCCTCGCTCCCGGCGCCACGTTCCCCATCCCCGAAACCGCCCGGGAAGCGTTGTTGCTCCGCGCCGCCGATCTTTCCCCCGCCGCCCGCGCCGCACTTGACGCCGCGGCCGTCCTGGGGCGCGACTTTCCTCCCGCCTCCCTTGCGCGGCTGGCCGGCGGCGGCGCCGCGATTGACGATCTCTTTGCCGCGGGCCTCCTGGCCAGGACGGCGCACGACCGCGCCGCCTTTCCGCACGGCCTGCTGCGCCAGGCCGTTTTGGAGGACATCCCGTGGTCCCGGCGCGTGGCGCTCCACGCCGCCGCCGCCGTTCTGCTGATCCGCCAATCCGCGCCCGCCCGCGTGATCGCCGGCCATCTCGCGGCGGCCGACCGCCTTCCCGAAGCGCGGACCCATTACCTCCGCGCCGCGAGCGAAGCCTGCGCAGTCCACGCCTACCACGATGCAGCCCGGGCCTTTGAAGAAGCGCTGAAGATTTGGCCCGAAGCCGACGACCCCGCCCAACGCGCCGCCTGCCTGGAGCAGCTCGCGCGGTGCGCCCACACCAGCGGCCACCTCAACGAGGCCGCCCAGGCCTGGCGCCGCGCCATTGGCTTCGCCGAATCCCGCCACGACACCGCGGCCGCCGCCCGCGGCTGGGCCGGGCTCGCCGCCGTTCTCGCGCTTCAGGGCGACCCCGCCGCCGCCGCCGAGGCCCGCCGCAGCGCCGTGC
>CAYSZK010000058.1:0-24003 GCA_964435495.1 uncultured Verrucomicrobiales bacterium
AACGGCACCTCGATGGCCTGCCCGCATGTCGCCGGGGCCGCCGCCCTGCTCCGCGCGCGCTCCCCAAGCATGCCCCACCTCGATTTGCGGGCGCGCCTCCTGGCCACCGTGGACCCGGTCGCCGCCCTCGCGGGCAAAACGGTCACCGGCGGGCGGCTCAACCTCGCCGCCGCGCTCGACGGGGTCTATGAGGCGCCGTTACTTGAATTGGCGGCGGTCGCGGTCTCCGATCCCGCCCCGGGGGGCAACGGCGACACCGTCCCCAATCCGGGGGAAACCGTGTCCATCGCCTTCACCGTGCGCAATCTGGGCTACCAAGGTGCAACCGCCGTCACCGGCACCCTGGCCACCGCGGACCCAAATGCCACCGTCACGGACGGCACCGCTGCGTTCGGCGACATTGCCGGGCGCGGCGAAACGTCCGCGCTCGACCCGCTGGCGATTCGGATCGTTTCCGAGATCAGCCCGCTCCCGCACACTGTGGCATGCACTCTGACGCTGGCCGACGGGACGGGCGGCACATGGGTTTTGCCGCTCGAGATTCGGGTTTCGAACACATACCGCCTTCAGGGGAGTGTTCTCCTGGACGGCGCGCCGCTCGCTGGCGCCACGGTGGCTTACACCGGCCCGGCCGGCGGGTCCGTGGCCACCGGAGCCAACGGCGCCTTTGACATCCCCGTGCCGTCGGGCGATTTCAGCCTGCAAGCCTCGTTCCTGGGAGGCCCGTTGTCCGTCACCGACGCGCAAACGCTCACCACGCCGCCAACTCAAACCGGCATCGTTTTCAACCTTACCACGGCGACGGTTTCCGGGACGGTGGTGGACGACGACACCGGGGCGCCCGTCCCCGGCGCCACGGTCACTTTCCTCGGGCCCGTCAACGAGTCGCTGGCCACCGATGGCAACGGCGTTTTCACGCACACCCGCATCTACGGGCGCCCGGCCGAGTGGAGCGTCAACGCCGGCAAACCATCCGCGTACGACTACCCCACCTCCGCACAAACCGTCACCGCCCCGCCGGGCGCCGCCGGACTCGCGTTCCGCCTCGGCTACCCGCGCATCGCCCTTGGCGCCGGCAGCGAGGGCATCGAGGTCACGCTTGCGCCCGGGGCGACCGCGACGCGCACCATCACGCTCCGCAACCCCGGCGTCGCCGACCTGCTCTGGCAATTCGGCGGGCTCGCGAACGGTGGCGGCACGCCCGGCGCGCTTCTGGGCGAGTTCGCGCCGCCGCCCGCCATCGCCGGCTATCAGACCGCGCTGGGCATCGACGGTTCCGCATACGACGGCGAGCATCTCTGCTGGTTCCTGGACGGAACCCTCTACCGCCAGCGCAAGGACGGCACCCTCGCGGGCCAGGAATATCTGCCGGAGACAGTCATCGGGTTCGATGGCTCGTGGCGCCTGGCTTGCTTCGACGGGCGCTGGTTCTGGTTCGAGGAAAAGGTGGCCTCTTTTGACGACCCCGGCCACAAGTTCTCGAACTTGCACGCCGTCGATCTCGCCACCCACCAGATCGTTGAGACCATCGAGGTGGACCGCCGTATTTACACCAGCGTGAGCGGCAACGAGATTCTTGGCTGGGCCAACGCTGAGTGCGGCGCCCTGGCCGAGGGCGTTTTCCTGTTTTACTGGGCCACCTACGATCCCGTGGACGCCAAGCGCTATATCGATCTCGCGCGCATCGACCGCGCCACCGGGGCGTTGCTCTCGCATTACCGCCTTCCCGCCGAGGTCAACTGGCCCCACGAAAACGTCCGGTTCACCGATTTCACCTACTTCAACGGCAACGTCTGGATGATCGAAAGCCGCAACAACTTCGCGCTCAGCGGGTGGTACCAGAAAATCCACCGGCTCGACCCGGCCACCGGCGCCATCCTCGAAACGATCGCCCCCGCCGGTTCCGCCACCACCTGGCATTACCGCGAAATCTTCGCCGACGAGACCGGGGCGCTCTGGCTCCTCAAGAACTACCCGGACCCGCGCATGGTCCAGCGCGTCGATTCCGGTGTCCGCCTCTGGATGCGCGCCGGGCAGGCGGTCGGCACGCTCGCGGCGGGCGAAGAGATCGACATCGAGGTGGCGCTGGACGCCGCTGGCCTTGCGGCCGGCACGCATCACGGGGCGCTGCGCTTCTCCTCCAACGACCCCGACCGCCCCGCCTTGTTTGTGCCCGTCGTGCTCAAGGTCGCCGCCGGCGATCCCACCAACACCGCCCCCACCATCGCCGCCTCGTCGCCGGCCTCCCCGGCCAGTCTCGATGAAAATCAAAGCCAGATCTTTTCGATCACCGGCCTCGCGGACCCCGACGGCGACCCGCTCTCCATCGCGTGGAGCCTGGACGGCGTGCTGGCCACCGGGACGAACAGCCAGTTCACGTTCCACGCCGATTACTTCAGCCAGGGCGCCCACGCCCTGGCCGTATCCGCCAGCGACGGGCGGGGCGGCGTCGCCACCCGGCTCTGGCAGATTTTCGTCCGCAACATCAACCGCGCCCCGGTGGCCCAGAACGCCTCCCATACGGTCGCCAATTCCGACACTCTCGAGTTCGCGCTCGAAGCCGCCGATCCGGACAACGAGCCCCTCGAATGGGAAATCCTGAGCCCGCCCGCCAGCGGTGGACTCACCGGCAAAGCGCCCTCGATGGCCTACACCCCGGCGCCGGGGTTCACCGGGACCGTCTCGTTCACGTTCAAAGTCAGCGACGGCACCCTCGATTCCAACATCGCCACGGTCACCATCCAGGTCGGCCATCGCGATATCGAGGCGTCGCTCGCCCCGATCACGGTTTCGGCGGTTTACGGCGAGAAACCGACCCGCACCATCACGCTGCGCAACGCCGGCACCACGCCGCTGCGCTGGACCGCGCCGATGACATGGAACACGCAGCCCTCCTACGCGGGCCACACGATCGCCACCGTCGCTCTGGAAGTGCCCTCGGCCGCCCTGCCCTCGGGACGCCTCTGGGCGGGGTATCTGCGGGGGATCGCATGGGACGGGACGAATTTTCTGACCGGGGCACTCGAGTTGACCAGTTCTTATGCCTATTACCGCAGCCATCTCGTGCGCCACGACGCCACCACGGGGCAGATTGTCGGCCCGACGCTGCCGCCAATCGTTCCAGACGGGTTCAGCCAGGAATATATCGAGACCCTCGGCTGGTCCGGCGACGGCATCTGGGCGCTGAACCGCAACTCGGTCGTGGACGGCAGCAGCCGCATCCTCGAATATGGCCTTGGCGCCACCACCCTGATCGACCGCCATTACATCCCGCAGTTCGCCAGTGATTTCGGGCCTGTCAACCGCGGCATCGCCGTCGGCCATCACGGGGTGTGGATTTTCGTGACCGCGACGTCGGGCGACCCGGCCTCCGGCGTCTATCGCCTAGAACCGGGCACCAAAAACATTCTCGACCGGTTCGACCCGCCCTACGGGCCGCTCCAGGGCGGCCCCATCGCCTACGGCAATGGCGCCCTTTGGTTCGGCACCAGCCTCGGCGGGCCGCTGCTCAAGGTGAACCCGTTCAACGGCCAGATTCTCTCGCAAACGCCGCTGGCCAGTTACCTCGACGCCCAGGACGCCGCCTGGGACGGCGTCGGCGGGATGCTCTACCGCGAGTATGGCGCCCCGGTGCACCGGGTGTTCACCGGCGACTTCGCCCTCATGACGCCGGATGGTGGCACGCTCGCGGGCGGCGCAGAAACAACGATCACCGTCGCCTTCGATTCGGCCCTCGCGCGGTCGGGAACCCACACCGGCCATATCCATCTTCTCTCCGACGATCCGGACGAACCCGAGCTGCTCGTGCCGTTCACGTTCACCGTCGGTCCGCAGGCGGGCGACACCGCCCCCGTCATCGACGCCTTTAGCCCCGCCACACCCGCCGCAATCAACGCTCGCGAGCGGCTTCCTTTCACCGTCACCGCGAGCGACATCGACAACGATCCGCTAACCTACCGCTGGTATTTTAACAACGTCCGCATGCCCCAACTCGACGGCAAACCGGTTTTCGATTACGTGCCGGGCGGCGGGGACGCGGGCGGCCACGTGGTGCGGGTCGAGGTTGATGACGGACGCGGCGGGGTGGTGGTGCAGGATTGGATCGTGAACGTCTCCGCGCCGCCCCTGGGCGTCACCGCCATGGCCAACCCGACCCGCGGGTCCGCGCCACTCGATGTCGCTTTCTCGTCCACCGCCGCGGGCGGGACCGGCGCCAACGGCGCGGTCGCGGGCGAAACCGCCATGGTCGTCGTCGAAGCGGAGAACTTCCACCGCTACACCGACCACCAGAACGGAAGCAAATACGCGTATTGGTCCCCGCTGGGTGACAACTGGTGGGAGTCGCTGGGTGGGATGATCGTTCACGAAATGTCGGGAAGCTACGGCCCGCTCGTTTGGACCAACACCAGCGAGGCCGCCTATGACATCCAGTTCCCCGCCTCGGGGGCGTATTACCTCTGGATGCGCGTGCGGCCAGGGCAGTCCACCGAGAACTCCTGCTGGGTCGGCATGGATGGCGTCCAGGTCGGCGGCGCTTTCGACGACACCCCGCGAACCGCATACGAGACCTGGTATTGGGTCCGCCACACCGCCACGTTCAGCGTCACCGCGGGGTTGCACACGTTCCAGATTCGCGGCCGCGAAAGGGACTACGGCGTGGACCGTTTTGTCTTCACCACCGATCCCGCCTTCGTTCCCGAGGGCTATGGGCCGCTTTGGGAAAACGCCAGGTTGCCCGCCCTCACCCACGCCTGGACTTTCGGCGACGGCCAGCCCGGCTCCACCAATCCCGCGCCCAGCCATGTGTACGCGGCCCCAGGCCAATACACGGCCACTGTGGAAATCGGCGATGGCGCCGCCACGGCCTCCGATTCGGCCGCCATCGACGCATTCTGGACCTACAGCGCATGGACCTCCCAGCACCTCACCGGACGCCCCGAGGCCGACCGCCATCCCCTCGCCAACCCCGACGGCGACCGGTTCCCCAACCTGCTGGAATACGCCCTTGGCCTCGATCCCTTGGCCGCCGACGGCGAAGGCGCGATCTCAGAAACGATGGTAAAAAAGGACGGCGAAACTTACCTGGCCATCACCTACACCCGCCGGACCGACCGGGGAGACATCGAGTTCGTGGTCGAAGTCGGAGGCGACCTCGCGGCATGGACGTCCAACACGGGCGGCGGGACCGTCACCGTCATCGAATCCACAACCGGCCACGGCGATGGCCGCGAAACCGTGACCGAACGCGACGCGACCCCCGCGAGAACCGTGCCGCGCCGCTTCATCCGGCTGCGTGTCGAGCAACAATGAACCCAACAGCCAAGTCCCCATGAATCCGCGCCATTCCCAGCTTGCCCGTTTCGCTGTCCTTCCGATGGCCTTGTTGCCCGCCCTCTCCACCGCCTTCGGGCAAGGCCTGCCCTCACCCATTACCGCCACCAACTGGCAGGCGGAGATCACGGTGCCCGTCCAAGCCACCGCCACCGAATCGCCGCCCTCCATCACCCTCCGGGTTCATAAGAACGACCGGCCATACGAAATCCACCGCAAAGGGCCGCACGACATTTCCTGGAGCGGCCCGGTCGGTTCCATCGCGCTTGGCTGGAGCACCTGGACCGACACCAACGTCGTCGCCGGACAAGAATACGAGTATCGCCTTTACGGCGGCACGCGCCAAGGCGGCTCCTACCCGGATACCCATCTCTACGGCTATATCCGCGCGGGCATCGCCGTGGACATGACCGGCTCGCGAGGCCGGGTGATCGTGTTGGTGGACAGCAACGTGGTCCAGCGCCTTCCCGAAGCGTTCGCGCGCTACAAACAAGACCTCGCGGGCGACGGCTGGACCGTCCACACCATCGAGACACCCAAGGGCCAGGGCTGGGGCGGTTACGCCGGCACCGGCAACTTGCACATCCCCATCCGCGACCAGGTCATCACGCTTTACAACGCCCACCCCGGCGAAGTGAAACACGTCGTCCTCCTGGGAAATGTGCCGGGCGTCCGCACCGGCCTCAACTACGCTGGCCCCGACGGCCACGGCAACAAGGCGGCCTTCGGCGCCGATTGCTATTACGCCGATGTGGATGGGACATGGACGGACACCGGCAGCAACAGCTACACCGGGGCGCTGGCAAACATCGCCGGCGACGGCAGGTTTGACCAGACCCGCGTTCCGGCCGATGACCCGGAGTTTTTCGAAATGGGTTTCGGGCGCATTGACATGCCATTCGCCGCGGAAAGCCCGCTGCTGGCGCTCTCCAACTATCTCGACAAACTCCACCGCTATAAACACGCCGTGCCGGATTTCCGCCCCGGCCGCCGCGCCATGATCCGGGTCGGCGGGTTCGACAACGTCTCCGAGACCGGCTGGAACTCCGCCCCCGCGCTCGTCGGCCTCGAAAACACCGGCGCCGTGAGTTTTGGCGGCACCTTGAATTACTCCCTGGACTTCGATCAGATGTACACCGAGGCCTTCGGTCCGTTCTTGTTCCACTTCAAGGGAAACGCGGGACCGAACCGCGGCGTGGGCGGCAAGGCGGTGTTCTGGACGGGCTGCCAGAGCGGCTGGGGTTATTGGTACGAAAGCGACTCGATGGCCAAGGCCCTCGCCGAGGACAGTTTCACCCTCAGCTACACCTGGTCGGTGTGGGGCCTGCGCTATTTCTACCACCGGATGGGGCTGGGCGACGTCGCCGGGGACATGATGAAAACCAGCATCAACAACCGCGGCTGGCACCACAACGACGGCCTCTACCGCATCGACAGCGGGTACTGGCCCAACGGCGAAGACACCGGCGTCTTCTTCATGAACCACCTCGGCGATCCGATGCTGCGCCTGTTCATGTTCCCGCCCCCCTCCGGGCTCGCCGCCGAAGACCTTGGCCCCGCCGGCGTACGCCTCGCCTGGACCGCCTCGGAAGACCCGGACGTGATCGGTTACCACGTCTATCGCGCCGCCAACGCCGACGGCCCGTTCACCAAACTCACCCCGGCCCCGTCCGCCGCCACAACGTACACCGACGCCGCAACCACATCGGGAACGCATGTCTATATGGTGCGCGCCGTCAAACTGGAGGCCACCGGCAGCGGCACGTTCTACAACGCCAGCCAGGGCGTCTTCCGCGCCATCAACCTGGACGCCGCGCCGCCCGCTCCGTCCGTGGCCACCGCGGCCTTGCCCGCCGCGTTCTTTGACTCCGACTACCGCGCCGAACTGGCCGCGTCCGGGGGCGCCGGGCCATATGCATGGTCGCTGGCCGCCGGGTCCAGCCCCCTCCCCGAGGGCGTCACACTGTCCGGCGATGGCGTGCTTTCCGGTGTCCCGCTTCAAGCCGGGGCGTTTCCCGTCACTGTGCAAGTCACCGACTCCGCCGGCGCCACCGCCACGCGGGCGCTGCCGCTCGCGGTGGGCGCCAACCGCCAGGTGGCGTTTGTCCCGGTGGCCGACGCCCATGTCGTCCTGAATAGTTCCACCGAAAATTACGGCGGCATGCGCTCCATCGACGCCCACGACTACAACGCCGACGACGGGTATTTGAGTTTCGGCTATCTGCGGTTCCAAACCGCCCTGCCCGCCGGCGCGACATCCGTGGCGCGCGCGGTGCTGCGCATCTGGCCGAACGAAAACACCACGACCACCACCAACAACACCGTCTGGGCCACGCTCGTCGATGACGACACTTGGACCGAAGGAACGGCAACCGGCCAGACCGCCGCCGGCATCACCTGGTCCAATCGCCCGCCCGACAGCGCCCTCGCCCCGGCCGTTTCCCGAAGCGCACCGGGCGCCCCGCTCCAGCCATTCGAAATCGACGCCACCAGCCTGGTCAACGCCGATCTCGCCGCCGACACCTCCGGCGTGGTCACACTCCGTGTCGAAATGGACCGCAAAACACTGATCTTTCCCTCGCGCGAATCGATCATGGCGGCTTATCTCCCGAAGCTCCTCTTTGAATACCCCGCCGGCCCGGCGCTCAGAATCATCACGCCCGCCGCGGACGTGCTCCATCTCGCGCCCGGCCAGCAAGCGCGCCTCGAAGGCGTTGTGCGCCACCCGTCCCTCGATCCGTCCGCGCTCTCACTCGCCTGGTCCGCCACCAACCAGGCCGCCGGCGGTTCCGCGGCGTTCAGCGACCCGGCCGCGGCGGCGACCTGGGTTTCGTTCGACACCGCGGGCGTTTACACCCTCACGCTGGCCGCTTCCGATGGCACGACCGGGCGGACCGCCCAAAGGACCGTGGTCGTGTCGCCCTCCTTGGCCACGGCGGTCCCCCCGCCGGACATCCTGCACCTGCCGTTCGACGAGGCTGCCGGAACCACCACCGCCGATCTCGCCGGCGGCGCCGCGCGCGCGCTCACCGATTTCAACGCCTCCGCCGCGTGGATTCGCGACGGCAAATTCGGCGGGGCGCTGGATTTCTCCGCCGACGCCTCCGGGAAACGCGCCCATGTTGTGGGCCTGACCGACGCCCAGTTCAATTTTGCCCTCGACCGCCCGTGGACGGTGTCGCTTTGGGTCCGCCTCACGAATTCCGGGGGAGTCAACATCGCCGGCAAAGCGCTCAACAGCGGCAACGTCCGCCATTTCCGTTTCTACCCGGAGGGTTCGCTCAACCGGACCACGATGAGCGTCGGCGGCGCCGACGTAACGCTCTCCGGGGTTCACGCGCCCATCCACAACAACCGCTGGCGGATGCTGACGATCCGCCACGAACCCGGCGGCCAGGGAACCCTGGCCTTTGTCGATGGCGGCGCGGATAGCGCGGGCGCGGTTCTGAATATCACCGGCCAAACCACGGACGTCGATTTCCTTATCGGCGCCATCCGCAACACGTCGAACCTCGACATCGACGCCGATTTCGACGGCCAGATCGACGATGTCCGCGTCTATGGCCGCGCGCTCTCCCTCGGGGAAATCCGTTCGCTCTACCTGGCCGAGCCCGCCAACCGCGCCCCGGTCATCACCCTCTCGCCGCCCGCCGGCGTTGTCACCACCGGGCAGGCGGTGGCCCTCGCCGCCCAAGTAGCCGACGACGGCCTGCCGGACGCTTCGGCTCCGGAACTCCTCTGGGAACAGATTTCAGGACCCGGCTCGGCCACCTTTTCCAACCCAGCCAGCCCATCCACAAGCGCCACCTTTCCCGCCGCCGGGACCTATCTTCTGCGCCTGTCCGCCAACGACGGCGGCGCCGTGGCGTCCGCAACCGTCGCGGTCGCCGTCTTTGGGCCCGGCGATCCCCTGGCGAACGCCGCCCCGGCGCTCGCGCCGTCCCAAACGCCTCTTGATTCCCACCGGTTCCGTCTCCAGGCCAACGCCACCGACGACAGCGGCGCGCCAGCCGTCGCCTGGCGGCAGATCGCCGGGCCGGGGGCGGTAACCTTGACCTCGCCGGGGACGGACCAGACCGAGGCCATCCTTTCGGGCTACGGCGAATACGTGGTCGAAGCCAGTGCCAGCGACGGGACCCTCACCACCCGCGCCACGGTCACGCTTGCCTCGCCGGAAAGAATCAACTCTCCGCCGTCCGTCAATGCGGGCGCCTCCATCAATGCCATCGTCAACGTGCCCTTCAACCTCGCGCCGGAAGCCGGCGACGACGGGCTCCCGAATCCGCCCGGCGCGCTCACGTACGAATGGACCAAGGTCAGCGGCCCAGGCTCCGTCACGTTTGGCAATGCAAGCGCTCGGGAAACCACCGCGGCCTGCTCGGCTGTCGGCACGCACATCCTGCGCCTGCGGGTTTCCGACGGGGAATTCACCACCGCCGGCGAATTCCAAGCCGTCGCCGCGCACAATCCGGCCGGCAACCAGCCGCCGACCGTCGCGCTGGGCGAAGACCAGGAATCCTTCTTCGGCGACACCGTCTTCCTTACTCGCATGGTCTCCGACGACGGTCTGCCCGACCCGCCCGCGGCCCTGAGCCAGACATGGGAGAAGCTTTCCGGCCCCGGCAATTTCGCCACTGCCGCGACGAGCTCACCCTCCACCGTGGCGTTGGCCTTCGACCAGCCGGGAACCTATGAGCTGCGCCTCACGGCGAATGATGCCCTTGAAACCGCGTCCGACCAGGTGGCGGTCAATGTCCGCGAGGCCAGGCACCGCGTCTTTTACGCATGGGGCCAGAACAACTCCGGCCAGGCGGGCCTCTTCGAAAGCGGCGGGAGCATGACCGCGCCGCGGCCCGCCGGACGGGGCTGGGTCAAGGTCTTGCCCGACTCGAGCGCGTCGCTCGCCTTAACGCCGGACGGGCGCGTCCTTGCGTCCGGGTCGCAAAGCTCGTTCCTCCTCGGGGAGCCGGGCGTGCCCGCCCGGTCGTACTTCGCGCCGATCCCAGGACTAACGGGCATTCTGGACATCGCCTGCGCCACCGAGTCCGCGGCTGCGCTCCACGGCGACGGCACGGTCTCGACCTGGGGCACATCCGCCAACGGCAGCCTCGGCAACGGCGTGGCCATCTCGACACGGGAAGCGCCCGCGCCCGTCTCCGGCCTTTCCGGCGTCGCGGCGCTCTTCGGCTACTACCGCTCGTATTTCGCGGTCAAGGGTGATGGCGCCGCCTGGGCTTGGGGCTACAACTCTTATGGAAAACTCGGGCTCGGACATGCCACCAACGCGCTCTCCCCGGCGCCCGTGCCCGGCCTCGCGGGCGCCGATCACATTGCCCTTGGCGCGATCCATTCCGTCGTGGTCAAGACCAACGGCGCGGTCTTCGCGGCGGGCTATAATTATTTCGGGAGCGTTGGGGACGGAACGGCGGGGAACGGCAGCGACCGCAGCAACTTCGTTGCCGTGGTCACCTCCACCGCGCCGGTGGCGCCCCTTGCGGGGATCGTCAAAGCCGCCGCCGGGTTTTATCATACCATCGCCCTGGGCGCCGACGGGCGGGTCTGGGCCTGGGGATACAACAGTTACGGCCAGCTCGGCGTGGGCGACAAAACCCACCGGAGCGTCGCGACGCCCGTTCTCGACCCGGACGATCCGACCGGCTATCTCACTGGCGTTGCCGACATCGCCGCCGGCTATTACGCAAGCTACGCGCTCAAAGCCGATGGCTCGGTTTTGGCCTGGGGGCGGGGCGGGAACAACGTCTTTGGCGCGGGCCAGGGGACGGCGGACCGCACCGTTCCGGGCCCGGTGGGCGGGTTGCCCGCCATTGCCGCGATCCACGCCGGGCACTACACCGCCTTTGCCGCCACACCCTGGGCGACATACGACGCCTTTGCGGCGGACGCCTTCACCCCGGAGCAGATCGCCCAGGGCCAGGCCGCGCCCGGCGCGAATCCAGAAGGGGACGGCGGCGGCAACCTTTTCGAGTACCTTTTCCAGACCGATCCATGGCTGCCCGACCAGCCGCGGGTGTATGAAGGCCGCATCGAGAACGGCCAATTCGTCTTCACCGTCGAGCATCTGGCGTTCGCCGGCGACATCGCCATGGCATACGAAACTTCATCCAACCTGACGCAATGGTCGGCGGCGGCGCCGGACGTAATGGAAACCGCCAACCTTGGCGACACCTCCCGCGCCACCCTGCGCTTCAATACGGCCGGACGCACGCGGCTCTTCCTGCGGGTGAAGGCGGCGCTGCAAACGCCGTGATGCTCCACCTGTGAACCCGGTCCTGCCCGAGGACCCATACATGGGCCGGAGCACCAAGGGCTGCGCCGCCGCCATCATCGGGTGAGAAGGCCGGGTCTATCTCAGCTTCTCGAACGGGCTCCTGGACATTGGCCTGTTGCGCCCGCCTTCACCCGCCGGACCGCCCGAGGACGTGCTCGGGAAGCCGCGGATCCCGCGGTATTGGGTCTATTGGGTCTCCGTTCGCTCAATGAAGTGGAGGCGCACCCGCGAAGCGCGCTTTTTGAGCGCCCATGCGCCGAGCCCGGTTTTTCGGCGTGCGGGTGGGCGCCCCGCACCCTGAAAAGGCGGACGCTTGACACTCCAACCTTGATCTCCCAGCTTCCAAACATGGAAACACCCGCCCCTAGCTTCAAACTCCGGGCCAACGCTCCCGCGGGCCGAGAGCGATTTTCAATCGGCACGTTGGATGCGGCAAGAACCCTCTCCGCCAACGGACTCCGTTTCTCAAAATGATCATCGCAATCCTGCTTGCAACCTGCGGGTCCTGCTTGCTGGCCTATCGCTTGTACGGGCGCTGGATGGAGAGGAGGCTGGACATTGACGACGCGCGGGCGACGCCGGCGGTCGCAGTGAATGATGGCGTGGACTATGTGCCGACGCCGGTCTCGGTGGTATTCGGGCATCATTTTTCGTCCATTGCCGGGGCGGGGCCGATTGTGGGGCCGGTGATCGCGGCGTCGGCGTTTGGGTGGGGGCCGGCGTGGATCTGGGTGCTCCTGGGGGCGATCTTTGTCGGGGGCGTGCATGATTTCGGGGCGACGGTCGTGAGCATGCGCTACGGCGGACGCTCGATCCTCGAGGCGTTCCGAAGCCTCGTCGGCGAGCGCACCGGACGCCTCTTCCTGCTCTTCGTGCTTTTCACGCTCGTGTATGTAATCATCGTCTTTCTCGATCTCACGGCGCAGGGATTTGTCACGACGCCCGCCGTAACGACCGCCTCCGGGTGGTTTGTGTTGATGGCGCTGCTCTTTGGCTGGACGGTGTCTCGATGGCGGATGCCTGGCTGGACCGGCATCGCCGCCTTTGTGGCTCTCACGTATGCCGGGCTGGCAATCGGCCATTTCTTTCCCGCCCCGGAAATGACGAAGACCTTCTGGATGGTGGCCATCCTGGCCTACTGCCTGCTCGCGGCGGTCCTGCCCGTCAACGTGCTGATGCAGCCGCGCGACTTTTTAAGCGCCACGTTTTTGTACGCGATCATGGCGCTCGGGATGCTCGGGGTTTTTGTGAAAAACCAGCCGTTGGAGCTGCCGTTCTTCGTCTCGTTCCAGAGCGACAAGCTTGGGCTGCTCGTCCCGTTCCTGTTTATCACGGTGGCTTGCGGGGCGTGTTCCGGGTTTCACAGCATGGTCGCAAGCGGGACGACTTCCAAGCAGCTCCGGAGGGAGTCCGACGCCCGCAAGGTGGCTTACGGGGGGATGCTGGTCGAGGGGGTGCTGGCGACCTTCGCAATCGCTTGCGTCGGGACGCTGGGAGGGTTGAAGGGAACGGCGGTCGGCACGTTTGCCGCGGGTGCGGCGGTCTTCTTTTCGGCTCTCGGGATACCCGCCCCGCTCGGCGTGGAATTCGCGACATTGGCGGTGAGCACATTTCTGCTCACGACGCTGGATACATGCGTCCGCCTCGCACGCTTTTTGCTCGAGGAGCTGACCGGATGGAGGGGCGCCTCGGCCCGATGGCTCATGACGTCCGGGGTGGTCGCACTCGCGGGGATGCTGGCAGTCCAGAAATTCAGGGCTGCCGACGGAACGATCATGGCGGCATGGCAGGCGCTCTGGCCGCTGTTCGGGGCAACCAATCAGCTCCTCGCCGCGCTTGCGCTGGTGACGTTTGTGGTGTTTTTGCGGAGCCGCAAAATCACCGTCTGGTTCGCCGCGGTGCCGGCTGCGTTGATGGCCACGATGCCCGTTTGGGCCCTTGCGACGATGGCGCTCGATGCGCGCATGGATGCCTTCCTGCGCGTCTCGGCGGCTTTCCAGCTCGCTCTTGGCCTTTTCATCATCGGCCGGAGCCTGCGCCCGGCGATGGACCATACCCGGGCGGCGCCAGCGGAATAGGCGTGCATTCCACCCGGGCGCGGGCCGCCGGGGTCCCGTGCACACCCCGCCCGCCAGGGTTCTCGCCAGGGCGTGATCTGCCTGAAGAAAAACGGAGGGGACAACAAATCCACAACACCTCTCGGCGGGCGATGAGGACGGGACTGCCCATCCCGGGTTCTCAGTCGGCGCACCAGCCCATCCGTCTCGCAAAGTCCGCCTGAAACGCCGGACGCCACCGATGCACCGTCTCCCGCGGATCCATCCCATTCTCCGCCCGCATATCCCGCCACCACCCGTCCGGTTCCCGCGCGTATTGGCCGCCCCATCCCGGCTTGGCCGGGTCGCCGGGATCGTTCCCGCCCGCGGGCAGGAAGAAAAACCACGACGGCGTGTCCCCCTCCTTCATGCAACCGTGCGGGTTTGGCGCCGTCCACGTCTTCACCGGATACAGCGCACCCAGCGGCCCCTTGGTCCGGACATTCCGCTCGATCCAATCCCGGCTCGTCAAGGATTCATCCCCCCCAAGATACATGCCCCGGTATGTGCCCTCCCGTTTGTCCCCGCCCGGCCACGCCTGGGACTGAATGTAGGACATCCCGGGAAATTCCGCGCGCATCCATGCCGCAAGGCGGTCCTGATCGTTGATGTCATACACCCGGAGCCTTGCCACAAACAGCGCAAGCCCCTCGGCGCCGCGGTCGCGCTTGACCCGCCACAACGCCTGGGCCAGGTCGGTCTGCCCGCCCCAGATCGCAACGCACAAGGGCCGCTCCCGCGTGCCCGCGTCCACCCGCTCCATCAACCAGCGCGACGCCTCCGTGTCGTGCCCCTCGCCCACCGCTTCCCGGCCCCGCCGCGCATTGCCGGCGCGGATCACCCTCTCAAGGTCCCCGGCATCCGGCCAGCCCGGTTCGTGCCGCGCCAGCCGCTCCCGGACTTGGCCGTAACCGCGGACGATCTCCCGGATCAAATCCGGGCGCGGCGTCATGTCCTTGAGTTCGCCGGGCGTGCCCGACGCCGACGCGATCAGCCCTTCGATCTCAAATTCGTTCGCGTACACCATGAGCCGGACCATCGACTGCTGGTCGTCCGGGTCCCCCCCAATGTCCGTCAGCACGCACAACCGCGGCCGTTGCCCTCCGGCTCCTTCCGTCCCACTCCCGCACGCCATCGCCATTGCCATCGCCGCCACGCAAACCGCCTTTCCGCTCATATTCCGCCGAGGTTACCAAGGTTGTACCCGGTCGCTGTAAGCCGCTGGTTCGCCCCATAAAACCGGTGGCCATACCGCGCAAGCGCCGCCGCGCTGTCCCGCGCCTCCGCCCATCCCCACAAGCGCAGGGTCCCCTCCAAATGGAACCACAAGAGTTGCTCTCCCAGCCGGTCCACCACTTTGCTCAGCAGCGCAACCGGCCCACCCACGTTCCCCAAGCTTCGCCCCTCCGCGTCCCACACGGCGCCGTCGCCGTCCAGGTCCACAGGCAGAACCGGCGCGAACCACATCCCCGGCGGCACCCCGCGCCCCAAATCCCGCCGCCACAACTCCCGCCCGTCAAAAGTGAAAACCGCGAGCTTCAGCGTGTCGTCGGGCGGGAAAAACATCTCGGGATAGGGATCCACGTCGAAATCCGCGCTGAATGCGGCCACAAACGCCTCCGGCGCACCCTCGCCAAGATTCACCGGGGCCGCCCGGCATTGCCCAAGGGGCTGGCCGGTCGAAACTACCATCAACCGCTCCAGTCCTGCCATGGTGGCCAGGCTACCCCGGCGCGGATTCCGTGTCAAAACCGTCCCAAGGCGCGCCAATAGAAAATCTAATCCTTCAGGCCCCAGATTCTCCGGCGCGGGAATACTTGCGCCCGGAAGCCATTTCGCAGGTGACGAACCCGATTCCGCCGCTACGCTCTTCGTCTAGTCTCAAGCCACCGAACAAGCCTAACCTAGAAACCCAAATTATGTTTTCCGAACCATCCAGTTTCTTTCTTTGGACCCTCGCCGGAGCCGGCGCGGCGATCGTGTTTGCCTCGTTCTTCGAGTGGACTCTCCACCGGTTCGTGATGCACCGCCCGCTCGGGCCGCTCCGGTTTGCGTTCCAAGCGCACGCCTTGCTCCACCATCACGTTTTCAAGGCCGACCACACGTACCACCTGGTCGAGGAAAAAGACAAATGGACGATCCCCATGGCCTGGTGGAACGGGCCCGTGCTCGTCCTCATCTGCTCCACGCCGTTCACGGTCCCCGCCCTCTTCGGCGCCCCCCCCGGAATCGCCCTCGGCGGCGTGCTCGCCATCGCCCTTTACTACGGCACGTACGAATACCTGCACTGGTGCATGCACCTGCCCAAGAACCGCCGCGTCGAAAAACCATGGTTCTTCCGCCGCCTCAATGGGCATCACCTGCTCCACCACCGCTACATGCACAAGAACTACAACGTGGTCCTGCCGCTTGCCGATCTATGCCTGGGAACCCTCCTGTTGCGCTCCAAAATCCCCTTCCCCCAGGCCCGCGGCGCCGCCGTCCCCGACGTCCAACCTCTCCCCGCAACCGCCTCGTAACGCTGTCAGAACGCTGCGCCGCCAAGTCAGTCGAATATCCGGCGCAACTCCCGCATCATCTCCGACAGGCCGTCGTCCTGGCTGGGCTTCCGCCTGGGCTTCGGCTTGGCCCGGTCCTTCGACGCCGTCGTTCCCGCCGGCTTCACGCGCACGGGCTCCTTTTTCTCCACCGCGTCGAAGGTCTCCCCGGGTCCCGTCATCCTCTTGAGCACCGACCCGTCGCGGGCCGAAACCGTGACCACCGCCATGATGCGTTTCCGCCCGTCCAGCACGTACAAATCCCACCGGGATAGCACCTCCTTCGCTGGATGGCTGAGGACGTAGGTGAACCCGCCGGCGGCGATCTTTTCCGACGCCGCCACGTCCAGGGCGATCCGCCGCAAACTCCTGAGCCGCAACCCGACGTCCACCGGCTTGAGCGCGGCATACGCGTTGGGCTCGAAAGGCCACGTTCTGCCCTCGCGCTCCCCATCCACCGCGCCGTTACGGATGGTGATGACCCGCATGCCCGCCTTGCTCCGGGGATCGACGAACTGGAGGTCCCAGGTTTCGCCCTCCAAAACGTCGTTGACCCGAACCCCGATCAGCGGGGGCAGATCGCGTCCCGCCCGCGCGTGAACCTTTACAACCGCGTCGGCGACCGTCTCCTGGGCGCACACCGCCCCCGGCGCCCAGAGCGCCGCCGCCAACACGCACAAACCCAGCATCCGCATGGCCCGCCTATACCACCATTTCGGGCGGCGCGCATCTTCAGATCGTCCGTCCCCCGCCGAACGATCCCCGGCCACGAAACCCGCGCCCGGCGGGCCGCCAGCGGGGGCTTGACATCGGGCGCAACCCCCCGCAACGTCGCGCGCGTAAATGAAAGGAACCCCGCGCCCCCGGCCCACCCCAGGACGCCTCCTCGCCCCATGAAGTACGTCGCCATCTTCCACGCAAACCTCAATTACGCGTTTCTCATCCCGGAAAGTTACGAACGCGTCATCCGCTCCTCCTACGAGGTGATCCTCGACACGTTCCGCGGGAAATTCCCGCAGGCCAGGTTCGTTTTCGAGGCCTCCGGCTACACCATCGAGGAAATGGCCAAACGCACCCCCGACGTCCTCCAAAAACTCAAGGCGGCCGTTGCCTCCGGCCAGTGCGAGTTCATGGGCGCCCCCTATTCCCACCCGATCATGGCCAACATCCCCGAGGAGGACGGCTACTGGTCGTGCGAATTCGCCCAGCGCGTGTACGAAAAGCATCTCGGGTTCCGGGCAAAGTCCTTCTGGAATCCGGAAATGACCTGGATGCAGTACGTGCCGCGGGCGTTCCGGCGGGCCGGGGTCGAAAAGCTGGTCCTGGACTTCGAGTCCTACATGCTTTGCAACGACAAGGAGTACCACTGGGCCGAAAAGAACTGGACCCACGAAATGGGCTGGGCCGGGCTGCACACCTTCCACGACCTGGACCCCGATTGCCCGTTCCTCCACCGCCCATTCAAGAACGTCGTGCCGGGCCTCGACGGCTTCACCCGCAGCATGCGGGTCGCGCTCAACTACACCCGCTACTTCCGCGGCGGGATTTCGCTCGCCGACTATCTCGCCAACATCCGGAAATGGTCGGGTGGCGGCGGCGAGGGAGCGCTGGTGTTCATCGCGGACGACGCTGAATACGTCGGCACAACCGGCTATTACCACGTCAAGTACTACGGCGATTATTCCAAGACGTTTGACACGGACCCGACCGCGCACGAAAAGCTCATCGCCCTGATCCCCGAAGTCCTGAAGCTGGGCCCCATGATCACGTTCACCGAAGCCTGCGAAACCATCCCGCCGGTCGGGGAACCCTACTTCGTCGAGGACCGCTTCGCGTGGAACCGCACCTACGCCGATGCCTGGGCGGGCACGCCCGAGGCCAGGTCGTGGGAACCGTTGATGATGATGCACCGGAAGGAGTACAAGGAGAATTACCAGCCCATCCTGGAGGCGGAGGCCAACCGCGCAAAGCACAAGGATATCGTCGATCGGTTCTGGTTCCACATGACCAACTCCGCCAATTCCGACGGGCGCTGGCCGCCGCCGCCGCGGGTCACATGCGCCTTCAACCGGCAATGGTGCCTGGACGAAATCCAGAAGACCCGCGAGGTGCTGGACGAAATGAAAAAGCTCTGCGCCGGCATCCCGCGGCCGGAGCCGCCCATGCCCGAGAACCCGCCCGACGGGGTGTACGGATTCCATTTCACCGACAAGGATATCGACGACGTCCGGAATCTGAACGTGTACGAATTGCAGCACGCGGTGTTTGTCGGCAACGCGCTCAACGACAGCGCCGACCCCGCAAAAAAGGCGAAGGGCAAAGCGTACCTGCGCAAGGTGTTCGACGAGTTCGCCCGCCGCGGCATCAAGGGCATACCCCACCCCGCCCTGCGCTGACCCGCCGCCCCGACCCGCCGGAACCCACGGCGGCGGCGTCATGCCCAAGTCCCGGCCCGCGCGGCATGCCGTCCCCTGGGGACTCCTCCCTCCACCATCCCCTCCCGCCGCCGCCCGCGAATCGTTCCCATCCACCGCGGCGCGATGGCGCTTGACCCACCCCAATTCTGGCGGGCTCGGGAACCGCGGCGCAAAAAGGGGCGCAATATCCACAAAGGCAACCGCCGGGATTGGGGCCTCTCCCGCTTTTGGGGTCGTGAATGTCCGAGGGTCAAACTTTGGCTTTCCCTTTCCAGCCCGGTTTCGCTAGCCAAGGAGGCCATGGATTTGGACCGTTACCTCCGCGAGGAATCACGCGCCGTGGACGCGGCGCTGCGCCGGTTTCTGCCGCCCGCGGGCAGCCGCCCGGCCACCCTTCAAAAAGCGATGCGCTACAGCCTGTTCGCCGGCGGCAAACGCCTCCGGCCCGTTCTTTGCCTTGCCGCCGCGGAGGCCTGCGGCGGCGCCCGCGAGGAGGCCTTGCCCCTCGCCTGCGCCGTCGAATGCATCCACACGTATTCCCTCATCCACGACGACCTCCCCTGCATGGACGACGACGATCTGCGCCGCGGACGGCCCACGTCCCACAAGGTCTTTGGCGAAGGGGTCGCCGTCCTCGCCGGCGACGCGCTGCTGACCTTCGCGTTCGAGCTGGCCGCACGCTGCCGCGCATGGCCGCGCTATTCCCACGCCGACGTCGTGCGCGATCTCGCGGTCGCTTCCGGCAGCCTCCACCTGATCGCGGGCCAGGTGGCCGATCTGGAAGGCGAAGGACGCAAGCTCACCCTGCGCGAACTGCAATTCATCCACGAACGCAAGACCGCCGCGCTTCTCCGCTGTTCGATCCGGCTCGGCGCGATGTCGGCCAACGCCAGCCCCGCCGCCCTCAAGGCGCTCACGGACTTCGGCTCCGCCCTGGGCGTCGCGTTCCAGGTCGTCGATGACATCCTTGACGTGACCCAGACCTCCGAGCAACTCGGCAAAAGCGCCGGCAAGGATGCCGCGGCGCAAAAGGCGACGTACCCGGCGTTGCTCGGCCTCGACGGCGCCCGCAAGGCCGCCGCCCGCTGGACCAAACGCGCGTTGGACGCGCTCCGACCCTTCGGCCCGCGGGCCGTGATCCTGCGCGCCCTCACCGAGCGCATGCTGATCCGCCAAAGCTGAGCTGTGGAAGGCGTCGAGACATTCCCCGCGCTGGACGCCGTCCCCGGCGTCGAGCACGCGTTCACCACGCGCGCCTTTTCCGGCGGCGCCGAACGCCACGCCCAGGCGCCCGGTCTCGCCCGCAGGCTCGGGTTGCGCGCCACCACTTTCCGCTTCGGCAACCAAGTCCACGGCAACCACGTCGCGGCCGTGGACAGCGCCAGCCCCGAAATCTCCCCCGCCACCGACGCGCTCTGCACCGGCGAAACCGGCGTCGCCGTGGGAGTGTCCGTGGCCGATTGCGGGCCCGTCCTGGTCGCCGACCGGCGCGGGCGCGCCGTCGGCGCCGCGCATTCCGGACGCAAGGGAACGGAACTGGGGGTGCTGCCGCGGTTGCTGGAAACAATGGCCGCGCGCTTCGGCTGCGCCCCGGCGGACCTCGTCGTCCAGCTCGGGCCGTGCATCCGCCCCCCGTTCTATGAAGTCGATTTCGCGGCCGAGATTCGCCGCCAAGCCGCCGAAGCGGGCGTCCTCGCCATCCACGATTGCGGCGCCTGCACGGGGCGCGAGGTGGACCGATACTTCTCCTACCGGATCGAAAAAGGGGTCACCGGCCGCATGGTCGCCGTGATCGCGCTGTGGTGAACCGCGGCGCCGCCAGGGCGGTCGTCACCGGCCTGGGCGCGATCACGCCGGCGGGCCTCGGCGCGGACCGGCTCTGGGACGCCGTGCGGGCGGGACGCCCCGCGTGCGCCCCCGTGACGAGGTTCGACGCCTCGCCGTTCGGCTGCCGCGTTGCCGCGGAAATCGCGGACTTTGATCCGCACGCCCATTTCCCAGGACACCGCCTCAAGCGCTTGGACCGATACGCGCAACTGGCGGTGGCCTCCGCGCGCGAGGCGCTGGCGGACGCGGGGCTTGCGCCGGGGCCGGCGCCGTTGCGCGCCCGGTTCGGCGTATCCTTGGGCACGGCGCTCGGGGGCATTGGCCAGGCGGAAGGACCGTTGCGGGCGTTCCTGGAAAAGGGCGCGGAGGGCATTCCGCCCGGGCTCGCGCTGCAGGTGTTCGGCGGCTCGGGCCACAGCCAGATCGCGATTGAATTCGGGCTGGCCGGGCCGGGGATCACCAACGCGAACAGTTGCGCGGCGGGCGCGGTGGCGGTTGGGGAGGCCTGGCGGCTGATCCGCGACGGCTGGTGCGACGTGGTGATCGCGGGCGGCGCCGAGGCGCCCTTGTGCCCGCTGGCCTTTGGCGCGTTCGACCGGCTCGGCGTGCTCGCGCCCGGGCCATACCGTATCTTCGACCGCGGCCGCGCAGGCTTCGTGATGGGCGAAGGTTCGGCGGCGCTCGTGCTTGAGTCGCTCGCCCACGCGCGCGCGCGCGGCGCGCGGATTTACGCCGAGGTGCTGGGATACGCGTTGACCACCGACGCCTGGCACATGGCGACGCCTCGGGAGGACCGCACCACCATCGAAGCGTGCATGCGCCTGGCGCTGGAACGCGCGGATACGCCGCCCAGGGAGATCGATTACGTCAGCGCCCACGCCAGCGGCACGCGGCTCAATGACGCGACGGAAGCCGCGGCCATCGCGGCCGTCCTCGGGCCGCGCGCGGAAGTCGCGTTCACGGGCGGGACCAAGCCGGTGCATGGGCATTCCCTGGGCGCGGCGGCGGCGATCGAATGCGTCGCGGTGTGCCGCATGTTCCGGGACCCGTGGATTCCGCCCATCGCCAATCTCGTCGAACCCGAGCCCGGATTGCCGGTGCGGCTGCCCACGCAGGGCGGCGTGGCGGCGCCGGTGCGCCGGGTTTTAAAGAACGCGTTCGGTTTTGGCGGGGTCAACTGCGCGCTGGTGTTTGGGGCCGCGCCGTGAAAGGCTGGGGCGCATGATTCGGTTGGTGAGCACGGATTTTGACGGGACGCTCGTGGCGTTCGAGCCCGCCCAGGAGGCGCCGGAGGAGTTCTTTGCGTGGCTGCGGGCGCGCCGTGCGGCCGGCACGGCCTGGATGATCAACACCGGGCGCTGGATCGACAGCGTCCAGGAACGGCTGGAAACCTTCCGGTGCGACCTCTGGCCCGAATGGGTCGGCTGCGGCGAACGCGAGCTGTACCGTCTGGTGCGCGGCGCCTACGCGCCGGTCGAGCCATGGAACCGGGATTGCACGGAAACCCACCGCCGCCTGGCCGAAGAGATGCACCATGTGTTCGACGAAATCCGCGCCTTCCTCGTTCACGAAACCAACGCCTCCTGCGAATACGAGCGCGAGGCGTTCGCCGGAACGGTCGCGTCCAGCCGCGGGGAGGCGGACAGAATCTCCCAGTTCCTTGCCGGAATTTCCGGGCGCCACCCCGACATCGCAGTCGCGCGCAACGACATCTATTTCCGGTTCTGCCACCGCCTCTACCACAAGGGCGCCTGCCTCGCCGAGGTCCGCAGGCTCGCGGGCATTCCGCGCGAGGAAACCTTTGCCTGCGGCGACCATTTCAACGATCTGCCCATGCTTGACACTGCCGTGGCGGGACTCCTCGGCTGCCCATCCAACGCGATTCCCGAGGTCAAGGATGCCGTGCGTGCCGGCCGAGGGCATGTCGCCTCGAAACCGTGGACGGGCGGATTGGTGGAAGCCCTGGAAACCCTCGAGAACCGCAACCGCTAACCCCCCCGCGCCCCCGCCACCTCCGGCGCGCCGCCCGGTTGCGCAGGCTTCACGGCCCCACGCACGCCAGCGAACCGTCGCGCAAAGCAACCACAAACGACCCGTCCGCCTCGGCTGCCACCCCGTTGAACACCGGCTCACCCGGCAAAGGCACGCTCCACAGCTCCGACCCATCGGCGCGGGCGTAAGCCGCCAACCTCCAGCCTTCATACACAGGCCCTTCGCCGCCGCGCCGGCCCGGCGGCGTCTTCGTGAGTCCCACCGCCGCAACCGCCGCGTCCGGCGCCAGCAACAGCGCGTTCACGTCCGCCTCGACCCGCCACGTTGCGCTTTCGGGCGGCAGCGCGGAGATCGTTGATTTTCCAAAGGCCTCCACCACCGGGCTGGTCTTGCCGGCGCGTTTTTTCGCCGTTCCCGCGGACGGATCGGCCGCGTCCGGATCGGACACTTCGCCCGCTTCGCCCGCTTCGAACTTTTGCCGCCACGCGTCCACCGCCCACAAGTTCAACCCAAGCGTGGGGTTCTCGCTCCGATGGCTCCGGCCCACGCCGCCAGTGAACAGGATTTCCCCGCCCCCAGACGCCGGCGCGATCATGGACGACGGAATCGCCGCGCCGGGCGGCGGCATCGCCGCCACGCCCCCCGCCTCATCGACATGGTAGGCGATGAATTTCCCGGCCGACTTGAACGCGCGGATATCCTGGTTCTCCATCAGCGGCACGCCGCCGCCCAGGACAAGCCGGTCGGTCACCGCGATCGTATCCTGGCCCGCGGTCGCAAGCCGGACGCCGAAGGTCCACTCCTGCGCCTTTTGCGCTTCGACAAGGCCCGCTGAAGCCGCCGCCCGCGCGCCCGTCGCGGCGTCGAACACCGCCGGCAAGCCAAGGTAGGTGCGAACCCAGAGCTTTCCCGACACCAGCGTCAACTGGCCCGACGGACTGAAGCCCTGGACCGAATCCTGAAGGAACGCGCGCGCTTCATACACCGGCGGGGTCCATGTGGTCCAGCGCGGCTTGCCCGTTGCCGCGTCCAGCGCAAAGGCCACCGACCCGTTTTGCATCCAGCGGCCCGCGACGCCGTACACGGTTCCCTCCGCAACCAGCACCGCCGTGACCGGCCATGAGCTGGCGAGTTTTCCATACTCAACAATGTGCCGGTTGATGGGCGCCCCGCGCCAGCGCCACGCCAGCGCGCCCGTCTTTGCGTCCAGGCAATAAAGCCAGCCGTCGCTCGATCCCGCATACAGCCGGCCTTCCGCGAACGCGGGCGACGTCACGAAACCGCCCCCCGCCCAATAGGTCCATGCCGTCCCGCCCCCCGCAAGCTTGACCGCGCGCACCGATCCGTCGCTGGTCGCAACGAACGCCATCCCGCCCGCGGCCACCGGCGGCGCCGGACGCTCCAGCCATTCCAGCCGCTGCTGGTCGTGTCCGCCGGGAACCGGGAACGGCTTCGCCGGCGGAGAAATCCAGCGGAGCTTCGCCGCCTTTCCCGCCGCCCCCGCGGCGGCCCCC
>CAYSZK010000059.1:0-23429 GCA_964435495.1 uncultured Verrucomicrobiales bacterium
TAGAGCGGTCGGCTGTTAACCGATTGGTCGTAGGTTCGAGCCCTACCTCCGGAGCCCTCTTGCGCGGTTTGGGTGGGGTTGGGGGTTGGCGTGCATGGGGCCGGGACGGCGGCTGCCCGCGGATCATTACGTTGCGGGCGTGCCCGGGGATTCGGATGCGCCCTTTGCCCGGATCGGAATGAGTCGGGCGGCTGCCATTCGTTTCGGCGTGTTGACTCGCGGGGCCGAGCGGTTAGGATGGGAGCGAGATGTTGACCGACACGCACGCCCATCTGGATTACGAGGAGTTCGAGAAGGACCTGGATGCGGTGGTGGCCCGCGCGCGGGAGGCGGGGGTGGCGCGGATCATTGCGATTGGGACGAATGTGGAGAGTTCGCGCAAGGCGGTGGGATTGGCGGAGCGCTTCCCGGAGGTATTTGCGACGGTGGGGGTGCATCCCAACGAAGCCGGGAACGTCACGGGCGAGTGGATCACCGAGCTTAAGCGGATGGCGGGCCATCCGCGGGTCGTGGCGATTGGGGAGGCGGGGCTGGACTACCACCGGCTGCCGGGGGCGAAACTGGAGAACCCGTTTGAGGACGCGCTGGCGGTGGGGGTGGCGGAGGACCCGGTGGAGACGTCGCGGCGGATTGTGGACGAAGAGTTCAAGAACACCCAGGCGGACGTGTTTCATGCGCAACTGGATTTGGCGGTGGAGCTGGGGCTGAACGTGGTGGTCCACCAGCGGGACGCGTGGGAGGACACGCTGGACATGTTGGACGCGTACGCGGGGCGGTTGCAGGGGGTGTTCCATTGTTTTGGGGGCACGCCGGAGGACGCGCGGGAGGTGATCCACATGGGGCACCTGGTGTCGTTCACGGGGATCGTGACGTTCAAGAACGCGGCCGAGCTGCGGGAGACCGTGGCGAGCGTGCCGGGCGGGAAGTTCATGGTCGAGACCGATTGCCCGTATCTGGCGCCGGAGCCGGACCGTGGGAAGCGGTGCGAACCGCGGCACGCGCGCGCGGTGGCGGAGCGGATCGCGGAGGCGCGCCGGATGACGCTGGAGCATGTGGCGATGGACACGACGGCGGCGGCGGAGGCGTTTTTCCGGTTTGGGCGGGGGGCGGGGAAAGGGTGAGGGCGATGGCGCGGGAGCGGATGCGCGTGACGTACGAGGGGCGGGTGCAGGGGGTGGGATTCCGGTACACGGCGCGCCAGGTTGCGGCGGGGTTTGAGATGACGGGCTGGGTTCGGAACCTGCCGGACGGGCGTGTGGAGATGGCGGTGGAGGGGGAGCGCGCGGAGCTGGAGGCGTTTGCGGAGGCGATGCGGGAGAGCCATCTGGGCGGGTTCATCCGGCGGGAAGAGACGGCGTGGGCGCCGGCGACGGGGGAGTGGCGCGGGTTTGCGATCAAGGGGTAGGCGGCGGAATGGACGCGCCAATATCGATCAAGGGGCTCACGAAACGTTATCCGCTGCATTGGCGGCGGGGGCGGGTGTTGGCGTTGAGCGGGCTGGACCTGGAGGTTCGGCGCGGGGAGGTGTTCGGGTTGCTGGGGCCGAACGGATCGGGGAAGAGCACGACGTTGAAATTGGTGCTGGGGCTGGCGCAGCCGACCTCGGGAGAGGCGCTGTTGTTTGGGGAGCCGCCGCGGTCGGTGGAGGCGCGGCGGCGGCTGGGGTTCCTGCCGGAGAACCCCTATTTCTACAAGTTTCTGACCGGATCGGAGACCCTGCGGTTTTTCGGGCGGCTGTGCGGGGTGCCGGCGAAGCGGCTGGAGGCGCGGATTGACGAGCTGCTGGCGCTGGTGGGGTTGGAGCACGGGCGGCATCGCCCGCTGGGGGCGTACTCGAAGGGGATGCTGCAACGGATCGGGCTGGCGCAGGCGCTGGTGCACGACCCGGAGCTGCTGCTGTTGGACGAGCCGACCGCGGGGGTGGACCCGCAAGGGGCGCGGGACATCAAAGATTTGGTCCTTCGGCTCAAGGCTCTGGGCAAGACCGTGGTGCTGAGTTCCCATCTGCTGGAGCAGGTCGAAGAGGTGTGCGACCGCGTGGCGATCCTGCATTTGGGGCGGAAGATCGTCGAGGGGCGGTTGGACGACCTGCTGGCGATGGAGGGCCTGACGACGATCACGGTGTCCGGCTGGACGCCGTCGGCGGAGGAGGGGTCGCGGCGGGCGCTGGAGGGGGCGGGGTTGCGGGTGGAGTCGGTGCGGACGCCGCGGCTGACGCTGGAGCAATTGTTCCTGCGCGAAGTGGCGGCGGCGGGAGGCGCCCGATGAGCGCCCTGGAGCGGATCGTGGTGATCGCGCGCAACACCCTGCTGGAGGCAATGCGGCAGCGGGTGTTGCATGTGCTGCTGGTGTTCGGGCTTGTGGTGATCGGGGGCGCGAATTTCCTGAGCCAGTTCGCGTTTGACCAGGAATTCAAGTTCGTCAAGGACCTGGGCCTTGGGGTGATGGCGTTGATCGGGGTGATCATGGCGATTGTGGCCGTGGCGCAATTGCTGCCGGCGGAGCTGGAGAGCCGGACCGTGTTCACGATCCTGTCGAAGCCGGTGCGGCGTTGGGAGTTTTTGGCGGGCAAATTCGCGGGCGTGGCGGTGCTGCTGGCGGTGTCTGTGGCGTTGATGGGCGTGATGTTTGGCGGGGTGCTGCTGCTGAAGGAACAGCGGGCGCTGGCGGAATTGCGGGCGCAGGCGGCGGGCGCGGGGGCGGGCGGCCTGGCGCCGGAGGGGCGGGAGGAGTTCGCGCGGGCCGAGGCGAAGATTCGGGGCGAAGCGCGGGACCCGCGCCTGGTCCAGGCGGTGGCGCTGGTGTACGGGAAGCTGCTGGTGACGGCGTCGATGGCGCTGGCGGTTTCGACGGTGGCGACGTCGATGATGTTCACGGTGGTCGTGGCGGCGATGCTGCACCTGATCGGGCATTTGCAGGCGACGGCGCGGGAGGCCTGGCTCGCGCCGGGTTCGGAGGCGGGGCTGGGGGCGAAGGTTTTCCTGGCGGTGGTGGCGTCGCTGGTGCCGGACATGAACGCCTTCAATCTGGTGGACGACATCGTGGCGGGCAGCGCGGTCGCGTGGAGCCACACCGCGCACGTACTGGGTTACGGCCTGGGCTACGCCGGGGTGGCGGTGCTGGTCGCGTGCGCGTTGTTCGAGTCGAGGGAGCTGTGAGGGCTCGGGGCCTGTTCGCGCGCGGCGGACGCCTCCGGGGCGTTGCCCTGGCCGGCTTGCTCCTGGCGGTGGGGGCGGCGGCAAAACTGCCGGTGGAACTTTCCCTCGCCGCGGAACAGGCGCGCCTGCGGTACGGCGGGGCGCGGATGACGCGCGAGATTCGGGACCAGATCGGCCAGGGGGCGGCGCTGGCGTTGTTGAGCGGTTTCCGGGGGCCCGTGGCGGACTTTCTCTGGATCGCGGCGCATGGCGCGTGGGAGAAGAAAGAGTGGGCGCGGATGCGGGCGCTCTTCGAGCTGGTCTGCACCCTGCAACCGCGGTCGGTGGTGTTTTGGGAGATGTCGGCGTGGCACCTGGCGTGGAACGTGAGCCACGCGGCGCTCTACGACAGCGACGAACCGCGGCTGGCGCGCCGGGTCAAGGCCCAGCGGGACTGGATTCTCGCGGGGCGCGCGATGCTGGAACGCGGGGTGGAAAATATTCCCGACCGCTACGAATTGTGGTTCCAGCTTGGATTTCTCCTGGACCAGAAACTGCGGGATTCGTCCGGGGCGGCGGAGGCCTACCGGCGGGCGGCGGGGTTTGTGGACGCGCCGGCCTACATCCAGCGGAACGTCGGGTACAAACTTGAGGAGGCCGGGCGGCTGGAGGAGGCCTACGCCTGGTGGCGGGATTTGTGGCGGCGGTATCCGGACAAGAGCGGGCCGAAGTTCATGATGTGGGACAAGGTGGAGGAGCGCATGCGGAAGTTGGAGAAGCGGTTGGGCCTTCCGTCCGGGGCGGGCGCGGCGGCCGGGGAGGGGGCGGGCGGCTGGGCGCCGAAAAAAGAGGCTTCCACCGGGGCGGGAAATCGGCGAGATTAGCCCGTTCGATTATGAAGTTCGGCATTTTCGGGGACATACACGGGAACCTCGAAGCCCTTGAGGCGGTCCTGAATGACATGCAGGAGCAGGGGATCACGCACCCGGTGTGCATCGGCGACGTTGTGGGGTATGGCGCCAATCCGCGCGAATGCCTCAAGTCCGTCCGCGACCTGGACTGCCCCCTCGTCAAGGGCAACCACGACGAGGAGGCGTCGGCGGACAAGAACCTGAAGGATTTCAATCCCGCCGCCGCGGACGCGCTGCTGTGGACGCGGCAGCAGTTGACCGGGGAGGAGAAACAGTTCCTGGGGGAGATTCGGTATTCACGGCCCGTGGCGGACTTCACCATTGTCCACGCCTCGCTGGATTCGCCGGAGAAGTGGGGGTACGTGTTCAACAAACTGGAGGCGGCGGCGAGTTTCACCTACCAGGTGAGCCACGTCTGTTTCTTCGGGCACACCCACGTACCGCATGTGTTCATTCGCGACGGCGAGTTGCACGGGGGTTTTTACCTCCGGCTGAAGCTCCAGCCCAAGCGCAAGTACTTCATCAACGTCGGCAGCGTCGGCCAGCCGCGCGACGGCGACTGGCGCGCCTCCTACGCGATCTACAACACCTCGGACGAAACGGTCACGCTGCGGCGCGTCGAATACGACCTCGTCACCGCGCAGAAGAAGATCGTGGCGGCCGGCCTCCCGCGCAAGCTCGCCGAACGGCTGGCGGTCGGCCGGTAACGGCCCCATCGGGTGGGGCCTTCGGCCGCCGGCGCCATGCGCATCCTCCTGATCAAGCCCAGCAGCCTGGGCGACATTGTGCACGCGTTGCCGGTCGCGTCCGCGCTGCGGCGCCATCCCGGAGTCGAGGCGGTGGACTGGGTTGTCAACAGCGAGTTCGCGCCGGTCCTGGCCGGGAATCCCGCGCTGGACCGGGTCCTGGAGTTTCCCCGGCGGCATCCCCGGCGCCTCGCGGCGTTCGTACGGCGGTTGCGCGAGGTCCGTTACGGACGGGTGATCGATTTGCAGGGATTGCTCCGGTCGGCGTTGATCGCGCGCGCCGCGCGCGCGGACGAACGGATCGGAATGAGCGACAGCCGGGAAGGGGCGCGCTGGTTGTACGCGAAGGTGGCGCCGGTCCGGCCCGGGCACGCCATCGACCGCTATTTGCAGGTGCTCGACTTTGCGGGGGTGGAGCGCGGGCATCTGGAATTTCCGCTGCCCGGCGCCGGCGTGCCGCTGCCGGACGGCGTGGAACCGCCCTTTCTCGTGGTGCATCCCCACGCCCGCTGGGCGACGAAGGCGCTTCCCGATGACTGGGTCCGGCGGCTGGTTCGGGCGCTGGCGCCGCGCCGGGTGGTGATCGTGGGGCGGGGGGCGCCTGTGGAAGCCGAGGGCGCGCGGGATTTGACCAACCGCACCACGTTCCCGGAGCTGCTGGCGGTGCTGCGCGCGGCGGACGGGGTGATCTCGTCGGATTCGGGACCCATGCACCTGGCGGCCGCGTTGGGGCGTCCGTTGGTGGCCGTGTTCGGGCCGACGGCGCCGGGAAAGACAGGGCCGTGGACGGCGAACTCGCGGGTGGTGCGGCTGGATTTGGCGTGTGCGCCCTGCGAGTCGCGCCGGTGCCGGAATCCCGAGCGCCTCGCGTGTCTGGAGCGGATTGGGCCGGAGGAGATTCTGCGCGCGCTGGCGTCCGCCGCCGGCGCGGGTCCGTAGGGTGGAACGGGCGGAATGCCGCGGGTGCGGGGGATGATTTGGCATCGACGCTGGGGAGAGGGGGCGGTAGGTTCCCCGGCGCATGGAGCCTGTGACGCTTGACGAACTGAAGGCGTGGCGCGCGCCGCGGGCGGTGTACGGCGTCGCCGGGTTTCCGGTCCGGCATTCCCTGTCGCCGCCCATGCACACGGCGGGGTTCGCGGCGGCGGGAATCGACGCGGAGTACGTGGCGTTTGAGATTCCCCCGGAGCAACTGGGCGAAGGCCTGGACCTTTTGGAAAAGGCGGGGGTGCGGGGGGTGAACCTGACGGTGCCGCACAAGGAACGGGCGCTGGGGCTGGCCGGGACACTTTCTCGGGACGCGGAGCTGGCGCGCGCGGTGAACACGATGGTGCTGGGGGGCGGACGGGCGGGGCACAACACCGATACGCGCGGATTCTCCAGGGCGGTGCGCGAAGCGTTCTCGATGGCGTTGCGGGAGCTGCGGGTGATGGTGGTGGGTTGCGGAGGCGCGGGGCGGGCGGTGGCGGTGCAGGCGGCGCGCGAGGGCTGCGAGCGGCTGGTGCTGGTGAACCGTACGGTGGCAAAGGCGGAGGCGCTGGCGCGGGACGTGGCGGCGCTGTACCGGACCGAGCGGTTGGAGGGGGCGTCGGCGCGGTTGCGCGCGCGCGGGCTTGACGACCCGGAGTTGCCGGGGGAATTCGACCAGGTGGATTTGATCGTGAACACGACGCCGCTGGGGTTGCGGCCGGGCGATCCGCCGCCGGTGCGCCAGGAGTGGCTGCAGCCGCATCACCTGGTGTACGACACGATTTACAATCCGGCGCGCACGCCGCTGCTGGCGGCGGCGGCGGAGGCCGGGGCGCGGGGCGCGAACGGGCTGGCGATGTTGTTGCACCAGGGGGCGCTGGCGTTTGAGATATGGTTCGGGCGTCCGGCGCCGCTGGAGGCGATGCGGGCGGGCCTGGGGAAGGCGTCCGGCGGCGGTTGAATGGAGGCTTCGATGAACGAGGTGCTGGCGCTGGTGTTCTGTTTCTTGATCGGGCTTTGTGTCGGATCGTTCCTCAACGTGTGCGCCTTCCGCATCCCGCGCGACATCGGGATCGCGTCGCCCCGCTCGTTCTGTCCGGCGTGCGGGGCGGATATTCCCTGGTACTTGAACCTGCCGGTGCTGTCGTGGCTGTGGTTGCGCGGGCGGGCGGCGTGTTGCGGGGCGCGGTTCAGCGCGCGGTATCCGGTGGTGGAGCTGGCGGTGGGCCTGTTGTTTGCCGCGCTGTTCCACAGGTTTGGCCTCCCCCTGGCCCCCGTCTATTGGGTGCTGGTTTCGCTCCTGGTGCTCGGGATGTGCACCGACTTCGACTGGCTGCTGATCCCGGACCGCGTGACCCTGGGCGGCGCGGCGGCGGGCACGGTTTTTTCGGTCGTCTTTCCACACTTGCATGGGACGTCGGACTGGGCGGAGGCGTTGAACCGGGCGCTGCTTGGGGGGCTTGTGCCGGCGCTGCTGCTGCTGGCTGTGGCAAAAGTGGGGACGTGGCTGTTAAAGAAGGACGCCATGGGGCTTGGGGACGTCAAACTGATGGGGTGCATCGGGGCGTTCCTGGGCTGGAAGGCGGGGCTGTTTAGCATCGCGCTGGGTTCGATTTTGGGAAGTGCCGCGGGGCTGGTCTGGCTGGCGGTGCAAAAGCGCGAGAAATTTGGATCGGGCGTCGCGATTCCGTTTGGCCCTCCGCTGATGGCGGCGGCGGTGGTGTGGTTGTTTGGCGGGCAGGAATGGTGGGACGCGGCTTTCGCGGGGTACGACGGGGTTCTGGATGTTTTGCGGGGAATTGGCGGGCAACCGCAGATGCCGGACGGCCTGCCGCTTCCGCCCGTGGGGCAAGAACCGTAATCCGCGGCGGGCTGGCGGATTCCTTCCATTGGCGGCGGGGCCGGGGCCGCCACCGGGCGGGGGAGCGGTTCAGGACGGCGGGGTGGCGTCGGCGGGCGCGGGCGCGGGGCGGGGCTGGGGGGCGTTGACCGGGGAGACGAGGAGTTTGTCCACGCGGTGGGCGTCCATGTCGATGACCTCGAAGCGCCAGCCGCCGCGGACGATGGAATCCCCTTCGACGGGGACGCGCCCGATTTCGTGGACGACAAAACCGCCGGCGGTCTGGATTTCGAGGTCTTCGTGGCCGGTGAGGGTGATGCCTGGGAAGAGCGAGGCGAGCTTGTCGAGGTCGAGGGTGGCGTCGAGGAGCCAGGAGCCGTCGGGGCGTTTGCGGGCTTCGGGTTGGAGGCGTTGTTCGGGGGAGGGGATGTCGCCGACGATGGCTTCGAGAAGGTCAATGAGGGAGACGAGGCCCTGGACGGCGCCGAACTCGTCGGTGACGATGGCGACGTGGCAACCGGACTGCTTGAAGGTGTCGAGCAATTGGATGGCTGTGCGGGTCTCGGGGACGAGCAACGGGGCGGTGACGAGATCGTGGAGGCGGACGGTGAGGCCTGCGGCGAGATTGGCGTAGATGGCTTTCACGGAGACGATGCCGACGACGTTGTCCCGGTTGTTTTCGTAAACGGGGAAGTACGAATGGTTGGAGGCGACGATCTTGCGCCAGACGGTGTCGTGGGAGTCCTCGATGCAGAGCCAGACGATCTTGGGTTTGGGCGTCATGAGGTCGCGGATAGGGACCTGATCGAGTTTGAGCACGCCTTCGAGCATGCCGGCCTCGGCCTTTTGGAGGACGCCGGCGGTGAGCCCCTCACGGATGAGGATGCGGACGTCGTCTTCGGTGACATGGGGGCCGGTGGCGACGGCTTTGGCGCCAATGAGGTGAAGGGCGCCATCGACGCAGCCGCTGAGGGCATCGACAATCCAGGCGGCGCGCCGGGCGAAAAAGGCCATCGGCGGGGCGAGGATGCGGGCGACGTTTTCGGGGGCGGCAAGGGCGATGCGCTTGGGGATCAGCTCGCCGACGATGACCTGGCAGAGGGTGAGGGCGATCACAACCGATCCGATGCCGATGGCGTGCGCCCATGGGGCCAGGAAGGGGACGCGGCCAAGGGCGGTGGCGAGGTGTTCGGCGATCGTGGCGCCGCCGAAGACGCTGGCGAGCACGCCGACAAGCGTGATGCCAAGCTGGACGGTGGAAAGGAACCGGGACGGCGATTCGGCGAGGTCCAGGGCGATCCTTGAGGAGGCGTCGCCGTCCTCGGCGAGTTTGCGCAGGCGGGACTTGCGGGCGGAGACGACCGCGATTTCGGCCATGGCGAAAAGGCCGTTGGCCACGAGGAGCAGGGCGATGATGACGAGCTCGGACGTGATATTGGGGAACATGGCGGGTTGTGATCGGAAACGAGAAGCATAACGAAAACAGGCGCTGGAGGGAGCTAAAAGTGCCTGGGGCGGCCATTCTTTTGCAACTCGTTTGTTGCGAACGGGTTGAGCGTATAGCGAGGGACCGCGTGGCGTTGCGGGGGTCGAGTGATGCCGGGGGCATCCGGGAGAAGCTTAGGAATCGAGCCGCCGGTAGAACAGCGCGGCGGGGAAGAGCCTGCCGGGGCAATCGGTGGGGCGCGGGTTGATCTCGCGGTGGAGGCGGACGCGGGGGGCGGGGCGGCAGCGGCGGGAAATCCAGTCGAGGAGTTCGAAGCAAGAGGCGAACTGGCGGGAGGTGGGGCGGGAACGGTTGAAATCGCCGACCAGGCAGATGCCGAGGGAGATTTCGTTGAGATAGTCGGAATAGACGTGGCCGCCCTGGATTTGGCGGTGCCAGCGTTTGCCGATCTCGATTTCGCCGTCGCGGGTGTCGGTGCCGTTGCCGATGACGAAATGGTAGGCGAGCCCGTTTTCCATGCCTTTGGAGCGGTGGTAATGGTCGAAGATGGCGGCGCTGCCGCGGCGTGAGCCGCTGTTGTGGATGACGACGTACTTCCAGCGCCCCTTCTTTACGCTGGGCGCTTCCAGGCTGCTTCGCACCGGTTTCAGGAAAACCCCGGAAGCCGGGACCGCGGGGCCTGGGGAGTCGTCGCCGGATTCCTCGTCCGGTTCCGGGGCGCGCTCGGAGGGCTTGCGCGAATCGCCGGTTCTGGCGGTCGGGATGTCCTTGGACCCGGAGGACGCGCGTTTGGGCGGGGCGGGGGGCTCGGGTGGGCGCGATTTTTCCTTGGGCTCGGGTTTGGGTTTGGGTTCGGGCGCCTTGGGGCTGGGCTTGGGTTCGGGAGGCGCGGCGGGTTCGGGGGAAGTCTTTGCGGGCGGCTTGGTGGCGCGGGGCGATTCGTCCTGGGGATCGAACTCGGGCGGCGCGGTGAGGCGGATGATCTGGCCGATGCGGAGGGAATCGCCGCGGTTGAGACGGTTCCAGGCGAGCAGGTCGTCGGCGGGCAGGCCGTACGTGGCGGCAATGGATTGCGGCGTATCGCCCGCGGCTACGGTATGGGCGCCCGGCGGCGCGGGCGGGGACGATGCCTCGGGCTTTGGGGGCGGGCCGGCGTTGGTCAGGGCGGTGGCGGCGGTCGTGGCGCCAGGCGGGGCGGCGTTGGAGGGGGTTGGCCGTCCGAAGGGCGTCAAATCGGGAAGAGGATCGGTCGCGGGTGGAACCGGGATGGGTCCCTTGGGCTGGGGTGATGCCTGGGCGCCGGGGATTGTGAGTTTCTGGCCGATGCGAAGGATGGAGGAAAGCTTGATGCCGTTTGCGCCGGCGATTTTTTGCGCGGGGACGCCGTATTTCCGGGAAATGCCGTAGAGCGTATCGCCGCGGACGACGGTATGGACGACGGGCGCGGGAGCGTTTTCGGCGCCGCCCGCGACTGCGGCGAAGAAGAGCCCTGAAAGGGCGGCTGCAATGGCCGAGCGCACGACGCGGCCAGCTTATCGTTTTGCGCCGCGGTGTCGAGCTTCGGGCATCCTGGCATCTGGAGGGCAAGGCCGGGGTGTTGGGGCAGGCTGAAAATCCCGGTTCCGAGGGCAGCGCCACGGGTTCGACAGGGCGGCATCCTTCCAAGACACTTTTGATGTCTCGATCGGAACACCAAAAGTGACGGTTGCATTTGAGGGCGTGGCGCGGCGGAAGGACTTTGGATACGGGGCGTGAGAGGCGTGGGACGGCCGTGCGAGGGGCGGACTCGCGCGGAAGAGGCGTCGTTTTTTGTGTACCGATCGGATCACCAAAAGTGACGGTTGTTTTCGGGGGAAGGAGGCTGTGGCCCGGGGGCGGGGGTCAGGCGTTTGGATCGGCGAGGTGCAGGATGCGGACGGGGCCGCGGCAGCGGGCGCGGGAGGCGGGATGGGATGAATGAGTGGCGAGGACTTCACGGATCACGGGAAGCTTGGCGGCGCCGGCGGTGAGGAAGGTGATTTCGCCGGCGAGCGCCAGGGCGGGATAGGTCAGGGTAAGGCGGATTGTGTCGAGCTGGGGGACTGGATTTGCGGCGGCGAGGCGGAACGTTTCGGCAAGGGCCGGGGTGCCCGGAAAAAGTGACGCCGTGTGGCCGTCCGCGCCGATGCCGAGGAGCATCCAATCGATGGCATGGCCGGAATCCAAATGGCGGCGAAGGGCGGTCTCATACGCGGCGGCGGCGGCGTCTGGCGGCAGTTCGGTTTGCCAGCGGGCGATGTTGGCGGGAGGCGCGGCGATGGGATCGAGCAGGGCGGCGCGGGCCATGCGGAAATTGCTGTCCGGGTGGTCCGGCGGGACGTTGCGTTCGTCGCCGAAAAACCAGAAGACGCGCTCCCAGGGGGCGGGCTGGCGGGCGAGGGCTTGGTAGAAGAGCGCGGGGGTGGCGCCGCCGGCGAGGCAGACGGTGCAGGCGCCGCGGGCGTCAAGGGCGCCTTGGAGGATGGCGCGCCAGCGGTCCAACAGGGCGCGGGTCCAAGCGGCGGGGGAGGGGAGTTGGACGAGTTCCATGCCGCAAGTTGTGTGGCGGGATCAGCGGGATTCTTCGGTGAGCCAGCGTCCGCCAGTGCGTTCGATGAGGGCGTTGGCGGATTCGGGGCCCCAGGAGCGGGTGGGGTATTTGTCGATGCGCAGGTGGTCCCAGTGCTGTTGGATGGAGTCGATGACGCGCCAGGCTTCGCGGACTTCGTCGGCGCGGGTGAAGAGGGTGGAATCGCCGTTGAGGGCGTCCTGGAGGAGGCGTTCGTAGGCTTCGGGGGAGTACGAGCCGAACTCGGAGTCGTAGCGGAAGTCCATGTCCACAGGTTCGATGCGTCCGGCGCCCGGGGTTTTGGCGTTGAACCGGATGTGGATGCCTTCGTCGGGCTGGATGCGGATGCGCAGGGTGTTCCGGGCGAGCTGGAGGCCGCAGCGCGCCTGGAAGAGGACGCTGGGCGGGCGGCGGAAGACGACGACGATCTCGGTGGTGCGCGCGGCGAGGAACCGGCCGGTGCGCAGGCAGAAGGGGACATCGGACCAGCGCCAGTTGTCGATATTGAGGCGGGCGGCGACGAACGTTTCGGTGCGGGACTCGGGGTTGACGCGCTCTTCGCCCTGGTACCCGGCGTATTGGGCGCGGACGACGCGGTCGGCGAGTTCGGCGGTGCTGAGGGAGGGGATGGAACGGAGGACCTTGACCTTTTCGTCGCGGAGCGATTCGGCGTCGAGGGCGGCGGGGGGCTCCATGGCGACCAGCGTGAGGAGCTGCATCATGTGGTTTTGGACCATGTCGCGCAGGGCGCCGGATTGGTCGTAGTACCCGCCGCGGGCGCCGACGCCTTCGGACTCGGCGACGGTGATCTGGATATGGTCGATGTAACGGCGGTTCCAGAGCGGCTCGAAAATGGAATTGGCGAAGCGGAAGTAGAGCAGGTTTTGGACCGTTTCCTTGCCCAGGTAATGGTCGATGCGGAAGATGGCGCTCTCCCCGGTGGCGTCCTGGAGTTCGCGGTTCAGCGTGGCGGCGGACGCGCCGTCGGCGCCGAACGGCTTCTCGATGACGATCCGCTGGCGGGCGGGGTCGGCAAGCAATCCGGCGCGCGCGAGATGGCGGGCGATGCCCCCGAAGTGCTCGGGCGCGCTGGCGAGGTAGAAAAGGTGGTGGCCGTTGGCGGCATTGGCGCCCGGAAGCATGAGGAGGCGCTGCTGCAGCCGCTCGTAAGCGGCGGAATCGGGGAAATCGCCCACGGAATAGAACAGGCGCTGCTCGAACGCGGCCCAAACCGCGGGGTCGGCCGGTTTCACGCGGGAGTATCGGTCCACGGCGGCGCGCATTTCGGCGCGGAACTCTTCGTCGGTCTTGGGACGGCGGGCGAACCCAACGATGTGGAAGGTCTCGGGCAACCTGTTTTCGCGGAAAAGATTGAAGAGGGCCGGGACAAGCTTGCGCGCGGTGAGGTCGCCGGAGGCGCCGAAGATGACAAGGGAAAAGGGCGCGGGAACCCTCGCGGCGGTTTCGATCTCGCAGGCCTCGTTGGCGGCATGGCTCATGATGGCGGAGAGGATAGCCGGATTTCCCTCTGGGACGAAAGGAAATCCGTCCGGGTTCCGCCCAGCCCGAAGGATTGCGATCCGGGCGGCCGCGCAACGGGAGCGGGGGCGCCCTCGCCGCCGTGCCACGGGGTTGGGCGGGGGGGGAGCCTGGGAACGCGCGGAAAAATCAAAGCACGGATGGCGGCCGCGAAACCGGGGGAGGGGCAAAGCAACGGACGGGCCGTGTTCCGGGCCGTTGCCCTCGGGCGGCGGGGCGCGCTGGAATTTGGTTGGCATTTGCCCGCGACCGGCTACGGGAGCGGGGCGTGATGGAACGGGCACTGCTTGTGGGCTGGAATCTGGTGGCGCTGGCCGCGGCCGGGCTGATCCTCGCCAATCTCGTGGTCGCCGGAGGCAACAGCCGGATGGCGCGGGAGACGGCGGCATTGCGCCGCGCGGTCGAGGAACGGCGCCCGGCGGAGACCCTGCTGCGGCAGGTGACCCTGGCCGTGGCGGAGGGCGCGGTCAAGGACGCGGCGCTGCGGGGGTTGCTGGTCAAGCACAAGCTCAAGGCGACGGTGACGGTGGATGGCGCGGCCAAGGAGATGCCATGAGTTACGGGAATGTTCCGCACGGGGGGGTTCCGCCGGGGCAGGGTCCGCCAAGCGCTGAGCCGCCGGAGCCGGACCATGGCCGGGCGGAGGCGGACGCCGCACATTGGAGCACGCTGGCGCTGATGGGGCCGCTTCTGGTTCTTGGCCTTGCGCTGGCGGCGGCGTCCTGGGTGCAACTGCAAAACCTGCTGGCACAGCGCCGGGACCTGGAGCAGGCGCAGGCCGAGCTGCAGCGCCAGGGGACGGCGTTCGCGGAGTACCAGAACCGGTTGGTGGGATTGAGCCGCGATCTGGCGGGGCTCGCGGGGACAAACAACGCCGCGGCGAAACAGATTCAGGAGCGGTTCAAGATTCAAATTTCGGACAAGTAGCTGTGCGCCACGTGGGCGGGAGGGCGAAAATTGGCGGTAACCACATCGGGGCCGAGGGCGTCAAGGGGGATGTGCATGATCACGGGCTGCGATGGATTGGGAGGCGGAAGTGGATGACGCTGCGGAGCTGGCGCGCCGGGCGGGGGCGGGGGATGACGGGGCGGCACGGGACCTTGTCACGAGGCTCTATCCGGTTGTCGCTCGGGTTGTGCAGGGCCGGCTGCCGCGGCGGGCGTCCGTGGAAGACATGGCCCAGGAGGTGTTCATGAAAATGTTCGCGCGGCTGGACCAGTACCGCGGGCAGGTGCCGATGGAGCATTGGGTGAGCCGGATCGCGGTGACGACGTGCATCGACCACCTGCGGGCGCAGAGGCGGCGGCCCGAGTTGCGGATGGCGGATTTGACGGAAGAAGAGCAAAGCGCCCTGGAGCACGCGATGCGGGACGAATCGGCGGCGCCCGTGGCGGACGCGGCGGAGGCGGGCTCGGCGCGGGACGTGCTGGACGCGATGCTGGCGCGGTTGCCGGCGGAGGACCAGATGGTGGTGCGGATGCTGGACCTGGAGCAGCGGAGCGTCGCGGAGATCGCGGACGAGACCGGGTGGTCTCAAACGCTGGTGAAAGTGCGCGCGTTCCGGGCGCGGCGGAAATTGCGGAGGATGATGGCGGGGATGCGGGAGGAGTTGCTGGGATGAAGAGGGACCGGGCGGACAAGGACTGGGCGCGGCTGGCGGGCGCGGCGCGGGGCGCGGCCTTGGCGCCCCCGGAAATGCCGTACGGCTTCGCGGCGCGGGTGGTGGCGCGGGTCCGGGCGGAGGATTACGGGGCTGACGGCATGCGGGAGTGGGTGCGGCTGGCGCGCCGGGGATTGATCGCGGCGGGGGTGGCGGTTGCGCTGGTTTGCGCGTTCGAGGGGCGGTCTCTGACGCCGGGGGGTTTTGAGGCGATGATCCAATCGGCGGTTGACGAAGCGCACCTGGCGGTGTTTTGAGGAGAGACGCGTGAAGCATTGGAACCGGTGGCAGATAGGGCTTTGCCTGGCGGGAATTTTCGCCGCGGGCGCGGTGACCGGCGCCGCGCTGACGGTGGCGGTGACCAAACGGGTGGTGCAGAAACGCGTGGCCCAGGCCGAGGCCGGGGACGTTTCATGGATCGTGGACCGCATCGCCGGACGGCTGAAACTGGACCGTGAGCGGCGGGCGCGCGTCGAGGAGATCGTGCGCAGGCACGCGGCGGAACTCCGGGAGGCGCGGCAGTCGGCGCAGGGGGAGGCCTTCGGGGTGATGCGGCGGGCGGAGGCGGAGATCGCGGCGGAGCTGACACCGGAACAGGCCGAGGAGATGCGCAAGATGGGCGAGGAACGCCGGGCGCGGTTGCGGCGGTTTTTGGGACGGGACCCGTAGGAGCGCCCTGCCGGCGCCCTGCGTCCGATGATTTTTGAGGCGCGCGGCCGCGCGATTCGCCGGTCACGGGATTTCGGGAAGGGTCTTCAGGCGCGGGATGCCTTCGAAATGGCTGTTGAGCGTCACGAGTGCCGCGCCGACGCGCAAGGCCGACGCGGCGATGACGAGGTCCGTGACCGGAGGCCATTGCCCTTTGCGCCCCAGTTCCCAGCCCAAGCCGGCCACCTGGCGCCACAGCCAAGAGTCGGAGGGAATCTCCGGGATGATGTCGAAGAACGCCTCCATGCCGTCGCGGGCCGCGGGGAAGCGCAAGCCGCGGAGCACCTCGGCGCGGATCACGCCGCAGTTGTAGAGTGTGCCGGAGCGCAGGAAGGAAACGAGCCGCTGGCGGACATCGACGCCGTTTCGGAGGAGGTCGATGTAGGCGGACGAATCAACGATCAGGTTCATGAGGCCCGGCGGCGGCGGGGGAGCGGGTATCTGGCGGACGCGTGGCGCATTGCGAGGATGTCGTAGCCGGGATCGACGGCGTCTTTCAGGAAGGCGGGGCTCCAGGGCGCGTCGGACACTTGGTTGATGGCGGCGATCCGGAGCGCCTCGGTCAAGGCCCAGTCCACAGCCTCCTTGCGCGTAGCGATCCCGGTGAGGCTCATGAGCCTGGTGAGCTTGTCTTCGTCCAGTTCGAGGGTGGTTTTCATGGTGTATGGCCGTATATATGGGCATATCCGGAGTCGGTCAACTATTTTTTGCCATGGCCCGGACGGCGTCCGCGCGGGGGCCGCGCCCGGGACGGAACCACGGGGCGCGGGAAGGGGAGCGGGACCGGTGGGTTGACAGGCGCCACGGCCATCTCTACAGAGAAACAAATGGCGCATACGTATTCTGTGACGGAGGCGCAGGCGCGGTTTCCGGCGATCCTGCGCGAGGCCGAAGGAACGGCGGTGGCGATCACGCGCCGCGACAAGGTGGTTGGTTATCTGGTGTCGCCCGAGCGCATGGCGGCCATGCTTGAGACGCTGGAGATCATGGCGGACCCGCGGGCCATGGAGGCGGTCTCCCGCGCGGAAAAGGGCAGGACCCGGTACCGCCCGTTGTCGGTGTTGGATGAGAAAGATTCGCGTTGAATTGTCCGGGCAAGTCGTGGCGTTTGTGTCGCGACAACCGCCGGAATCGAGGCGGAACTTGCGGCGCGGGCTGAGGGGCTTGGAGCGCGAAGCCGGGGACATCCGCGCGTTGGAGGGGCGGTTGGCGGGTTGGCATCGGCTGCGCCTTGGAGCGTTCCGGGTGTTGTTCAGGTACGTTTCCGGCAGAGGCGGGCCTTTGATCCGCTGCGACTTCGCCGGGCGCCGCGACATGGTGTTCGTGGCGTTCGAGCTGATGGCCGGCCGATTGCGTTGAGCGGGGGGGCCATCTTTCCGCGCCCGCTTCCCCGGATGCCGTTTCCGAAGCGCGTCCGCTTGCTTTTCCCGCGGCGCCCGCGTAGAAGGTGCGGCTGCTGGAAAGGAAGGAATCGACGACATGAACATGCTGGGCGGTTACGAGGAGCGGTTGCGGATTCTCGCGGACGAATACGAGAAGACGGTCAACGAACGGAACGAGGTGGACCCGCGGTGGACGAACGGATGGTTCGAGCGGTTCCGGCGTCCGGTGGTGACCTCCCGGCACGTGCCGCCGGTGTGGCGGTACGATTTGAACCCGGAGACCAACCCGTTCCTGTTGGAGCGGTTGGGCGTCAACGCCACGCTGAACTCCGGGGCGATGGAGCACGAGGGGAAGATCGTGTTGTGCGTGCGGGTGGAGGGGTACGACCGGAAATCCTTTTTCGCCCTGGCGGAGAGCGCGAACGGGATTGACGGGTTCCGGTTCCGGGGCAAGCCGCTGGTGATCGGCGAGCCCGCGGAGCCGGCCACGAACAACTACGACATGCGGCTGGTGCGGCACGAGGACGGCTGGATTTACGGCGTGTTCTGCGCGGAGCGCAAGGATCCGGCGGCGGCGCCCGGGGATTTATCCAGCGCGGTGGCGCAATGCGGCGTGGTGCGGACAAAGGATTTGGAGTCGTGGGAGCGCCTGGCCGATGTGGTGACGCCGTCGCCGCAGCAGCGGAACGTGGTGCTGCATCCGGAGTTTGTGGAGGGGAAATACGCGTTTTACACGCGGCCGCAGGACAATTTCATCGAGGCGGGCAAAGGAGGCGGGATCGGGTTCGGTCTGAGCGATTCGGTGGAGCGCGCCGTTCTCAGCGAGGAACGGATCATCGACGCGCGGGCCTATCACACGATCAAGGAGGTCAAGAACGGAATGGGGGCGCCGCCGTTGAAAACCGCGGCGGGCTGGCTGCACATCGCGCACGGCGTGCGGGGGTGCGCGGCGGGGATGCGGTACGTGCTCTACGCGTTCCTGTGCGACCTGAAGGATCCGGCGAAGGTGATCGCGGCGCCCGGCGGGTATTTTCTCGCGCCGTTCGAGGAGGAATTTCCGGGGGACGTGGCGAACGTGGCGTTCTGCAACGGCGCGGTGTTGCGGGCCGATGGCGAGGTGCTGATCTATTACGGGTCAGCGGACACGCGGATGCACGTGGTTCGGACGCGGGTGGAGCGGCTGGTGGACATGGTGAAAAATACGCCGCCGGACGCGGCCAACACGCATGGATGCGCGAAACAGCGGGCGGCGTTGGTGGACCGGAATTTGGCGTTTCTCAAGGCTTCCGGGGACGCGCGGCTGCGGCGCCTGCTCTGAGGGCGGTTGTGGAAGCGGCCCCGCCACTTCGGGCTGTTCCAAGAACCAATCGGGTATCCATGAGGAAGTGGCGGGGGGCGGAAAAGCGATGCCTTGCGTGTTCGCGTGGCGGCCGCGTCACTTCCACTCCCAGACGTCCTCGGGGGCGAGGGCGGAGCGGGCTTGGGCGGATTGGAGCCAGGCTTTGGCTTCGGGGTCGGCGCGGAGATAGGCGTCGAGGAAGGCGGACGTGATTTTGAGCATGGCTTCGTGATGGCGGGGGTCGCGGGCGCCGCCTCGGACGTTGCTGTCGGTGAAGGCGAAGTGCGTTGCGCCGTTGAGGACGAGCTGGAACTTGTCGCCGGCTGGGAGGGCCGCGAAGACCATGCGGCGCGAGGCCGGGGTGACATGGTCCTGGAGGGGGCTGTCGTCCTCGGTGCCGGTCATGCAGAGGACGGGTTTGGCAACCGCGGCGAAGGCCGCGCCGGCGTCTCCGCGGCGGGGCTGGGAGGGGCTCATCAGGATGAAGGCATCGAGCCGGGGATCGGCGGCGTTGAGATCGACGCGGTCGGAAGCCTTCTGGCCCATGAGCGCCTGGGTGGTGATGGCGCCAAAGCTGTGGCCGCTCATCGCGACATGCTCAAGGTCCAGCCGTCCGCGCAGCCCCGAGTCGTCCGAGGCGTTCCACGCCTGGAGGCGGTCGAGGACGAACTTGACGTCGCGGACGCGGTCCACGATCTGGCGCGGGTCGATGGCGCCGCGGAGGGCGTCGCGGACCTCGGCGGCGGGCCGCCCTTTCCAGACAGATTCATCGCTGCCGGGATGTTGGAGGAAGACCCCGGCGTACCCGTTGGCGGCCCAATTGCGGCCGAGGAAGGCTGATCCTGCGCGGCTGCCGCCCAAGCCATGGGAAAAGAGGACGACGGGAAGCGGCGCGGAGATGTGGGCGGGGGCGTAAACCTTGATGGGAACCGTGCGGGAGCGGGCGGGGTCGGCGGGTTCGAAGAGCATCTCCTGGATTTGGGCGGCGGCGGCTTGGGTGAGGAGGGCGAGCAGAAGCGCGGCGGGAACGTGGCGGTTCATGGGCGTTATGACGGCGGGCGCCAGGCGCGGGTTACGGGAAGGTGGCGGGCAGGGTGCGGAGTCAAAGCGCTTCCGCCTGGACGCCGCCGTCCTTGAAGTCCGCAGTGAAACGGGTGCCTTTGGGAAGCTGCGCCGCGGATCGGACAAGGCCGCCGTCCGGTCCGCGGACGATGGCGTAGCCGCGGTCGAGGGGGCGGCGGGGGTCGAGAAGGTCGAGGCGCCCGCCGAGCTCGCGGAGGCGGGCGTGGGCGAGTTCGAGGCGGCGGGCGGGGGACCGGGATTGGAGGCGTTCGATGGCCAATTCCAGGGCATGCCCCTTGGCGGCGAGGAACAGGCGCGGGGCGCGGTCGAGGCGTTCGAGGAGATCGTCGAGGCGTTGCTGGAACGTTTCGACGACGCGGCGGGGTTCGCGGAAGGCGGCGCTGGCGGTGAGCCGGCGCAACTCCAGCCGGGCCTGGGCAAGCCAGGTTTCCGTGGAACGGGCAAGGCGCCGGGCCGCGCCGCGGATGCGCTCGAGCAATTCGTCGCGGGCGGGGATGAGCAACTCGGCGGCGGCGCTTGGGGTGGGGGCGCGGAGGTCGGCCGTGAAATCGGCGATGGTAAAGTCGGTCTCGTGGCCGACGCCGGAAAGGACGGGCACGGGGGAGGCGGCGAGGGCGCGGGCGACGATCTCCTCGTTGAACGGCCAGAGGTCCTCGAGGCTGCCGCCGCCGCGGGCGAGGACGATGGTGTCGGGGCGGAAGGCGCCGGAGGCGTGCCACGCGGCGAGCCGCTGGAGGGCGGCGGCGATCTCGGGGGCGGCTTCGGTGCCCTGGACGCGCACGGGCAGGACGAAGAGGCGGAGCTGGGGGGCGCGGCGGGCGAGGATGTTGAGCATGTCGCGCAGCGCGGCGCCGGTGGGGGAGGTGACGAGGACGACAGTCTCGGGCAGGGCGGGAATGGGGCGCTTGCGGTCTGGGTCGAACAAGCCTTCGGCCTCCAGTTTGCGTTTGAGTTCTTCGAAGCGCGCCTGGAGCGATCCGGCGCCCTGGGCGATCACGCGGCGGACGATGATCTGGTAATTGCCGCGCGCGGCATAGACGGAAACCTCGCCAAAGGCAACGACGCTCAGGCCGTCGGCCAGCTTGAAGGGCGCCTGGGCGGCCGCGCCACGGAAAAGCACCGCGCTGATCTGGGATTCCTCGTCCTTGAGCGTGAAATAGCAGTGGCCGGAGGATTGGACGCGGAGATTGGAGATTTCGCCTTCGACCCAGACCTCGCCGATGCGGGATTCGAGGAGCTCGCGGATGGCGCGGGTCAGGTCCGAAACGGAGACGGGGCGCCGGGGGCTTTCGCCGGTCACGGGGTCAGGCCTCGGAAGGCGGTTCACTCGGGGCGCCGTTGCCATTGGCCGGGAAGGCGGCGGCGGATTCGTCGGGGAGCCGGAACTGGAAGCGTTCTAGGTGGAGGGCGCGTCCGGTGGCGTTGTCGATTTCGACGAAGGCGCCGCTGATGCGGATGTCGCGTTTGGCGAGGTACCAGCGCTGGGGCGTGAGCGTGAGATATCGCTTGATCACGCCCTCGGCTTCGCGTCCAATGACCGAGTCGTAGGGGCCGCACATGCCGACGTCGGTGACGTACGCCGTGCCGCCGGCGAAAATTTGCTCGTCGGCGGTCGGGACGTGCGTATGCGTGCCGAAAACGGCGGAGACGCGCCCGTCGAGATGGCGCCCAAAAGCGATCTTTTCGGAGGTCGTTTCCGCGTGGAAATCGACGAGGATGCAGCGGGTTTCGGCGCGGAGGGCGGCGAGGACGGGGTCGATGAGCAGGAACGGGTTGTCGAGTTCGGGTTTGATGAAGGTTCGGCCCTGGGCGTTGACGACGCCAAGGGCGAGGCCGTTGCCGTGGACGACGATGTGGCCGGCCCCAGGGGTGCCCGGCGGATAATTGAACGGGCGCAGCAAGCGCGGTTCGAGGGCGAAGTGGGAGACGATCTCTTTTTGGTCCCAGACGTGGTCGCCGGTGGTGATGACGTCGGCGCCGGCCCGGAGCAGTTCGATGGTCAGCTTGGGAGTGATGCCGTTGCCGCCGGCGGAGTTTTCGCCGTTGATGACGATGAAGTCGGGCGCGAACTTTTCGCGGGCCTGGGGGAGAAGGTCGCGGACGGCTTGGCGGCCGGGCTCGCCGACCACGTCGCCAAGGAAAAGGACCTTCATGACCGGGAAGCCTAGACCGGGCGGCGGGGAAAGGGAAAGGGAAACGTGGAATCGACAAAAATCTCCGCTCCGCCGCCCAGATAACGGACCGGGCGCCCGGGGCGCAACCGTCAAGACAGGGGAAGCTCTTTCTGGACGGGGCGGGCAACGGCGCCGGGCGCGGGCGATTCCGCGGGGAGTGGAGGATGCAACGGCTTCTCCAGCAGCGGCATGCGGTCGTGGCGGAAGCGGAGGGCCTCCGCCGGACCGGCGGGGCGGGTAACCACTTTCATTTCGGGCGCGGCGGCATCGCCGACCAGAAAACCGCGGATGACCAAGTCCGGCGGGACGGTGTCCCAGACCAGTTCACGGTTGTCGTCAGCCCGCTCCGCGAACCGCGTGGCGGGGATGTCAACGGGTTGGGCTCCCTTTTTGCGCCACCACCCGGAGATTTCGGAGCGGGCGAAGCCGGTCCAGACGGCTGAGACGGCGCCCTGGGAGGACGCGGCGCGGACGCGCGCGCCAGGGCGGAAGGCGCGGCCATTAATTTCGAACCGTGCGCACATGGTGTGGAGGAGGGACGATGCCCTCCAATTGCGTGGCGCGCAACCCCCTCGTGGCGGGGCGGGCGGAGGAGGGGTCGATGCCGGGGGCAATTCTGGCGGATTTCCAGATGGCCCCGGCGGAATCTGGCTTGCTCCGACCCCGATCACGGAGTAAGCATACTGTTGTGCGGACTGGAACTGCCGATGCGGCCCGGTTTTCGGGGTGGGCGTTGGCGTTCGCCCTGCTGGCTTTGCTCCCGCCGGCAACCGCGCGGCCCGAGCCTGCGGCGACTGTTGCTTTCCCCCCGGCTGAATTCGATTTTGGGTTCACATTCCTTCCCTGGACCGAGGGGGAAGCCAATGGCCAGCGCGGCTGGTTTGCGGGCAAGGACGGCCTTCCGGGAGTCCACCGCGTTGACCAGGGCGGTGGCGCCTATCGCGGTCCCGCGATTTACGCGGGCGCGTCCGTGTTTCTTACCCAGGGCGTCTTGGGCGCAAAGCTGGACTCGGCCCGCATTATGTTGATCAACGGCGGGTTGGAGATAAAGCTGGGCTTGGTTCCTTCGGACAACGCCAACTACGGGACACGGGGCGCCCTGGTTTGGTTTATGGAGGCGGGCCAGCAGCCGTTCGACGTCCGCGCCGATACGCGGTTTGGGTTCCGGGCGGACCCCGTTTTCGCCATCAACCATCTCGGCGGATGGAGGTTCGCCTGGATGGTCGTGGACCGCGAGGGCGCGTTTTTCGTTTCTTCCGAGACTTTCGAACACACGCCAAAATCTTCCGCGCAAACTTCCGACGCCATTGGCTCCGTTCGCTGGGCGCGCGCCGATTTCTCGTCGCCGGACCTCTTTCAAGATCGCTTGGACTTCAACGGCCCGCAGCCGGTCCTTGCCGGGCTTCGCGGTGCCGGCGTATATGGCCAGTTCGAGATGCCGGACATTGACGTCGCCAGATTCGCGGATCCGCTCGTATGGGTTTCTCTGAGACGGTTCGCCGCCGGGGATTCCTCCGCGGTCGCGGCGTTGTTTGCGGCCGATGCTGAACCGCCCGCGCAGGTTGCATCGGCCAAGCCCATTGCGCCGGTGCCGTCGGCTCCCCGCCCGTCGGCCGCGCCCGCGGAGCGTTCCGCCCCGCCCTCCGCGGTCGCGCCTCCTACACCGCAGGTAAAAGCGGGGGATGCGTTCGTGGACGAAACCGCGCGCCCTGGTTCTTCCGGGGGGCTGGGCCCTCTGCTGGGCGGCATCATCCTCGCGGTGGGCCTGGGCGTTCTGGGACTCGCCATCTGGGGCGCGACCCACATCAAGTTTGGCGGGCCGGAGGGCGGGAGCAGCGGCGGGCCCGGCTGATTTTAGGCGCGGGCGGGTGCCGGAAAAATTTCAGAATTTTTTTTCAAAAACCCCT
>CAYSZK010000060.1:0-22932 GCA_964435495.1 uncultured Verrucomicrobiales bacterium
AGCCACCCCAACTCCCTCCAGCGCCGCCCGCGCGGTAAGTCCGACAGGCTGCTAGTAAAAAGATGCCGGTTTGGCCCCGGCAAGGCGCCGACGGGGATTCGGGGGGCGCGTGCGCTGTTCAGGCGACGGAACCCTGGCAGGACGAACCGCCGCCGGCGGCGCAGCCGAAGCAGTGGTCGTCCATGGCGATGGGGCGGCCTTCGAGCGCGGCGGGATCGATGTCCCAGAGGAACAGCGGCCGTCCATTCCTCCATTGCATGCCAAGCTGCTGGTTGAAATCGCAATCGTACACCTCCCCCCGCCAGCCGGCGCTGAGCGTGTTGCGGCACATGAGCCCGGCGACCGCGGCGGGATTGAAAGCGGCGCGGAGCAAATCCATGTACTCCGCGAGTTTGCCGTTGTGTTTCAGCCAGCTTTTGAACCGGGCGATGGGCATGTTGGTGATGCAGTAGAGCCGGTCGAACACGATGCCAAAATGGGCGCCCAACTCCCGCTTGTAATCCGCTTCCAGTTCCGCCTGGTTCCCGGGCAGGAAGGCGCCGTTGGGATTGTAAACAAGGTCCAGTTGCAGCCCGCCGCCGCGGCCGTAGCCCAGCTTGTTGAGCGTTTGCAGGGCGCGGATGCTGGAATCAAAGACGCCGTCCCCACGCTGGGCGTTGACGTTTTCCGGGCTGTAGCAGGGCATCGACGCGACGACGGCGATGCGATGGGCTTGGAGACAGGGGGCGAGCCATTCGTAGCCCGGCTCGTTGAGGATGGTGAGGTTGCAGCGGTCCATGACGGTGTGGACGCGGGAAATCTCACGAAGCCTCGCGACCAGGTACCGGAAGTCCGGGATCATTTCGGGCGCGCCGCCGGTCAAATCCACCGTGCCGATGCCTGTCCCCTCCAGCCAGCCGAGGATGCGGTCGATGGTTTCGCGGGTGATGATTTCCCGGCGTTTCGGTCCGGCATTCACATGGCAGTGGACGCAGGTGAGGTTGCAGAGCTTGCCCGTGTTGATTTGGAGGATTTCCGTCTTTGCGCGGCGCACCTCGAGGTTGTGGCGTTGGAGCACGCCGGGGAAGGTTTCCGCGGCGCGGGCGGTTGGGGATGGCGATAGGGGCGCGCTCATGGGTTGAAGGCCCGCTCCCGCCGGAGCGCGGACGGGGCTTTCGCGGCCGGGCCCGGACGCATCCGCGGCGGCGCAAACCGCAGCCGGAAGAGCGTGGTGAGGATGACCATGCCCGCCTGGAAACTGCCGCGCAGGTTGCCGGAGATCTTGGACTGGCCGGCGGGGCGCGGATGGGTGCGGACGGGAATTTCGGCGATGCGCAGGCGTTCCTCGACGGCGCGGACCTGCATCTCCGCGGTCCAGCCGAAGCCCCGGTCACGCATGCCGAGGCGTTGATAAGCGCAAAGACGGATGGCGCGTTGGGGGCCGAGGTCGGCGAAGCGGCGCCCCCAAAAGAGGCGGATCAAGAACGGCGCCAGCCAGTTGCCGAAACGCTGGGGGAGTGTCATGTGGCGCCTGTCCGCGGGATGGGTGCGCGCGCCGAGAATGAGGTCGTGGTCCGGGGCGAGGCGCGCGAAGTCGGGGTAGGCCTCGAAATCGTCGCTGGCGTCCGCGTTGCAATAGAGGAGCCAGTCAACGCCGGGCGGCACGTCGAGGCCGCCGGTCCAACAGGCCAGGCCGTAGCCGCGTTGGGGATGGCAAATGGCCTCGGCCCCGGCCTCCCGGGCAGCCGTCGCCGTGCCATCGGTGCTGGCGTTGTCCACGACGCGAATCCTGGAGAACCCCGCGGCCCGCAGGCGCCGGACCACGCCGCCGACGCAGTCCGCCTCATTGTGGGCGGGGATGATGACCAGGGCGCGTTCGGCGAAGTCGGAGAGGCGCATCGGTGTGGCCGCGGGGCGGACGCGCCCGGTTCAGCAACAACTTCCGCCATTGCAGCAGTTGCTGTTGGCGTCCGTGGTCGCGTGGTAGTCCTGCCCTTTGGTCTCCTTGGGGTGCCGGCGGGTGGTGCGGGCGCACGCGAAGGGTTTGGCCTCCGCGGCGGGCACTTCACGCAGCGGATCGATGAATTCAAAGAACCCGGCGTAGGGCGTTTTCTTGAAAAGGTTGTAGGTCTTGTCGCAGACGGCGTAGCGGACACCGCGTTCCATGCGGTGCCCGTCGTCATCGAGCACCTCCTTGAACGGCCCGCGGTAGAGGACGGCCTGGTTCCGTTCGACGCAGGGGCCCTGCTTGCCCTTGAACGCCTGGACGGTCATCGAACGGAATTCGATGCCCTCCACGGTCCGCCAGGGTTCCGCGTCAAACTTGAGGACTTCGACGCCGTAAAAACCGGCGTTCTCGAACGCGCGCAGGAACTCTTCCTCGGGCAGGGCGCCGGAAATGCAGCCGCTCCAGAGTTCGGGATCGTTTTGCAGGTGCTCGGGCACGGGCTCGTCCGAAACGATGTCGGAAATCACGGCGCGCCCGCCGAGTTTGAGGACGCGGAAGATTTCCTGGAACATCCGCGGTTTGGCGCCGGGCTCGACGAGGTTCAACACGCAATTGGAGACGACCGCATCCACGGAATCCGACGCCACAAGGGGCCGGGTGACGCGGAGTTCCCCGGCGAGCTCGTCGGCGGCGAGGAAGCTGGCGGCGTCGGTGATGGGGCGCCGCTTCAGCTCGGCGTCCAAGGCCTCCAGGTCAAGGGCGAGGTCCTGGATGCGGCCCTTGCGGAATTCCACATTGGCGTACCCGATGTTCCGGGCGACCACGGGCGCGTTGCGGCGGGCGACTTCGAGCATGTCGTCGGTCATGTCCACGCCGATGACCTTGCCGGCCGGGCCAACGACTTGGGAGGCGATGAAACAGATTTTGCCGGTGCCCGAGCCGAGGTCCAGGACGGTTTCGCCGGGGCGCAGGTGTTGGGAGGGATCGCCGCAGCCGTAGTCGCGTTCGATGACTTCGTCGGGGATGGCCTTAAGATACTGGGGGTCGTAGGCCACGGGACAGCACAGGGCGGGTTCCTGGGCTTTGGAGGCGGCGGTGTAGCGTTCTTTTACGGCGTGTTCGGTTTTCATGGGCGGATTGCGGATGGGAGGAAACATGCCACGGAATATTCCGCTTCAAAGCCGGTATTTTCGCGCGTTGCCAGGTGGATGCGGAACCCGATGGCTTGTAGGCGGAAGCCCGCCGCGGGCGGAGGCGATCCCCGGCGCCGGGGAAGCAAGGCGGTCGGATGCGCGGGAGGCGCTTTTCCAGCGGGGCATTTCGATGTAGGGTGAGTCCGGCATGAACGACCTCAGAGAGAGGCTGCGGCTTGTGGAAGACGCGGCGGAGCCGCTGGAGAAGGCGCTTCTGCTTGCCGCGCTTGTGAGCGGCCTGTTTCGAGAGGCGGGCGCTGATATGGTTGTTGTTGGCGGGTCCGCGATTGAGTTCTACACCGAGGGCGCCTACATGTCGGGAGACATCGATCTGTGCCGGATGGGGCCTGGCCGGGCGGAGCCGCGCACGGCGCAAGAGTTGATGGGGCGGATTGGCGCAACGGGCGGTCCGCGGAGTTGGAAGGTCTTGGGACTGTATGTGGATTTGCTTGGCTCGGTTGAGTCGGATGCCCGGACTCCGTTTCGAGAACTGGAGACACCGCTCGGTGCGGTCAAACTGATCCAGCCGGAAATGGCCCTCGTAGAGCGGGTGCTGGTGGCGAACTACCCCGCCCGGAATCCCGAAGCCGAAGACTGCGCGCGCAAGATGATGGCGGTGTGCGTCGGTGGCGCGCTGCCGGTGGATTGGGTGGAGATTCGAAGGCTGGCCGGACTACGCGAATACGGAATTGGCGCGGAACTGGAGCGCATGGCGGAGGAGGTGCGGCGTGAGCTTGGAACCGCTTAAGGTCCGCTGGACATGGGAGGAGTGGCGGGCGTCAAGGAAGCTGCGCCGCGCGCAATCGTGGAAAGTTGTGCCCCGGCCCATCCGGCGCGCGGAAAGTTCGTCGGACCGCCGACTTCGCGCGGCATTCGACGGGCAGCGCGGGCCGGGGTGGCCGGGCCGACCCTCGGCATCCTGAGCCCGCGATTTTCTGGCGGCGGCGAGGGCCACCGTGGTCTGGGCGGGTCAACAGCAGCCGTCGCCGCCTTGGCCGGGGGAGGGCGGCTTCCCGTTGAGCAGCGGTTCCATTATGCGGGTGAAGAACAGGGCGGCGGCGCTGGCGCCGGTGAGGGGTGCGAGGATGTAAACCCAGAAGAATCCGCCGGCGTTGTCGGGAAGCGCGGCGGCGCCCCATCCGGCCAACCAGGCGATCAGGCGCGGGCCGGCATCGCGGGCCGGGTTGAATCCGGCCTGGGTGAGCGGCGCCAGGAGGGCAATGAGCGAAGTGACGGAAAGACCGATGAACGCCGGGGCGAGGGCGTCGCCGGGGCGGCCGACGTTGCAGCCTTCCGTGAGGGCGAAGATCAACAGCACGAGGAGGAACGTACCGAGGGCTTCGGCGCCGATGGCCAGGGGCATGGACACGGCGGCGGTCATGCCGGGATTCGGGTAAAACTCGCCGAAGAGCATGGCGGTCCTGACGGAGGCTTCGGACCCCCGGATGATGCCGTGGGCCGATTCGAACGCGGAGATTGAGGGGCCGAAGAGAAGGAGAATGGTGGCGCCGCCGGTGATGGCTCCGGCGAACTGGGCGGCGGCGTAGGGGGGGGGGGGGGGGGGGGCCATGCGGCCCGCGAGGGTCATGGCCAGGCTGACGGCGGGGTTGAGGTGGGCGCAGGAAAGATGGCGTGTGAGGTAGATGGCCAGCGCGACCGAAATGCCCCAGGCGAGGGCGACCTGCATGAGGCCTTGATGGGCGCCGAATAGCACGGCCGTCGCGACCGCGCCGCAGCCGAAGAGCACCAGGACGAACGTTCCGAGAAACTCGCCAAGGAAAGTCCGCCCATGTTCCCGTGCACTCGAAGAGGCCATACGTTTGAGAGTGCGGGAGGCCGTGCGTATTCCAAGAAGATTGGCCGATGCATGCCCACGCCGCGAAGCGGCTCACCGCGATTCGTTCAGCCGCCAGCTGTACTCAAGAAACCGCACCGAGGCGCCGTCCGGGATGGGCGTTTCCCGGTAGCGGTTGATGAAAGGGAGCAGATTCTCCTTGCCCCCGAAATCGGCGGCGTACCAGTCGAATATCCGCGACAGTTTCACCTCGCCACCTTTGAGGACGACTCCGTTGGGGTTCGTGTTGACGAACGCGCGGACGAGCCGGTCGAGGTCCGCGGCCAGGGTGGCGGCGGCGAAGGGTCTGGTGTGGAGCGGGGGGCAGCTTTCGCTGGCGCAGTTGAGCGCGAAATGAATGCGTGGTTCCTGAAAGGCGGAACGGATCATGTCCGTTTCGAAACGGTCAAAGCTGGTCTGTGCCCCGGAGATCATGATGCGGTTGGTCTGGAAGAAGTGGGGCTCACGGTCGAGGGGGCCTTCGGCGGGGTATTTCTTGAGGATGCTGTTCAGAATCCAGGCGTTGTAGGCATTAAGATGCCAGGCCAGTGAGGCGGCACGGTCCACGGGCGGAAGGGTGTTCGCATAAAATCCAGCGGCTTCTTCCATGGCCGCGCGGTCCGCGGAATTGGCGTGCCACGCCGCGTAGCGGACGCCTTCGGGCCGCGCGTAGGTTTCCAGGAGGCGCGCATACGCGAGTGGCGCCGCTTCGGTGGCTGTGGAAAGTTCGCCGCCCGGGGCGGGTGCGGAGCCGCTGGCCAAAAGAAGGATGCTGGCGGCGGCGAGGCGGGTGGCGGAGGCGTTCATTGTGGGCGTGGGAGGCGCACGGCGCGCGGGATATTCCTGGGACCGATGTCCCGCCCGCCCGCGGAGGGCAGGGTTAGACGTCGATTCTGCCGGGAAACCCAGGGCATCGCGCCGAGCGCCCGGTTTCGTTCTCGGTGCCGCCGTTGGCGAAAAAATGGAGTTTGCCGCTGGTGTCGCAACTCCAAAACTCCTCCGCACAGGCTTCAAAATAGAGATTCCCTTTGAAGCGCAGCTCGCCCCAGGTATTTCCGGGTGACATGACCTCGACCACGATTTCGGGGGCGACAGCGGCCAGTTTGTGGCGGCGGCTCTTGACGATGGCCCGGCGCGCGGGCGACATCCAGGCCGCGTCAGCCACTTTGGCGCCGTCGGAGGTCGAGATCGGGATTGTGGCGAAGGCTTTCGGCCCGAGCTGGGCACGGAGAATCTGCGATATTTCCGCGGAGGCTTCGTCGTGGTCGATGGTGGGCGGGGCCATAAGCAACAAGTGTCCGTAGCGGTCGGTTTCGACACAGGCCGGGTGGAGGTCCCCAAACCGCGGATCGGCCACGACCTCGTCCCAACGCGCGAGATTGAACTCGTGCTGGGACTGGGTGCTGGCGAGTTCCAACGGGATCACGCCTCCATACTACGGGGCTTTGCGCGGGACGCAAGGCGGTGTTCCGTCCCCATGGCGGGCGAAAAGGGGCGGGCGCGGAAAATCCTTGCTTGTGGAATAAATTCCGGATGATTGGCTCCCATGGCGATGGCCGCGCGTGGGATTCCGAAATTTGCGGCGCCCGCGGATGGTCCCGCGTATCTCGGCGCGGCGCTGCTCCTGGCGGGCGCGTGGATCATGCTGCCAAATGGCAGGCTGCACGAGTTTGGGCGCGTGCCGGTGTTCCTGCTGGGCGCGGCGGTGATGGCGGCGGGCTTTTTGATGGCGCTCAGGCATCCGGCGCGAAGCGTCTGGCTTGCGGTGGCCGCCGCGCTGGCCCCCAGGCTGCTCCTGCTTTTGCAAGAGCCTGGCGATGACATTCACCGGTACATCTGGGAGGGGCGCGTTTTGCTGGCGGGCTGGAATCCCTTCCTTCACGCGCCCGACGCGGAGGAGCTGGCCGGTCTTCGGGACGGACTTTGGCCGCGTGTGCAGCACCCTTCCTTTCCCGCGATCTATCCGCCGCTGGCCCAATGGACCTTCGCGGCGTTGTCCTGGATTCAGCCGTCGGTCCTCTTTTTCAAGGCGGCGTTTCTCGCGGCCGACGTGGGAATCGCCTGGCTGCTTTGGCGCCGGTTCGGAATGGAAAAGGCGCTGGTGTACGCTTGGAATCCGCTGGTCATTTACTCGTTTGCGGGCGGCGGGCATTACGACGCCCTGTTCGTGCTGGCGATGGTGCTGGGATGGATGGCGTGGCGAAACGGCAGAGGCGTGGCCGCGGCGCTTTGGCTGGGGGCCGCGGCGGCGTTGAAATGGATGGCACTGCCGCTCCTCGCGTGGGCCGTGTGGCGGATGTTTCTTGCGGCCTTGCGGGACCGCAATTGGCGGACCCCGTGCTGGGGGCTGGTCGCGGGCGCGGCGCCGCTGGCGGCGGCGTTTGGGGCGCTCGGGCTTTGGACGGGGGAGTGGACGGGCCAGATGCATTCCCCCAAGTTTTCCCAGTATGCGCGCAGCGCGGAGTTTTTGCCGGGGATTGCCGGTTGGTTCTGGGGGGAAAGCCGGTATCATAACCACTGGTTTCTGGTCCCCCTCGCTGTGGCGTGGGCGTGGGTCATCCTTCGGGGAAAGACGTTTGCCCGGACGGCGGAGGGATCGTTCTTTGCCGCCTTGTTGCTGACGCCAATGCTGCACGCGTGGTATTTTACGTGGATCATGCCGTTCGCCGCGGGGACGCGCAATCGGGGGGCCATCGCCGCCGCCGTGTCGGGGTTCGCCTATTTCATGCTGTACCATCATGTGGAGTCGCCGGGCGGGGAATGGCTGCTCCGGCCCTGGGAGTGGGCGCTGCTGTGGGCGCCTTATGCCGCCGGCTTTCTTTGGTCCGCGTGGCGCAGCCCGGCTTCGGCGGAAGTCGAGGCACGATGAAGATCGCGGCCGCGCTGATGCTCAAAGCGCCGCGCCCGGGGTTTGTCAAAACCCGGCTGGCCGCGGAGATTGGGGCGTTGCGCGCCGCCGCCGTGTACCGCGCGTTGGCCGAGCGGCAATTGGGCGAGATTCCCGCGGAATGGGCGTGCGCGGTGCATTACTCGCCGGACGAAGCGGGGGAAGAAATTCGGCAATGGCTGGGGCCTGTGGCCCCGCTGGGAACCGCGTATCATCCGCAAGGCGGCGGGGACTTGGGCGGGCGCATGCGCCACGCCGTGCGCTCCGGGCTGGCCGCGGGGGCGGGCGCGGTGGTCCTTCTTGGCGGCGACTGCCCCGGGTTGGGCCGGTCGGTCCTTCGCGAGGTGGCGGTGCGCATCCAGACGGTGGACATGGCCATTGGCCCCGCGGCGGACGGCGGGTACGTGCTGCTGGCGCTAAAACAGGATTGCCCGGCGCTCTTTGAGGGAATCCCGTGGAGCACGCCGGAGGTGCTGGGTCTGACGTTGGCCGCGGCGGCGGGGGCTGGGCTCAGCGTGTGGCGGACGCGCGCGTTCGTGGACGTGGACGATGCCGCGAGCCTGGCGCGGGTGGAATCTGTCGCCGGGAAACCTCTCCCAGAATAAAGCAACTCCCGGCAGGGACGCTCGAAAATAGCCCGGCGTCCCAGCGTTGAAACGCTGGGCTATTTTCTTTCGCCATGGCGGGCTGGGGAGGCTCTCGCCGGACAGCGGGACGAAGGGTTCCCCGCCGCCAACGAGTTGCGGCATGGGGGAATCCCACGCCACGTCGGCCTTCAATGGCCGTGGCGCTTGTGTCGCCTGTGGCGCGAGAGGGGGGAGCGGGCGAAGGGATTCGAACCCTCGACATCAACCTTGGCAAGGTTGCACTCTACCAACTGAGTTACGCCCGCGGTAGGTGGAGGCATCTTGGGGGCGGATCGTCCGGAACGCAAGCGGAATTTTTGCGGCGGGATTCTCCGCGCCGCTCATTCCGGGCGTGTGGCGCCGAGGCCGCCTCAGGCGCGCCAGTTCGGATTCGGCGGGGGCATCAACGCCCCCACCTCCTCGCGCCATGCCGCCAACGCCGCGTGCATGCGCCGGACGCGGTCTGGTTCGGCGGCGGCGAGGTCGCGGGTTTCGGAGATGTCATCGCGCAGGTTGTAGAGTTCGAGGCGCCCGTCTTCAAAGTGCTCGGCCAATTTCCAGTCGCCGTCGCGGATGGCGCCGGCCGGGGTGTCCCCCTGGTTGCTATAGTGCGGGTAGTGCCAGAAGATCGGGCCGCGCGGGAACGGCCGGCCGCGCAGGGCGGACAGGAAACTCGTGCCGTCCACATGCAATCTGGGCCGGGGCGCCAGGCCGGCGGCTTCGAGAAGCGTGGGAAAAAAGTCGGGGCTGGTGACGGGTTCGGCGCAGATTGTGCCGGGCTTGATCCGGCCGGGCCAGCGGACGAGGAGCGGCTCGCGGATGCCGCCATCGGCCATCCAACCTTTGCCTTCGGCCAGCGGAGCGTTGCAGGTGGGAGAGCCTTCCGCGGTGGACAATCCACCGTTGTCGGAGGTGAAGATGACGACGGTGTTGTCCGCATGGCCGGCGCGGTCCAGGGCGCCGAGCAGGCGGCCAATGTTGGTGTCGAGATTCTCCACCATGGCGGCGTAGGCCGGGTCGGATTGGAACTTGCGGCGCACAATGCGCTGGTTGCGCTTGTGCTGGCAGGGGAAGAAATCCCCCTGCTCCAGTGCGGCGGCGTGGTCGAGGCCGAGGGCGCGGGCTTTCGCCTCGTACTTGGCGGTGAGATCGGCGGGCGCCTGGATGGGGGTGTGCACGGCGTAATGCCAGAGGTTGAGGAAAAAGGGGCGATCGCCGGCGCTTTCGATCAGGTGAATGGCCTCGGTCGTAAGGCGGTCGGTCAGGTAGTCGCCGTCGCGGCCTTCGGGGAGATTGGGGATGCCCCAGGGGGCGAAGTAGCCGAGGTTGGGCTGGCCCCATTCGCACCCGCCAAGATTGCGGTCGAAACCGTGGGCCTCCGGCCAGGTGGGGCGTCCGCCGAGGTGCCACTTGCCGACGTGCCAGGTCTGGTACCCCGCCTCCTCGCGGAGGACCGTGGCGAGCGTGGTCTCGCTCATGGGCAGGCAATAGAAGTAGGGGACGTCGCGGAGTTTGCCGACTGTATGGCCGCCGATGAATTGCGTGACGCCGACGCGGGCGGGGTAGCGTCCGGTAAGGATCGACGCGCGGGTGGGGGAGCAGACTGGGCAGGCGGCGTAGGCGTCGGTGAAGCGCATTCCTTCGGCGGCGAGCGCGTCGAGGCGGGGCGTTTCGTGGAAGGCCGAACCGTAGCAGCCAAGGTCGGCCCAGCCGAGGTCGTCGAGGAGGATGAAAAGGATGTTGGGGGACCGCTCCATCGTTGCCGTCGGCCACTATCGAAAGCGCCCCTGGAAAATCAATCCAAAACCGGCCGGGGAGAGCGGACATCGCGCGGCTTCACAATTCCGGCCTGAGCACCCGAATCGGTTGGCCGCGGGAGTTGAAGTTGGTTCCGCCGAGCAGAATTCGATCCAATCCCCGTATCGAGCGGAAGCTGATGGAACCGTCCGTATTTCCTACGGCGACACCGGAGCCGCCGAAGAAGTTGCTGTCAAGGGCGTCCGCGGCGATGAACCATCCGGCGCCGGGATCGTAATCGGGCGGCTTGCGCGTGAACGTGCAAAGCAACGGCCAATTGGGTTCGGCATCCTCATTGAGCGGCCAAAAGTACTGGATTGCCACTTCTCCCGATGCAAGGCAGTTGGTTCCGTCGATGCGGTTGTCGGGCTTGCGAAAGGGGGAGCGGCTCCGAGCAAAGAGCCGTTTCCACCACGGCACGGCGGGAAACGGCGCCATGAAGACAGTCTCGTCCTTGAGGATTCCCGAATCAAAGAGTTGGCGGAAGGCGGCGTTGGCGGTCGCTGGATGGATGTCAAACCCGGGATAGTTGCCATGGTGGTCCACCGCATAAATTTTGACCAGCACGCCGATCTGTTTTAGCCGGTTTACCGCGAGGGATCGTACCGGGGGCATGCCATGGCACACAATCATTCCTGGCATGGCGAGAAACGTAAGAATGCCGACTGCAGCCGCCAGAATCGCGATGGCCGGCACGAACCGCAACCACGACTTTCCATCCATCCCGCGGATCGTGGCGCCCCCGCGGAGTTTTGGGAAGGGAGAAGGGGCATCCTCCGTGTCCTTTCGGCATGCGATGTCCGGGAAGGCAAAGGGAGACGATAAGCGGATAGACTAGGAGAAGGAGGGGGCCGGCTCCCCACGATCTTCGGGAGTGCGGCGCAATACGGGTGCGGCATCCACAGGGGAGATTCTCAGGATTGGGTCGAAACGTTGCGCGCTATATGGCGAAACACGGATGGCGGGCGGGCGTGATGGACAAGCGCGGCGCTGAGAGTCATAGGCCTCGGTCGGCAAGGCGGTGGCGGAAGGCGGGCGTGCACCGCCTCTACGCCGCGGCCATGGCCTTCCAGGCGTTGATGAGGCTGTTGGTGGAGCTGTCGTGGGTGGTGACGGGGCCGGGGCTGTCGAGTTCGGGGAGGATCGCTTTGGCAAGCTGCTTGCCGAGTTCCACGCCCCATTGGTCGAAGGAGTTGATGTCCCAGATGGCGCCTTGGACGAAGATTTTGTGTTCGTAGAGGGCGAGGAGCGAGCCGAGGACGCGCGGGGTGAGCATGGGGAAAAGGATCGAGTTGGTGGGGCGGTTGCCTTCGAAGACTTTGTGGGGGAGGAGGGCGTCGAGGGCGGCGCCGGAAAGGCCCTGGGCGTTGAGTTCGGCGCGGACTTCGTTGGCGGTCTTGCCTTTCATGAGGGCTTCGGTTTGGGCGAAGAAATTGGAGAGGAGCAGTTTGTGGTGGCTGCCCAGGGGATTGTGGGAGCGGGCGGGGGCGAGAAAATCGGCGGGGACGAGTGTGGTGCCCTGGTGGATGAGCTGGTAGAAGGCGTGCTGGCCGTTGGTGCCGGGCTCGCCCCAGACAACGGGACCGGTGGAGTAGTCCACGCGGGCGCCCTGGCGGGTGGTGGACTTGCCGTTGCTTTCCATGTCGCCCTGTTGGAAGTAGGCGGCGAACCGGTGAAGATACTGGTCGTAGGGCAGGATGGCGTGGGTTTGGGCGTCGAAGAAATTATTGTACCAGACGCCGAGCAGGGCGAGCAGGACGGGCATGTTCTTTTCCAGCGGAGCGGTGCGGAAATGTTCGTCCATGGCGTGGGCGCCGGCGAGGAGTTCCTCGAAATTGTCGAAGCCGATGGCGAGCGCGATGGAAAGGCCGATGGCGGACCAGAGCGAATAGCGTCCGCCGACCCAGTCCCAGAACTCGAACATGTTCCTGGGGTCGATGCCGAAGGCGGCGACCTCCTTGGTGTTGGTGGAGAGCGCGACGAAGTGGCGGGCGACCTCCTTTTCGGGCGCCTTTTCCAGGAACCAGGCGCGGGCGGTGCGGGCGTTGGCGATGGTTTCCTGGGTGGTGAACGTTTTGGAGGCGATGATGAAGAGGGCGGTTTCGCGGTCGAGGGCGCGGAGCGTTTCGGCGATGTGGGTGGCGTCCACGTTGGAGACGAAGTGGACGCGGGGGCCGGAGCGGCCATAGGGTTTGAGGGCCTCGGTGGCCATGACGGGGCCGAGGTCGGAGCCGCCGATGCCGATATTGACGACGTCGGTGATGGCGCGGCCCGTGTGGCCTTTCCAGGCGCCGGAGCGGACGGCGTTGGAGAACTCTTTCATTTTGGCGAGGACGGCATTGACGTCGGGCATGACGTCGTGGCCATCCACAAGGATGGGGCGGTTGGCGCGGTTGCGGAGGGCGACGTGGAGGACGGCGCGGTTCTCGGTGGTGTTGACGCGTTCGCCGCGGAACATGCGGTCGCGTTCGGTTTCGATGGCGCGGTCGCGGGCGAGGGCGAAGAGGAGGCGGAAGGTTTCGTCGGTGGCGCGGTTCTTGGAGTAATCGAGGAGGAGATCGCAGGCGCGGAGATGGAAGCGGTCGAAGCGGTTGGGGTCCTGGGCGAAGAGATCGCGCATGGGGAGGGGGCGGACCTGGGCGGCGTGGGATTCGAGGGCTTTCCAGGCGGGGGAATCGGTGAGGGGTTTCATGTGGGGGCGGTATTGGGGCACAGGCGGGGCGGGAAAGCAAGGCTGCGGGAATGGGCTTTCAGACGTGGCGCCTTCGTCGAGACTGACGAAAGGGGAGGTGGCATGGTCAAGGACCGGCCGGAAGGCGTAGGCGGGAAAGATGGGGACAGGAAGATGGGGACAGGAAGATGGGGAGGGGAGGCGGCGCTGTGGGCCTGCATTTTTTTGTCCCGAATTTTTCTGTCCTCCTTCCGGGGTGAAGGGACAGCGAATCGGTTTTGGGTTGCCATAACGGTGGGGATGGGGCAGGTTGCTTCGAATACATGGCCTCTCCGCGCAAGCCGCGAAAACTGAAATATCCAAGGGTTCTCCTCAAACTGAGCGGGGAAGCGTTGTGCGGGCCTGGGGATTCGATATGTCCGTCGGTGGTGAAGGGGTTGGCCGGGGAGATCAAACGGGTGCGGGCGCTGGGGGTGCAGATAGGGGTGGTGGTGGGGGGCGGCAACATCTGGCGCGGAGCGGTGGCGGAGCACGGGGGGATGGACCGGGTGACGGCGGATTACATGGGCATGCTGGCGACGGTGATGAACGGGCTGGCGTTGCAGGACGCGCTGGAGAAGGCGGGGGTGTTCACGCGGGTGATGACTTCGATCGAGATGCGGAATGTGGCCGAGCCGTTCATCCGGCGGCGGGCGATCCGGCATTTGGAGAAGGGGCGGGTGGTGATTTTCGTGGCGGGGACGGGGAACCCGTATTTCACGACGGACACCACGGCGGCGTTGCGGGCGACGGAGATCGGGGCGTCGGTGGTGTTGAAGGCGACGAAGGTGGACGGCATCTACGACAAGGACCCGAAGAAACACCCGGACGCGCGGCGGTTCCGGCGGATCGCGTATGTGGACGCGCTGGGGCAGCGGCTGCGGGTGATGGACTCGACGGCGTTTTCGTTGTGCATGGACAACCGGGTGCCGATCGTGGTGTTTGACGCCTTCAAGCCGGGGAACATCCGGCGCGCGGTGATGGGCGGGGAGGTGGGGACGTGGGTGGGCGAGGGCGGGACGGAGATGGCTTGAAAAGGAGACGCATATGAACATCCACTACTCGGTGAGACACATCAAACTGACGGACGCCATCCGGGATTACGTCGAGGAGAAACTAGGGGACATGGACCGGCTGGACGAGCACGCGTTCGGGGCGCACGTGGTGCTGTACCATGACGAGACGCATGGGGCGAAACAGTTCCAGGTGAAGGTGCACATCGGGCTGCCGGGGAACGACGTGCATGCGGAGGTGCACAGCCACGACCTTTACGAGGGCATTGATTTGGTGTGCGGGAAGGTTGGGGCGCAGTTGCGGAAGCACAAGACCCGCATGAAATCCAAGCGGGTGAAGGCGACGCAGAAGGTTTTGCGGGTGTTGCGCGGGAAGTAGGCCGGGGCGGAGGGCGGCATGAAGCGCGGGTGGGTGCTGGTCACAGGGTGTTCGACGGGCATTGGGCGGGCGGCCGCGCGCTTGTTTGCCGAGCAAGGCTGGCCGGTGCTGGCGACGGCGCGGCGCCTGGAGGCGATCAAAGACCTGGAGGGGTACCACGGCATCCGGACGGCGGCGCTGGACGTCACCGACCCCGCCGCGTGCGAGCGGATCGTGGCGGAGGCGCCGGACCTTGAGGTGCTGGTGAACAACGCGGGGTACGGGCAGATGGGGCCGTTGGAGATGGTGCCGGAGGAGCGGTTCCGCGAGCAGTTCGAGGTGAACGTGTTCGGGTTGATGCGGTTGAGCCGTCTTGCGCTGCCGGTCCTGCGGCGGCGTGGCGGCGGCACGATTGTCCAGGTCGGCTCGGTGGTCGGCAAGTTCACCTACCCGTTTGGGGGGGCCTATTGCGCGACGAAGCACGCGGTGGAATCGATCTGCGACGCGTTGCGGGTGGAGGTGCGCCCGTTCGGGGTGCGCGTGGTGCTTGTGGAACCGGGGCCGATTGCGACGGCGTTCGGGGAGACGGCCCACCGGGGGGCGGTGTCGCTGGCCGGGGCGGCGGCGGGGACGCCCTACGCGCGGTTTGCGGAGCGCGCGCGGCGGAGGCTTGAGGATCGCGGGATGCCCGGAGCGCCGGCCTCGGACGTGGCGCGGGTGATTGTCCGGGCGGCGATGAGGGAGCGGCCGGCAGCGCGGTACGTGGTGACGTTGCGGGGACGGCTGTTCCTATTGATGCGGTGGGTGTTGCCGGACGCCGTATGGGATTTTTTGATTGGGCGCGCTTTTGGGCTGCGTTGACGGATTGGCCTGGGCGGGCTAGAAAGAGGGGCCGCTCCCCCAAAGGCGGAAGGAGAAAGACAAGCCATGCTGCATCACTGCGTATTTTTCAAGCTCAAGGGCACGGTGACGACCGAGCAACTCGAACAGATTTTGGTCCAGACCCGGATCAACCTGTTGAGGATTCCCGAGGTGATGAACCTCAAGACCGGGAAAAACGTGAACCCGAATTCCGACTGGCAGTTTTTCGTGGCCTTTGACTGCGAATCGATGGCGAAGCTCAACGTCTATCGGAACCACCCGGTGCACATCAAGTATGTGCAGGAGGTGATCACGCCGAACACGGTGGCCCGGTTTGCGGAAGATTTCGAGATGGAGCCGGGCCGGGACGTGCGGTATTCGTAGGCGGGCGCCGGGTCATTTGCTGCCTGGTTTGACGGCCGGGATGGCGGCCAGGCCGGGGGGGAGTTGATCGGGCGGGAAGGCTTCGACCGGGAGGCGGAGCAGGCGGTAAAACGGGCACCCGAAATCAGGGTCGCTGTCGCCGCGGTGGACGAGCGTGGCGATTCCGGCGGCGGCGCCGCCGTGGTTGCGGACGATGTCGAGGGTTTCCCGGACGCGCCCGCCGAGAGTGACGACGTCTTCGCCGATGAGGAAGCGCTCCCCCTTGCCGATGGCGAAGCCGCGGCGGAGGACGAGGGCGCCGGCGTCTTTCTCGGCGAAGATATGGCGTTTGCCGAGGGCGCGGGCGAGTTCGTGGCCGACGAAAAGGCCGCCGACGGCGGGGGAGATGATGGCGTCGATTGCGGAGGGGTCGATGGAGGCGGCGAGGGCGCGGCAGAGGCGTTCGGCGAGGTCCGGGTATTGGAGAAGCAGGGCGCACTGGAAGTACTGGCGGGAATGCAGGCCGGAACGGAGAACGAAATGGCCCTCGAGAAGGGCGCCGGACTTGCGGAACAGGTCGAGGACTTCGGAGGATTCCATGATTGGCGAGCGTGGCGGTTTTTGGGGGCGGAGTCGAGTGGAACCGTGGAAGCGGCGTCCCGCCGCTTAACGCGTGGGACAAAGGAGGGAAATGATTGGCGGAGGCCGGGGCGGGCTGGTAGTCTTGGGCTCTTATGGCGCTGGCGGACAGTTATCAGGCATTGGCGCGCAAGTACCGGCCGCGGACCTTTGCGGAGCTGGTGGGGCAGGAGCATGTGGTGCGGACCTTGCGCAACGCGATTGGGTCGAAACGGATCGCGCACGCCTACTTGTTTGTGGGGCCGCGGGGGATAGGGAAGACCTCGACCGCGCGCATCCTGGCGATGGCGATCAACTGTCCGGGCGGGCCGAGCGCGGATTTCGACCCGGACGATCCGGTGTGCCGCGAGATTGCGGAGGGCCGGTGCCTGGATGTGCGGGAGATCGACGGGGCGAGCAACAACGGGGTGGAGCAGGTGCGGGATTTGCGGGACGACACGCGGTACATGCCGCAGGCGTGCGCGTACAAGATTTACATCATCGACGAGGTGCACATGCTCAGCGCCGCGGCGTTCAACGCGCTGCTGAAGACGCTGGAGGAGCCGCCGGCGCACGTGAAATTCATCCTGGCGACGACGGAGGCGCACAAGATTCTGCCGACGATCCTGTCGCGGTGCCAGCGCTTTGATTTGCGCAGGATTCCCGCGCCGTTGATCGCGAAGCAACTGGCCCAGATCGCGAAGGCGGAGGGGGTCGAGGCCGATTCGGGGGCGCTCGACGCGCTGGCGCGGTTCGCCGAAGGGGGCATGCGCGACGCGCAATCGAGCATGGACCAGCTGATCGCCTTTTGCGGCAAGCGTGTGGCGGAGGACGACGTGGCGCAGGTGTTCGGGTTGCCGTCGCGCCGGGCGATAGGGCGGTTGGCGGACGCACTGCTGGCGGGGGATACGGCGGCGGCGTGGCGGGTGGTCGCGGAGATGGAGGACCAGGGCAAGGACCTGGCGCGGCTGTTGTCCGACACGGTGGAGCATCTGCGCGAGTTGCTGGTGTTCCAGAAGGCGCCCGAGGCGCTGAGCGGCGAGCTTTCGGACGAGCAGCGCGCGGCCCTGGAGCGGCAGCGGGCCGCGGTGGCGCCGGCGAAACTTCTGCGGATGGTGGAGATGCTTTCGGAAGCGGAGCCCCGCATCCGGTACGCGCTGGCGCCGAGAATCCAATTGGATGTCGCGTTGGCGGGCGCGTGCGAGATTCCCGGAGAGGTGGAGCTGGATGACGTGCTGCGGGCGCTCGGAGGGGAACCCGCGGGACCGGCGCCGGCGCGTCCGGCGGCCATACGGACGGCGTCTCCGGGGCCGGCGGCGCATGGGCAGGTTCCGTCTGAGCGGGCGGCGCACGGGCATGCCGCGGCGGGGCGTGGGGAGGGGGCGGAGGAGGGGGGAGTGTTGGGGGAGGCGGAGCGCCGGCGGTTGGGCGCGGTGTGGGAGGCGGGTGCGAAGGAATTGGGCATCGGCGCGCAGGGGGTGACGCCGCGGTATGAGCGCGCGGGGGAGATCGTGGTGGAGGGCACGGAGGCGGTGTTGCGAATGGTGAAGGCGGCGGATGGGGCGGGGCGTTTTTTGGAGCGGCTGAAGGCGGCGGAAGGCGGCGCGGTCCGGGTGGAGTGGCGGGTGGTTGGCGGGCCGGGAGGGCGGGGGCCGGAGACGGCGGCGGCGGCGGCGGCGGCGCCGAAGCCGGTGGACATCGCGGCGTCGGGTGGGGCGCCGCTTGAAATTTCCGAGGAGCAGTTCAAGAATGATCCGGCCATCGCGCGGGTGCTTGAGGCGTTCAAGGGCCGGGTGGTGGCGGTGCGCAAACGGGAGACCGAATGAATTTCGCGAAGATGATGAAGCAGGCCCAGCAGATGCAAAGCCAGATGCAGAAGGTGCAGGAGGAGATTGCGTCGGCCGAGTTTGAGGGGACGGCCGGGGGCGGGGCGGTGGCGGCGCGCGCGACGGGGGACGGCCAGTTGGTGGCGGTGAAGATTTCGCCGGAGGCCCTGAAGCAGGGGGATGCGGAGCTTTTGGAGGAGATGATCCTGGCGGCGGCGAACGCGGCGTTGCACGCGGGCCGGGAGGAGGCGAAGCGCAAGATGGGTTCGATCACGGCGGGACTGGGGATTCCCGGCATGGGGATGTGACGGGCCGGGGGCGCTGATGGCGGAGGCGGCCTATCCGGAGAGCATGGCCCGGCTGGTGCGGGCGTTGCGGCGGCTGCCGGGGGCCGGTCCGCGGAGCGCGGAGCGGATGGCGCTGGCGATGTTGAAGCCTGGGGAGGCGTGGGCGGACGAAATGGCGGAGGCGGTGCGGGACGCGCGGGCGCGGGTGCGGGCGTGCGCGGAATGCGGCTTCTTTGCGGAACCGCCGGCGGCGTGTCCGATTTGCGGGAGCGCGGAGCGGCGGCGGGAAACGATTTGTGTGGTGGAAACGGCGGCGGACGTGCTGCCGATTGAGAGGTCGGGCGCGTTTCGCGGGCTGTATCATTGTCTTGGGGGCCGGATTTCGCCTTTGGACGGGATTGGGCCGGAGGCGTTGTCGATTGGGGCGCTGGTGCGGCGTGTGGAGCGGGACCGTCCGGGCGAGGTGATTCTGGCCCTGGGGACGGATGTGGAGGGGGAGACAACGGCGGCCTATTTGATGGAGCGGCTGAGGCCTTTGGGGGTGCGGGTGAGCCGTCCGGCGACGGGGTTGCCGTTGGGGGGCGGGATCGATTTGGCGGATGCGGTGACGCTGGGGCGCGCGTTGGAGGAGCGGCGGGAATTGGCGGATTAGCGGTTGTGCGGGGCGGCGGGGTGGCTATGCTGGAGGCGGTTCGCGGCGGAGGCCGCGGCGATGGAGGAGACGCGGATGCCGGAATTGCGCAGGGACCCGATATCGGGCCGATGGGTGATCATGTCGCCGGAGCGGCGGCGGCGGCCTGTCGAGTTTCGTGTGGAGGCGGTGGAGGGTGGGGAGGCGAGCCCGTTCCGGGAGGGGCAGGAGCATTTGACGCCGCCGGAGGTGTTTGCGGTGCGTCCCGGGGGGACGGCGCCGAACGGGCCGGGGTGGCTGGTGCGTGTGGTGCCGAACCGGTATCCGGCGTTGCGGGTGGAGGGGCATCTGGACCGGCAGGCGCACGGGATTTACGACGCGATGAACGGGGTGGGCGCGCACGAGGTGATCATCGAGACGCCGGAGGCCGGACGTATGCTGGAGGAGCAGCCGCTGGACCGGATCGCGGCGGTGTTGGAGGCGTGGAAGGCGCGGATGCTGGATTTGGCGCGGGATTCGCGGTTGCAACACATCCTGGTGTTCAAGAACCACGGCCCGCTGGCGGGGGCGACGATCGCGCATCCGCATTCGCAGCTTGTGGCGACGCCGGTGATTCCGTCGGTGGTGCGGCACGAGATGGAGGCGGCGCGGGAGTATTACGCGGCGAAGGAGCGGAACCTGTTTGAGGACGTGCTGCGGCAGGAATTGCGGGAGCGGGAGCGGCTGGCGCATCAGAACGACGGGTTCGCGGTGTTTTGCCCGTTTGCGAGCCGGTCGCCGTTCGAGCTGATGATCCTGCCGCGGCGGCAATCGTGCGACTTCGACTCGTGCGACGCGCACGAGCTGTTGCAGTGCGCGGACGCGCTGCAGGCGGCGCTGGGGCGGGTGGGGCGGGCGTTGGAGCGCCCGCCGTACAACCTCGTGCTGCACACGGCGCCGGTGCACCGGAAACGGCGGGCGGCGTGGGACACGATAGAGTTGGATTTCCGGTGGCACATTGAGATTGTGCCGCGGTTGACGCAGTACGCGGGTTTCGAGCTGGGGACGGGGGTGTTCATCAATCCGGTGCCGCCGGAGGAGGCGGCCAAGCATCTGCGGCAGGCGGGCTAGGGGCGGGGGAGGCGGGAACGGCAAGGCTGGAGGATGATGAACGTTGTGTTGCTCTGGCACATGCACCAGCCCGACTACGTGCACGGGCTGACGGGCGCGGCGTTGATGCCATGGGTGCGGCTGCACGCGGTGAAGGGGTACCTGGACATGATCGGCGCGCTCAAGTGCGTGCCGGAGATGCGGGCGGCGTTCAATTTCACGCCGGTGCTGCTGCGGCAGATCGGGGAGTTGGCGCGCGGGGAGACGCCGGACGTGTGGGGGGAGTGGAGCGCGCGCCCGGCGGCGGAGCTTGGGGCGGCGGAGCGGGCGGGAATCCTCGAGCATTTCTTCAAGGCGAACTGGGAGAACCTGGTGCGCCCGCACCCGAGGTATTGGGAGCTGTTGACGCGGCGCGGGATGCGCGGGGACCCGGGAAGGTTCGCGCGGGAGCACGAGCTGTTTTCGGAGGCGGACTTCCGGGATTTGCAGACATGGTTCAACCTGGCGTGGTGCGGCTACGAGGCGTGCCGGCTTTATCCGGAGCTGGAGGAATTGAAGCGCAAGGGCTCGGGATTCACCGAAGAGGAGAAGGGGCGGGTGCTGGCGATCCACCGGGAGATTTTGGGGCGTCTGGTGGGGGAGTACCGGGAGGCGGAGGCGGAGGGCCGGATTGAGACGACGACGACGCCTTATGCGCATCCGATCCTGCCGCTGGTGCACGACACGGACTTTGCGCGGCGGTGCATGCCGGGGCGGGCGCTGCCGCGGCGGTTTTCGGCGCCGGAAGACGCGGAGGCGCACGTGCGGCTGGCGGTGGAGCAGCACGCCGCGGTGTTTGGGAAGGCGCCCGCGGGCATGTGGCCGGCGGAGGGGTCGGTGGCGCCGGAGATATTGCCGGTGCTGGCCGGGGCGGGCATCCGGTACTTTTTCACGGACGAAGCCGTGTTGTTCAAGGGGTTGGCGCGGGACCCTGGTTGGTCGGGGAAGCGGGTGGACCATTTGGAGTTGTTCCAGGGCTGGCGGTGCGAACACGGCGGGGCGTCGGTGAACGCGCTGTTCCGGGAACGGCCGCTGTCGGATTTCATCGGGTTCAACGCGGCGCGCAACACCGCGGCGGGGGCCGCGTCCCATCTGGTGCATCATCTGGAGCATGTGGCGTCGGTGGCGAAGGGGGAGGGTTCGGTGGTGGCGCTGGTTTTGGACGGGGAGAACGCGTGGGAATCGTTCCGGGACGGCGGGCAAGAGTTCCTGCGTCTGTTTTACGAAGGCGTATGCCGGTCGCGCCGGCTGCGGGCGGTGACGCCTGGGGCCCATTTTGCGGAGCACGCGCCGCAGGCGGTGTGCCGGACGTTGCACACGGGATCGTGGATCAACGCGGACTTTGACATCTGGATCGGGGACGCGGAGGAGAACCGGGCGTGGGAGCTCCTGGGGGACACGCGGGCGGCGCTGGTGGCGGCCGGGCCGGGCGTGGCGGAGGCGGCGCGGCGGGCGGCGTGGCGGGAATTGTACGCGGCGGAGGGGAGCGACTGGTTCTGGTGGTATGGCCCGGATTTCGAGACCGACTCGGATTCGCTTTTTGACGAGCTGTTCCGTTCCCATTTGCAGGCGGTGTACCGGCATCTCGGGATGGCGGCGCCGCCGGCGTTGTCGATTCCGATATGCGAAGCCGGGGCGCCGGAGGCGTGCACACAGCCGACGTCGTTTTTGTCGCCGGTGATTGACGGAAAGGCGGGGAGCTATTTTGAGTGGGTGGGCGCGGGCCGGCTGGATGTGGCGCGGCAAGGCTCGGCGATGTTTCAATCCGACCGGCGCCTGGAGGCGGTCTGGTTTGGCAACGACGCGGAGGCGCTGCTGGTGCGTGTGGATTTCGCGGGGGGAGCGCCGTCGGGCCGGTTGCGGCTGCGTTTTCTCGAACCGGTTTCCGAGGTGTTCATTTTGGAGGCCGGGGCGGCGGCGGCGGGGGACGGCCTGGAGCGGATCGACGCCGCGGGCGGGAGCGGCGGCGCGGCGGCGGCCTGGGCGTGCGGCGACATTGTGGAGGCGCGGTTGCCGTTGCCGGTTGGCGCCGCCGGGAGCCGCGGACCGGTCCGGTTTTTTGTGGAGCTTGAAGTGGACGGCGTGGTGGTGGAGCGCGCGCCGGAGCGGGGGGCGATTGCGGCGGTGTTGGTGGCGCCGGAGCAGGAGGCGGGGGACTGGTTTGTTTAGGAGGCAATCATGCGCGTGACGGAAATGGCGAGAGTGTGGGCGGCGGCGTGGCTGGCGGTGTTCCTGGTTTCGGCGTGCGCCAGGGGGGACGGGCGCGCGCGGGTGCCGCTTGCGAGCGGGGCGCGCGTGCTTCAGGTGGAGATCGCGGATACGCCGGAGGAGAGCGCGCGGGGATTGATGTTCCGCAAGGAACTGCCGCGGGACGCGGGCATGCTGTTTGTGTTCGAAGAGCCGCGGCGCGCGGGATTCTGGATGAGGAACACCCTGGTGCCGTTGTCCATCGCATTCCTGTCGGAGGACGGAGTGGTCCTGGAAATCCGGGACATGCAACCGTTAGACGAGACCTCGGTGGTGAGCGCGAGCGCGTCGGTGAAGTTCGCGGTGGAAGCCAACCAGGGGTGGTTTGAGCGCAATGGCGTTCGTCCAGGGGACCGGTTTGCCGTGGACGCCGCGCTTGCGGCGGCGCGGAACGGTTCCTGGTGAACTTCGAAAAACCCGGCGCGGGCGGATGCCGCGCGCCCGGGTTTCAAAGAACGGCCGTTTGTGGACGGATGGCCGGGATCAGGCGGTCAGAATGTCGTGTCGCGCCGATGGCCACGGTCGCGTCCGCGTCCGCCGCCGCCGCCACCACCGCCCCAGCCCCCGCCGCCACCGCCGGCTCCTCCGCCGCCGCGAGGTCCGCCGCCACCGCCCCAGCCTCCTCC
>CAYSZK010000061.1:0-22799 GCA_964435495.1 uncultured Verrucomicrobiales bacterium
GGTGTTGCGGGATTTGCGGGTGCGCGTGGTGTGACGGGAAGGTTGGAAGGGGGGGCGGTGGCGGCGGCGAAACCTTTACGATGCGTGCGTGCGGCGGGTTTTGGCGCGCCCATTCCCCGAATCGCAATGAGCCGGGTGGCGGCGATTGATGGGCAAGAGGGGGTGAGGGGTCAAGGCTGGCCGCATGCGCGGCGCAAGTAGAGCAAGTAGCGGAGGCGGGGGAGGCGGTGGAGGTGGCAGAGCACAAACGGGGTCGGGTTATCTGCCGGTCAACGCGTTGAGGAGGTCGCGGGCGGGTTGATGGGCGGGGTCGGCGCGGAGGGCGCGAAGGCAGGCGTCCCGGGCGGCGGCGCGATTGCCGGCTTGGGCGTGGATGGTGGCGGCGGCGTAGGCGGGGTCGCCGGAGTCAGGGAGAAGGCGGGCGGCTTCTTCGAGTGCGTGAAGGGCCTCGGCGGACGCGCGTGCGCTGTTGAGGGCGAGGCCCAAGTTGTACCAGGCGCGGCCGAAACCGGGGTTGTTTTTGACGGTGGCGCGAAGGGCGGCGAGGGCTTCGGAATTGCGCCCGGCCTCGGCGAGGAGGAGGGCGAGGGCGTAATTGTTATCGGCGTTGGCTGGTTCGAGTTCAACCGCCTTGCGCATGGAGGCGATGGCCTCGTTCAGGCTGCCGCCGGCGTGAAGGACGCGTCCGAGAAGGGCGTGGGCGCCCGGGGACGGGTCGCGGACGGTCGCGGTGCGCGCCCAACGGGCGGCGTCGGCGTGGCGCTCCTCGACAAGGGCGATCTGGGCCTGGCGCAGCGCGCCATAGGGTTGGTCGCTCATGTTGGCGGCGTAGGCGCGGAATTCCGCGCGGACGGATTCGGGGACGGCCGGTTCGCGCCAGAGCGCCCAGGCGGCTTCAAGGCGGACGAGCCGGGAGGGATCGCGGAGGAGGGGTTCGACGGTGTTTGCGATGCCGGGCAAGGGGGCGAGGGCGGCGGCGGCGGCGGCGCGGACGAGGGCGTTAGTGTGGGTGAGGGCGGAGTCCATGACAGGCCGGACGGCGGGGCGGCCAGCCCATGGAGCGAGGAGCTGGATGAGTGTGGCGTGCCAGGCGCCGATTTCCTCGGTGCGCGCGAGTTCGGCGAGCACGGGCGCGGCGGTGTCGTCTCCGTTCCAGGCGCGGGCGATGGCGCGGGCGCGGTGGCGGGAACGGCGGTCCATTTTTGGGCCGTACCAGTTGGCGGTCCATTCGATGGCCCAGTCGATGGATTGGTCCGTGTGGCAGCGGTTGCAGGCGTTGGGGACGCCGAGTTCTTTGGTGAGGACGGGGTCGGGGGAGGTGAAGCCATGATCGCGGCGGTCGTCGCGGGCCATGTAGGTGTTGGCGGGCATGTGGCATTCGACGCAGCGATTGCCGGTGCTGCCGGGTTTGTGGCCGCTGTGGGCGGAGGGATCGGGGATGAGCGTGGCGTTGAGGCGTCCGGGCGGGGCGTGGCACGACAGGCAAAGGGCGTTGTTTTCGGCGGGAAGCTTGAGCCGCCCCGAGTGGGGGTCGTGGCATTCGAGGCAGGAAACGTTCTTGTGGCCCATGCGGCTGAGCATGAAGGAACCGTACTCGAAGTCCTCGTCGAGGACCTGGCCGTCGGGGTGGAACACGCCGGGGCGTTCCAGAAGCGTGAGGCGGTAATGATCGTCGAAGGCGGCGCCGGGCTGGAAGCGTCCGGTGAGCTCTTCGCGGCGGGCGTGGCAGGAGGCGCAGTTATGGTCTTTCTGGAGGGAGGAAAGCTTTTCGGATTCGGGGACGGGGTCTTTGGGTTTGGCGGTGTGGCCGGGCATGGGGCCGTGGCACTGGGCGCAACTGATGCCCATGGCCTGCCAGGTGGAGCGGTAGGTGTCCGCCGCGATGTCGTAGCCTTTGTCGAAGCCGGTCATGTGGCAGAAGGCGCAACTGGAGTTCCAGTTCATGCCGCGCCCGGTCCAATGGCCCCAGTCGCCGGGGACGCGCTCGGGCGGGGGCTGGGATTGGAACCACTCGTTGGTGCGGGGGTCAAAGGCGGGGTCCAGCGCCTGGAGTCGTCCCCCGGGCGCAGGGACAAGGTATTGGCGTAGGGGTGTGACGCCGATGACGGCTTCGGCGCGGTGGCTGACGGGAAGGGCGTTGGTCCCGGTGAGGGTGGCGAGGAAACGGTCGCGGTCCTGATGGAATCGGGCGTGGAAGGAGGCGCCTGTAACGGTTTGGGCGGGGTGGAAGGCGGCGGCGTCGAGGGCGGGAGAAACCAGGCGGTTGGCGTTGGCGTGTTGGGAGGGGAGCCAGGCTTGGAATTGTTCGGCGTGGCAGACGCCGCAGGCGACGGCGGCGCCAGGGGGAAAGGCGGAATTCCTGGCGAGGTCGCCGGTGATCACGGGCGGCGCGGCATGGGCGCCGCGCCATTCGGGCCGGTCGGGATTGGTTCGGGAGCAGGCGGCGAGGAAGGCGGCGGCGAAGAAGGCGGTGAGCGCGCCCGAGCTGGGTGAAATCCTTGGGAGGTGAGAGAAGAAGTACGGCCGACGCAAGCCTTGAAAAAACCATGGCTGGCGGGCGCCGTCAAGGATTGGGTGCCGGCATCGCGTTTAGTATCGGAAAATCAGCGGGTTAGACAAAAAAATCTGTTGACATCTGGGAGGAAAATGGCAAAAAGTGGGGAATCGTGGGCCAAAAAGGAGCACAGCGGGTCGAAGTGGCATCGGCGGTTCCCGCCGGGAAGGCGACTTATGTCGACACGTTTGAGCATGGGTTTGACACGAAAGGGCGGATCACGGTTCCGGCGGAGTGGCGCGACGCGGGGTATGAGCAGCAGTTGTTTGTGATGCCGTCGGCGGAGGGTTGTCTGAAGGTCTATCCGAATTCGTGGATGTCGGACCAACAGGTGCGGTTGGCGGACAAGCCGGTTTCGGACCCGCAGCGGAAGAAGCTGGTGGCGCTATCGGCGATTTCGCAGAAGGTGTCCTGGGACGAGCAGGGGCGGATCAAGGTTGGCGAACGGCACTTGAAACACGCGGGGCTGAGCAAGGAAGCGGTGCTGGTGGGGGCGTTTGACCACTTTGAGATTTGGGAGCCGTCGCGGCGCGCGGCCGTGGCGCCGGCGGCGCTGACGCTGGAGGATTTGGACCTGTGAAGGCGCGATGGATGCGGCATCGATCGCGGCTGGGGCCCGTGGACCGGGGCGCATGGCGCGCGGAGTGGGAGCGGCTGCTGGGGGGTGCGCGGGCGGCGGCGCCGGTGGCGGCAGTCACGCGGGTGCGCGCGTTGCGGGTGCGGACGGGGGCGCGGCTTTTGGAGCGCGCGTCGCGGATGAATTGGGGGGCGGTGATTTTTCCGGAGCGGCTCTCGGGAGCCGGGTCCGGCGGATGGACCGGGCCGGACGGGCCGGGCGGTCCGTGGCGGCGGGACGACTGAATGGCGCCAGTCTTCGTGCCGCAGGGAGAAGGGGGCGCCGTCAGGCAGGGAACGCGGAACAACACGGAGGTGGCGACGATGAAATCAGGAGGCCGGAAACGCATGGCATTTGGATTTTCACGGGAACGGGACGACGCAGGCCAGACGGTGGGGTGGGCGGTGTTGCAATTGGCGCGGCGGGGGGCGTTCGAGGTGCTGGGGCTGCGGCGTCCGGCGTTTCGTCCGTTGCCGCGGCTGCGCGGGAACGGGACCTGGATAGGGGTCCGTCCGATTTGAAGGGAACGATGTCATGGACACACCAGCCGGTGATGCTGCGGGAGGTTGTGGAGTGGCTGCGGCCGCGTCCTGGGGCCGTCTATTTCGACGGTACGGTGGGCGGCGGCGGCCATTCGGCGGCCTTGCTGGAGGCCGGCGCGTGTGTGGTGGCGGTGGACCGGGACCCGGCGGCGGTGGCGGAGGCGGGGCGCCGGTTGGGGCGGTTTGCGGAACGGTTTCGGGTGCGGCAGGGGCTGTTTACGGAGCTGGAGCGGGAGCCGGCGGGGGCGTGGGACGGGGTGCTGCTGGATTTGGGAGTGAGCTCGCATCAATTGGACACGCCGGGGCGGGGGTTCAGCTTCCGGTTCGACGCGGAGCTGGACATGCGGATGGACCCGGGCGCCGGGCGGCCGGCCTGGGAACTTCTGGCGGAGACGGAGGAGGCTGAGATGGCGCGCTGGTTTCGGGAATACGGCGAAGAGCCACGGGCGCGGGCGTTGGCGCGGGAGATCGCGCGGGGGCGCGCGCGGCGGCCTTTGCGGACGACGGGGGATTTGGTGGGCGTGGCGGAGCGCGTGTGCGGGGCTGGGCGGGCGCGTGGGCATCATCCGGCGACGCGCGTGTTTCAGGCGGTGCGGATCGCGGTGAACGGGGAGCTGGAACTGTTGGCGCGGGGGTTGGAGGCGGCGCCGCGGGCGTTGAAGGCCGGAGGGCGGCTGGCGGTGATCACGTTCCATTCGTTGGAGGACCGGATCGTGAAGCGGTTTATCGCGGAGAAGAGCCGGGAATGGGAGGAGACGCCGGCGTGGCCCAACAGCGTGCCGAATCCGGGCCGCGTCCTGGAAAGGCTCACGCGCAAGGCGGTGGCGCCATCGGAGGCGGAGGTGGCGGCGAATCCGCGGGCGCGGAGCGCGAAACTGCGGGTGGCGGCGCGGCTGCCGGACGCGGCGGCGGCGGGGGGGGCGGCATGAGCAACCGGCGGCGGGACGTGCAGTCGTTGAAGTTTTTCAGCGCGGTGAAAGCGCTGGTGGTGATGGGCCTGGTGACGGCGGTGGGGATGGGATTGTTCATGCAGAGCAACAACCTGGTGCGGCGCGGCGAAGAACTGGCGGCGCATGAGGCCAACTTGACGCGGCTGCGGCAGGAGATCGCCAGCAACCGGGCGACGCTGGCGCGGCTGATGTCGCCGGAGATGCTGTCGCGGCGGGTGGCGGAGATGCGGCTGGGGTTGGAGGAGATCCGGCAGGAGCAGATTGTGCGGATGTACGACGCGCCGTCGGCGGAGCGGGAGCGCGTGGCGCGCATGGCGGCGGCGGGAGGCGTGCGATGAGAGGGACTCCCGCGGCGCGCGTGGCGGTGGTGGTGGTGGCGCTGGCGGTGGCGCTGACGGCGCTGGCGGCGCGGCTGGTGGAGCTGCAATGGGGCCGGTACGAGGAGTTTGTGGCGGAGGCGGCCAGGAATCACGCGATGCGGCGGACGGTGAAGGCGCGGCGGGGGGACATTGTGGACCGTTGCGGGAACCTGCTGGCGACAAGCGTGCCGTGCAAGACGGTGGCGGTGGATTTGTTCAAGCTGCGGAATTTGCGGAAGGAGGCGGCGAAGCCGCGGTCGTCGCACAAGATGCCGCCGGGGAACCCGGAGATCGCGGGGTTGCTGGCGGGGGCGCTGGGGCTGGACGCGGGCGCGGTGCGGGAACGGCTGGAGTCCAAGCTGGGGTACGTGGTGGTCAAGCGCCGGGTGGGGCTTGAGGAGTGGGGCCGGGTGGAGGCGTTGAAGCTGCCGGCTGTTTTGGGGGCGGAGGATTTCCAGAGGTGGTATCCAGACGGGCGCAACGCGACGCACGTGGTGGGATTCGTGGATGGGGAGGATTTGGGGCAGGCGGGGGTGGAACAGGCGCTGGAGGAGCGGCTGCGCGGGATCGACGGCTGGTATCTGTCGGAGCGGACGGCGCGGGGGCGGGAAATCCGGATTTTGCGCAAGCAGGACGCGCGCCCGCGCAACGGCTACACGGTGGTGCTGACGCTGGACCAGACCTTGCAGCAGATCGCGGAGGAGGAGGCGGACCGCGCGTTTGCGCAGCACCGGCCGGCCGGGGTGTGCGCGATAGTGGCGCGCCCGCGGACGGGGGAGATTCTGGCGATGGTGAACCGTCCCACGGACGATCCGAACACGCGGGCGCGGGTGGACTGGGAGAAAATCCGGAACCGATGCATTACGGACACGTTCGAGCCTGGATCGACCCTGAAGGTGGTGACGGTGGCGGCGGCGCTGGACCAGGGCCTGGTGGATTTGGAGACGCCGGTATTTTGCGAGAACGGCATGTGGGAGTACGCGGGCAAGCCGCTGCACGACGTGGCGCCGTATGGGGAGCTGAGCGTGCGGCAGGTGCTGCAGAAATCCAGCAACATAGGCACGGTGAAGGTTGCGCTGCGGCTTGGGATGGAGCGGCTGCACCGGTTCCTGCGGGGGTTTGGGATTGGGGAAGAGCTGCTGGACGGCAGCATCCGCGGCGAAGTGAAGGGCACGCTGTATCCGGTGGCGCGCTGGTCGGCGCTGTCGATCTCGCGGGTGCCGATTGGGCATGAGGTGGCCGCGACGCCGTTGCAGATGCTGGCGGCGATGTCGGTGATTGCCAACGGGGGGGTGCGGGTGAATCCGCAGCTTTTGCGGGAGGTGCGCGACGAGCGGGGGACGGCCGTGGAGGTTTTCCAGCCGCGGGAGACCGGGCGTGTGATCGCGCCGGAGGCGGCGGCGCGGGTGGTGAAGGCGCTGGAAGCAGTGGTGTCGGAACAGGGGACGGCGAAACTGGCGCGGGTGCCGGGGTTCACGGTGGCGGGCAAGACGGGCACGGCGAACAAATGGGACGCGGCGCTGCGGGAGTACTCCCGGACCCGGTACCTTGCGTCGTTCATCGGGTTTTTGCCCGCGGGCCGTCCGGAACTGGCGATTCTGGTGATGATCGACGAGCCGTCGCAGAAGGAGTTTTACGGCGGGCACGTGGCGGCGCCGGTGTTTGCGGCGATGGCGTCGCGGATGGTGCGGCATCTGGATATCGAGCCGGAGCACGATCCGGCGGCCGTGGAGGTGGCGGCGCGATGAAACTGGGGGACATTCTGCGGGCGGCGCCCGGGGCGCGGCTGGCGGGGCCCGCGGACGCGGAGGTGTCGGGCCTGGCGTTCGACTCGCGGGCGGTGAAGCCGGGCGACCTGTTTTTCGCCGTGCCAGGGACGAAGGCGGACGGATCGGCGTTTATTGGGGCGGCGATTGCGGCGGGGGCGAAGGCGGTGGTGACCTCGCGGCCGGAGGCGGTGCCGTCGGGGACGGCGTCGGTGGGCGTGGAGGACGTGCGGCGGGCGATGGCGCGGATGAGCCGGGTGTATTACGGCGAGCCGGACCGGGAGTTGAAGGTGGTGGGGATCACGGGGACGAAGGGGAAGACGACGACGGCGTTTTTGGCGAAGCATTTGTTGGAGGCGGCGGGTTGGCGGTGCGGCCTGCTGGGGACGGTGCGGTACGAGATTGGACCGGAGATTCTGCCGGCGCCGCACACGACGCCGGAGGCGCCGGAGGTGTTTGGATTGTTGCGGCGCATGGCGGACGCGGGGTGCGGGGCGGCGGCGATGGAGGTGTCGTCGCACGCGTTGCACCAGGAGCGGACGGGGGGCCTGGACTTTGACGTGGGGGTGTTCACGAACCTGACGCGGGACCACCTGGATTACCACCTGACGATGGAGGCCTATTTCGAGGCCAAGCGCGGTCTGTTCACGGGGCTGGGAACCGGCGCGAAGCCAGGCGCGGCGGTGGCGAACGCGGACGATCCGTGGGGGCGGCGGTTGCTGGCGGACCCGGCGGTGCGGGTGAAGAAGACGGCCTTTGCGCCGGCGGGGGCGGGGTTGGAGACGGCGGGGGCGCCGGCGGTGGCGTGGCGGCTGGCGGGATGGACGGGGCGCGGGGCGCGGGCGGTGTTTGGGTTTCAGGGGCGGGAGGCGGAGGTGGAGTTTCCGGCTTTCGGGGCGCACAACCTTGCGAACGCGGCGGCGGCGCTGGGCGCGGTGGCGGCGTTGGGGGCGGAGTTTCCGATGTTGGTGGCGGCGCTGGCGGGGGCGCCGGCGGTGCCGGGGCGGCTGCAACCGGTGCCCAACGCGCGGGGGATTTCCGTGCTGGTGGATTACGCGCATACCGACGACGCGCTGCGCAAGGCGCTGGCGGCGTTGCGGGAACTGCCGCACCGGCGGATTTTGACGGTGTTCGGGTGCGGCGGGGACCGGGACCGCGGGAAGCGCCCGCTGATGGGCGTGGCGGCGGCGGAGGGGAGCGACCGGGTGTTCCTCACGTCGGACAATCCGCGGTCGGAGAATCCGGGGCGGATATTGGACGACATTGTGGCGGGGCTTTCGGACGCGGGTATGCGCGCGAAGTGCGAGGTTGTGGCGGACCGGCGCGAGGCGATTGGGCGGGCGATTCGGGAGGCGGGGGCGGGGGACATCGTGCTGATCGCGGGCAAGGGGCATGAGAATTACCAGGAAATCCAGGGCGTGAAACATCCGTTTGACGATGTGGTGGTCGCGGCGGAACACCTGGAGGGGCGCGCATGAGGGCGATGTCGTTGGCGGAGGTGGCCGGGGCGTGCGGCGGCTCGCTGGCAGGCGCGGGCGCGAAGTGCGCGGCGCCGGTGAGCCGCGTGAGCACGGACACGCGCGCGACCCAGGCGGGGGACCTTTTTTTTGCGTTGCGGGGCGAGCGTTTTGACGCGCACGATTTTGTCGGGCGCGCGGCGGCGGCGGGTGCGGCGGGCGCGGTGGTGGCGCGCGGGGTGGAGGCGCCGGAGGGATTTCCGTTGATCCGGGTGGCAGACACCCTGCGGGCGTTGCGCAGCCTGGCGGCGGCGTGGCGCCGGGAGTGGACGATTCCGGTGGTGGCGGTTGGGGGCAGCAACGGGAAGACAAGCACCAAGGAACTGGTGGCGGCGGTCTTGGAGGCGTCGTGGAGGGCGGCGAAGACGGAGGGAAACCTGAACAACCACATTGGCGTGCCGCTGACGATGCTGGCGGTGGAACCCGGGCACGGCGCCGCGGTGATCGAGATCGGGACGAACCATCCGGGGGAGGTGGCTGACCTGGCGGCTTTGGCGCGGCCTGACGTGGCGGTGCTTACGAACATCGGCCTGGAGCACTTGGAATTCCTGAAGGACGAGGCCGGAGTAGCGCGGGAGGAGGGCGCGTTGCTGGAGGCGCTGACGGCCGAGGGCACGGCGGTGCTCAACGCGGACGATCCGTGGACCGGCAGCCTGCGCGTGCGGGCGCGGGGCCGGGTGCTGCTGGCGGGGTTTGCGGCGGGGGCCGACGTGCGGGTGGTGAGGCGTGAGCCGGTGGCGGGGGGGCAGGAGGTGGTGCTGGCGCACGCGGGCGGGGAGTCGCGGTTGCGGCTGCCGTTGGCAGGGCGGCACATGGCGCAGAACCTGGCGTTGGCGGTGGCGGCGGGGCTGGCGCTGGGGGCGGACCCGGCGGGCATGGCGGGTCCCGTGGCGGCGGTGCGGTTGCCGGGCGGGCGGATGCGGACGGCGCGCCGGGAGGGCGTGACGTTCCTGGACGATTCCTACAATGCGAACCCGAGCTCGATGGCGGCGGCGCTGGCGGAGCTGGGCGGAATGGCGGGGCGCAAGATCGCGGTGTTGGGAACGATGGGCGAGCTGGGGCCGGAGGCGGCGCGATGGCACGAGGAGACGGGCCGGGTCGCGGCGGCGGGCGGTGCGGACATGGTGGTGGCGGTGGGGCCGTTTGCGGAGGACTACCTGCGCGGGGCGGGGGCGGGGGCGCGGGGATTTGGGACGGCGGCGGAAGCGGCGGCGTATTTGAAGGGGGAGCTGAAGCCTGGGGACAACGTGCTGCTGAAGGCGTCGCGGTCGGCGCGATTCGAGGCGATTGCGGAGGCGCTGGGCGTAGGGGCGGCGGCGGACGGCCACAGATGAAAGGAGCGGGCGATGCTTGAGTATTTGTCATTACTGTCGGACTGGTTCGGCGGGTTCAACGTGTTCCGGTACATCACGTTCCGGTCCCTGGGGGCGGCTTCGACGTCGGTGGTGTTTTGCCTGGTGGCGGGGCCGTGGTTTATCCGGAAACTGACGGAATTGAAACTGGGGCAGCCGATCCGGACGAAGGAAGAGGTGCACAAACTGGCGGAGCTGCACGGCGGCAAGCGCGGGACGCCGACGATGGGCGGGGTGATGATCCTGGTGGCGGTGACCGTGTCGTGCGCGTTGTGGGCGGAGCCGGGGAACAAATTCGTGATGCTGGCGCTGTTCACGCTGCTAGGGCTTGGGGCGCTTGGATTCTACGACGACTACCTGAAGGTGACCAAGAAGAAGAGCGCGGGCGTGTCGGGGAAGGCGAAGCTGGCGGTGCAATTGGCGATTGCCCTGGCGGTGGGCGGCTGCCTGATCATCGATCCGGCGACGCACGACCAGGCGATCAGCCTGCAGGTGCCGTTTCTGAAGGCGCCGCTGGTGGACAACCTGGGCTGGTTTGTGCTGGCGTTCTTCGCGTTGGTGCTGATGGGATCGTCGAACGCGGTAAACCTGACGGACGGCCTGGATGGGCTGGCGGCGGGGTGCACGGCGATCACGGCGGCGGTGTTTGGCGTGCTGAGTTATGTGTCGGGAACGCCGAAGCTTGCGAACTACCTGCTGCTGCCGCTGGCGCCGGGGACGGAGGAGCTGGCGGTCTTTTGCGCGGCGCTGGCGGGGTCGGCGCTGGGGTTCTTGTGGTTCAACTGCCATCCGGCGCGGGTGTTCATGGGGGACACGGGATCGCTGGCGATTGGGGGGGCGTTTGGGACGGTGGCGATTTGCATCAACCAGGAGCTGCTGCTGGCGGTGGTGGGGGGCGTATTCGTGATGGAGGCGCTGTCGGTGATGCTGCAAGTGGGGTCGTTCAAGCTGACGCGGCGGCGGATATTCGCGATGGCGCCGCTGCACCATCATTTCGAGCTGAAAGGCTGGAGCGAGACGGCGGTGGTCGTGCGCTTTTGGATACTGGGCGTTTTCTTCGCGGGATTGGCGTTGCTGACGTTGAAACTGCGATAAGGCGATGAACTGGGATGGAAAACAAGTGGTGGTTCTTGGGCTGGGCGCGAGCGGGATGGCCGCGGCGCTCAAGCTTGCGGACCTGGGAGCGGAGGTGACCGTGAGAGACGAAGGAACGGAATTGGCGCTGGCGGAGCGGGCGGAGACGCTGCGGCGGCGGGGGGTGAAGGTGGAGCTGGGCGGCGGGGTGCGGGCGGGGGCCGCGGGTTTCGACCTGGCGGTGGCGAGCCCGGGCATTGATCCGCGGCGCCCGATCCTGGCGGGCCTGGCGGCGGCGTCGGTCCCGGTGTGGGGCGAGCTGGAATTCGCCTACCGGTTCTGCGAGTGCCCCATCGTGGCGATCACGGGGACCAACGGCAAGACCACCACGACCGAGCTGGCGCACGCGGTGCTGGCGGCGGCGGGCAAGCGGACCCTGGCGGCGGGCAACATCGGCCCTGCGTTGTCGGAGGTGGTGGGCCGGAGCGCGGACCTGGACGTGCTGGTGGTGGAGGCGAGCTCCTTCCAGCTCGAACAGGTCATCGAATTCAAGCCGCGCGTGGCGGCGCTGTTGAACCTGACGCCGGACCATCTGGACCGGTACGGCACGATGGAGGCCTACCTGCGGGCGAAACTGCGCGTTTTCGAGAACCAGGACGAGGACGACTTCGCGGTGGTCAACGCGTCGTTCGGGGACCTGAAACTGCGGGCGCGAACGATCACGTTCTCGGCGCGGGGCCTTGCGGCGGAGTACACCCTGGAGGGCGGCTGGATTCTGCGGCGCGGGCGCCGGGTGATCGACCTGTCGCGCACGCGGTTGCGCGGCGCGCACAACGCGGAGAACGCGATGGTGGCGGTGGCGGTGGCCCATCTGTACGGACTGCCGCCGGCGGTGGTGACGGAGGCGCTGGGCGATTTCCGGCCCGGGGCGCACCGGCTGGAGACCGTGGCGGAAGTGGGCGGGGTGGTGTACATTGACGATTCCAAGGGCACCAATATTGACGCGGTGGCGGTGGCGCTGGAGTGCCAGGACCGGCCTGTGGTGCTGATCGCCGGCGGCAAGGACAAGGGGTTTGCGTTTGACGGGTTGGCGGAGATTGTGGCGCGCAAGGCGCGGGCGGCGGTGTTGATCGGGGAGACGGCGCCGAAGCTGGAGAAGAGCTGGCCGAAGGTGAAAAGCGTGCGGGCGTTGTCGATGGACGACGCGGTGAACAAAGCGGCGGCGGAGGCGCGGGCGGGGGACGTCGTGCTCCTGTCGCCGGGGTGCTCGAGTTTCGACATGTTCCGCGACTACCGGGACCGCGGCGAGCGGTTCCGGCAGGCTGTGGGACGGCTGGTCAAAGAGGCGAAGGCCTGAGCCGGGCCAAAGCAGGAAAGGAAGCAGTATGGAAGCAATGAGAAACGGAATACAGATGGAAAACCCGGAGGGCCTGCGCATGTCGCACGTCTTCCTGGTTGTGCTCGCGCTACACTTGGTGGTGATCGGCGGGGCGTTTACCTACCACCACTTCCGCGCCAAGGACAACGGTGCGGACGCCGTGGCGGCCAGAATGGAGCCGGGGAAGGCGAAACCGCCGTCGGCGGATTCGGCCGCGCCCGCGGCCGCACCCGCGCCGGCGCCCGCGCTGGCGTTGAAGGAGCCGGACGCAACGCCCGCTCCCGTCGAGTCCCGTGGCGAGACCCCGGTGGCCAGGGCGCCGGATGGAGCGCCCGGCCAGCCGGCGGCGGCCCCAGCGGCCCCAGCGGCCCCGGCGGCGAGGGCGCCGGTGGCGGTGGCCTTTGTCATCCACAAGGTGGTGGGTGGCGACACGATTGGGCGGATTGCGCGCAAGCACAACGTTGCGCCGGCGCGGTTGCGGGAGGTGAACGGATTGCGCAGCGACCTGATCCGCGTGGGCCAGGTGTTGCGGGTTCCCGCGGCGGCGCCCGTGGCGGCGGCGGCCCCGGCGGCGCCGGCGCCCAAACCGGTGGCGGCGGCGAAGCCATCGCCGGCTTCCGCGGCGGGGCGTGAGACCCGGGGGACGGTTTATACCGTGGCGCCCGGGGACACCGTGACGCGGATTGCGGAGAAGTTTGGCGTGACGCCGCGGCAGGTGATCGAGGCGAACGGCATTACGGACCCGTCAAAAATCCGGGCCGGATCGAAACTGACGATTCCGGTGGAAGTGTCGAAGGCGGGCGGGGGCGCGCCGTCCAGGGAGGCGGCGGGCCCGGAGGAACCATCGGGACTGGCGATGGCACGGCCGTGAGAGTGTGTGGGCCGGCGCCGGCGCGGGCGGGCGGCGGAGCAAAGAAAGGAGGACGGGCATGCTGCGGAGGCACAGCGCGTTGGCGTTGTTTTTTGTGACCCTGGCCCTTTGCGGGCTGGGGTTGATGGTGCTGGCAAGCGCGGCGTATTGCTCGCGGGAACCGGGGGACGATTCGTTCCTGTTCCTGCGCCGGCAGGCGGTGTGGCTGGGGATTGGGCTGGCGGCGTGCGTGGCGCTGGCGCTGGTGGATTACCATGTATGGGGGAGGTTCGTGTGGTGGATTCTGGGCGGCGCGGCGCTGTTGCAGGCCCTGTGTTACGTGCCGGGAATCGGGGTGACCATCAACGGCGCGACGCGCTGGATCGGGGCGGGTGGCGCGCGCATCCAGCCAAGCGAGTTTGTGAAGGTGGCGGTGATCCTGTTTCTGGCGTTTTGGTACGGTTCGCGCCCGCAGGCGGCGCGCCGGGTTTGGAGCGGATTCCTGTTGCCGGGCCTGCTTGTGGGCGCGGTCGTGGGAATGATTCTGATCGAGCGCGTGGCGCCGCGTCCGGCGATCAAGGATTTGGGAACGTCGGTGGTAATGGGCGTGTTGGTGGCGGGGATGTGGTTTGTGGCGGGGGTGCCGTGGCGGCATCTGCTGGCGGCGCTGGTGCTGGCCGGTGTGGGCGTGGGCGCGGTGGTGACCCACGACGAGGAGCGTGTGCGCCGGTTGCTGGCATATTGGGAAGGCGGCGGGGCGGCCGGCGAGGCGAAGGCCGCGGAGCAGAAGGGGGGCGAGGGTTACCAGCAGTGGCAGTCGCTGATCGCCCTGGGGTCGGGGGGGGTGATCGGGCAGGGAATGGGCGAGAGCCGGCAGAAGTGGCAGTACCTGCCCTACGCCCACACGGACTTTATTTTTGCGATCATCGGGGAAGAGGGGGGATTGCGCACGACGCTGGCGGTGGTGTTCGGGTTCCTGTTGTTTGTGTTGCTGGGAGGGTACATCGCGGCGATGGCGCCGGACCTGGCGGGGACGCTGATCGCCTCGGGAACCGTGATCTTGATTGGATTCCAGGCGGGGGTCAACATGGGGGTTGTGACGGATTTGCTGCCCAACAAAGGACTGGCGCTGCCCTTCATCAGCTCGGGCGGCTCGAACCTCGTGGCCTGCCTGGCGTTGACAGGCCTGCTGGTGAGCGTGGCCCGGCATTCGGACGGGATGGCGGCGGAGCCTGTGGTGCTCGCGATGGGAAGGAGCGGGGCGTGAAGGCCCGCGTGGCGATCGCCTGCGGCGGGACCGGCGGCCACCTGTATCCCGGGATCGCGGTGGCCGACGAGCTGGCCCGCGGCGGGCACGAGCCGCTGCTTCTCGTATCCAACAAACAGATTGACGCACTCGCGCTGAAAGGCTGCCCCCACAAGTCGGTGCCGTTGCCCGCCATCGGATGGCCGGGCCTGGGCCTCCGCGCCCCGGTGTTCGCGTGGAAACTGGCGGCGGCCTTGTTGAAATGCCGGACCCTGTTCAGGTCGTGGACGCCCTCGGCGGTGCTGGGCATGGGGGGGTTCACGAGCGCGGTGCCGTTATGGCTGGCGGCGCGGGCGGGTGTGCCGGGGTTCATCCACGATTCCAACGCGGTCCCCGGCCGCGCGACACGCATGCTGGCGCCCCGTCTCAAGGCGGTGCTGCTCGGGTTCGGCGCGGCGGGGGAACGGCTGAAAGGGCGGGCCGCGCGCACGGTGGTGACGGGCACGCCCGTCCGGTACGCCCATCCGCTGATCACGCGCGAGGCGGCCCTGGCGGCGCTCGGGCTGGACCCGGCGCGGCGGACCCTCGCCGTGATGGGGGGAAGCCAGGGCGCGCGCGCGATCAACGACGCGATCCTGCGGGCGCTGCCGCTGTGGGAGGGGCGGCGCGGGACGTGGCAGGTGGTGCATCTCACCGGGCCGGGGGATGCGGCGCGGGTGGAGGCCGGCTACGGCGCGGCGCGGTTGCCGGCCAGGGTGATGGAATTTTCCCACGCGATGGACGCGGTCTATGCGGCTTGCGACGTGGCCGTGGCGCGCGCGGGCGCGGGAACCCTGGCGGAGCTGGCGGCGTTCGGGGTGCCGTCGATCCTGATTCCCTATCCGTTTGCGGCCGACAACCACCAGCAGGCGAACGCGGAGGTTTTCGAGCGCGCGGGCGCGGCGGTGGTGATGGAGCAGGCGCGGCTGGAGCGTGATCTTCTTGGGCCAATGGTGGACCGGTTGATGGACGATACGGCCGGGCGGCAGCGCCTGCGGGAAGCGGCGTATGACCTGGCGGCGCCCGACGCGGCGGCGCGTGTGGCCGCGGCCGTGCTGGAGGCGGTCAAGGCATGAGCGGCATCGCCACGGTTTTGGCCCGGCCGGGCGCGCGGGTGCATCTGGTCGGCGCCGGCGGCAGCGGAATGGCCGGCCTGGCGATTCTGCTTCTGGAGCGGGGCTGCCGTGTGTCGGGTTCCGATCTCGGGCGCGGTCCGGTGGTGGAGGCGCTTGTGGCGCGGGGCCTGGAGTTTCACGCGGGGCACGCGGCGGCGCACATGGGGGCGGCGGAGCTTTTGGTCTATTCGTCGGCGGTTCCGGCGGACAACCCGGAGCGGCGGGAGGCGGCGCGGCGGGGCGTGCCGGAGGCGCGGCGGGCGGAGGCGCTGGCGGCGCTGTTGGCGGGGCGCAAGGTGATCGCGGTATCGGGCACGCACGGCAAGACGACCACTTCGTCGATGCTGGCGCAGGCCTTGCGCCGGGCGGGTTTGGAGCCCGGGCATTATGTGGGGGCGGAGGTGCCGGCGCTGGGGGCGAGCGCGGCGTGGGGCAACGGCCCGTGGATGGTGCTTGAGGCGGACGAGAGCGACGGATCGTTCGCGGCGTTTGCGCCGGAGATTCTGGTGGTGTTGAACATCGAGGCGGAGCATCTGGACCATTACCGGGATTTGGCGGAGATTGAGGCGGCCTTCGCGGCGGTCGCGGCGCGCACGCGCGGCGCGGTGGTCTGGTGCGCGGACGATCCGGGCGCGGCGCGGCTGGGGGCGGGGTTGGCGCCGGGGCGCGGGATTTCCTATGGCTTTGATGGAACGGCGCGGTTGCGTGTCGAGGTGGTGGAGCTTGGGCCGGGAGGGTCGCGGGCGCGGTTTTGGAGCGGCGGGACGGATTTGGGCGAGGGGCGGGTGGGGGTGCCGGGGCGGCACAACGTGGGCAACGCGGCGGCGGTGGTGGCGGCGGCGCTGCGGGCGGGGGCGGCGTTCGGTCCGGTGGCGGAGGCGCTTGGGGAGTTCCGCGGGGCGCGGCGGCGGTTTGAAGTGAAACTGGATTCGGCGGAGCTGATGATTGTGGACGACTACGCGCATCATCCGTCGGAAATCCGGGCGACGCTGGCGACGGCGCGGCGGGCGGGGCGCAAGCGCGTGGTGGCGGCGTTCCAGCCGCACCGGTTCAGCCGCACGGCGAAACTGGCGGACCAGTTTGGCGAAAGTTTTGCCGACGCCGACCGGCTGTATTTGACGGAGATTTACGCCGCAAGCGAGCCGAACCCGGACGGCGTCACCGGGCGGGTGATCGAGGCGACGGTGCGCACGGCGGGCGGGGACCCGGATTACGTGGGGGACCTGGGGCGGCTGGAGCGGCGGTTGTGGGTGGACTGGCGGGACGGGGACCTGTTGTTGACGATGGGCGCGGGGGACATCCAGAAAGTGGCGGAGGGCCTGGTGCGGCGGGAGGAGGAGTTCCGGGAGTTGCGGGCCCGGCTGTCGCCGGGCGCGAAGCTTGTCCGCGGCGAACCTTTGGCGAAGCACACGACCATGCGGATCGGCGGGCCGGCCGATATCTGGTGCGAGCCGGCGAACGAGGAGGATTTGCGGGCGGTGGCGGACTTTTGCCGCGGGCGCGGCGTGGCGATGACCCTTCTGGGGCGGGGCTCGAATCTGCTGGTCCGGGACGGCGGGATTCCCGGCGTGGTGGCGCATTTGGGGCAGCCGGGGTTTTCCCGGATTGAGGTGCGCGGGACGGAGATTCACGCGGGGGCGGGCGCGCGGCTGAATATGATTGTGGCGGCTGCGCGCAAGGCGGGGCTGGGCGGGCTGGAGTTCATGGAAGGCATTCCGGCGAGCCTTGGCGGGGCGCTGCGGATGAACGCGGGGGCGATGGGCGGGTGGATGTTCGACGCCGTGGCGTCGGTGCGCGTGATGGAGCCGGACGGCGCGGTCCGGGAGATGCGCGGGGACGAGTTTGAAGTGGCCTACCGGAGCGTGCCAAAGCTGGCGCGGTCGGTGGCGTTGTCGGCGGTGCTGCGCGGAAGTCCGGCGCCGCCGGAGCGGATTGCGGAGCGGCTCAAGGAGTTCAGCGGCAAACGCTGGGGGTCGCAGCCGGCGATGCCCAGCGCGGGGTGCGTGTTCAAGAACCCGGAGGCGTGCCCGGCGGGGAAACTGATTGATGAACTCGGGCTCAAGGACACGCGTGTGGGCGGCGCGCGGGTGAGCCGGGAGCACGGCAATTTCATTGTCAACGACGGCGGCGCCCGCGCGGCGGACGTGCTGGAGCTGATCGAAATCGTGCGCGAACGCGCGCGGCGGGAACGGAACATCGAACTGGAGACCGAGGTGGTCATCCTCGGGGAAGACGCATGAAAACGAAATGGAAGATCGCGGTGTTGAAGGGCGGGCCGTCGTCGGAACGCGAGGTGTCGTTGATGAGCGGCGCGGCGGTGGGCAGGGCGTTGCGCGAAGCCGGGCACGACGTTGCCGAGATGGATGTGCGGGACGGGAGTTTCGTCCTGGCGCCGGGAACGGACATCGCGTTTCTGGCGTTGCACGGGCCGTTTGGGGAGGACGGCGAGGTGCAGGCCATTCTGGAGGCGCGCGGAGTTCCGTACACGGGGTGCGGCGTGGCGGCGAGCCGGCGGGCCATTGACAAGGCCGAGACCAAGCGCCTGTTCGCGGCGGCGGGCGTGCCGTCGGCGGAGTTTGAGATCGTGCGGCGCGGGGGCAGGCCCACGATGCGCCCGCCGGTGGCGGTGAAACCGTCCCGGCAGGGGTCGAGCGTCGGCGTGGTGCTGGTGCGGGGGGACGCGGAGATGGAGCGGGCGCTGGCGGAGGCGGGGCGCTGGGACGAGGAGATTGTGGTGGAACGGCTGATTGCGGGGCGGGAGCTGACGGTGGGCATGCTGGATGGGGAGACGCTGCCGATCGTGGAGGTCGTGCCAAAGGAAGGGTTTTACAATTACGAGAACAAGTACACGGCCGGCAAGTCGGAGCATCTCTGTCCGGCGCCGCTGCCTCCGGCGGCGGCGGGGCGCGTGGCGGACGCGGCCCGCGCGGCGTGGAAAGCGCTGGGGTGCGAAGTGTACGCGCGCATCGACGTGTTGCTGGACGGGGCGGGGGCGCCGTTCGTGCTGGAGGCCAACACCATTCCGGGCATGACGGAGATGAGCCTGTTGCCGGACGCGGCGCGGGCCGCGGGGATGGGGTTCGCGGCGCTTTGCGAGCGGATCATCGAGCTGTCGCTGCGGGCGCGGCGCGGAGGGCCGGACTGATGGCGGACGGGGCAAACAGCCGGGGGCGGCGCGGGGCCGCGAAGCCCACGCTCCACGCCCATCTGCGCGTGAACCGGCGGCGGCGGCGGGGCGCGCGGTTTCTGAGGCGGCTTGCGCTGTGGCTGGTGGTGGCGGCGGGGGCGTCGTGGGGCCTATGGGAGGGCGGGCGCTTGGCGGCGCGGCGGGTGCTGCTGGAGAATCCGAAGTACAATCTGGTGCATCTGGACATCGAGTTGAGCGGGCGGTTGCGGCGCGACCAGGTGCTGGCGTGGGCGGACATTCCGTCGGACGCGAACCTGCTGGGGCTGGACATCCGGCGGATTCAGCTCGCGCTGGAGCGGCAGCCCCAAGTGGCGACGGCGGAAATCCGGAAGAAGCTGCCGAACCGGCTCTGGATGCGGGTGGCGGAGCGGCGGCCGCTGGCGCGGATCACCATCGGCGTGGGCGGGGCGCTGCTGCCGGCGTCTTGTTTCATCGTGGACCGGGAGGGGATGATCATGCGCCCGCGGCCTGGCGAACCGGTGGAGCGGCTGCCGGAAATCCGCGGGGTGCGGATTGGGGATTTGGCGGAGGGCCGGACCATCGAGGCGCCGTCGGTGTTCGGCGCGTTGAATCTGCTCGCGATGATTGAGCAGTCGCCGGTTCGCGCCGAGCTGGACGTGGTGTCGGTGGATGTTTCGGAGGCCGGCTGCCTCGGGCTCTGCCTGCCGAAGGGCGGATTTGTGCGGTTTTCGGACGAGTCTTCGGAGTTGGGCCGGCAGGTCCAATGGCTCCAGCGGATACTGAACCATTGCGCGCGCGAGCGCCGGGTGCTGCGGACGGCGGACCTGACGCTGACGCGGAACGTGCCGGTGACCTACGCCCCGGCGGAAGGGTGATCGAATGATTTTTGGGCGCCGCGAGCGGACCGTGGTTGCGATTGACCTGGGCACCAGCAAGGTCGTGACGGCGGTGGCCAGTGTCGGGCCGGACGGCGGGCTGCGGTTGCTCGGCCTGGGGGAGGCGGTGAGCGCGGGCATCCGCAAGGGGGACGTGATTGACGCGCAGGCCGCGAAAGAGGCGTTGCGCGAATCGGTCGCCGCGGCCGAGGAAAGCGCGGAGACCGACATCGAGGACGTCTTCCTTTCCCTCAGCGGAGCGCATGTCGATTCGGTGCGGCAGCGCGGGACCGTGGAGATCGAAGGGGGGGACTCCGTGGCGGACGAAGACCTGGAAACGGCGCGGGAGGCGGCGGAACGGATCAACCTGCCCGCCGAGCGGATGCTGGTGGCGACATTGACGCGGGGGTACCGGATCGACGGCAGCGAGCCCATTGACAAACCCGTCGGCATGGACGGCCACAGGCTGGAAGGGGAGTTTCTGGTGGTCCACGCCGTGGGCGCGCGGCTGCGCAATCTCATCGCCCGCGCGCAGGAGCTCGGGCTGGAAGTTGTGCATTTCACCCTCAGCCCTCTGGCGTCCGCGGAGGCGGTGCTGGCGCCGGAACGGAAGAAGGCCGGGGCGCTGGCGATCGACCTCGGCGGCGGGTTGACGCATTACGCGGTGTATTACGAAGGGCGCCCGGCCCATGTGGGCGTGATCGGAGTGGGCGGGGACCATGTGACCCAGGACATCAGCCACGCGTTCGGCCTGCCGCAGAGCCTCTCGGAGGCGCTGAAGTGCGGCCACGGCGCGGTGTCGGCGGAGCGCGGGCGCCGCGGCGAGGTCATCGAGATGAAACCCAAGGCGGGGTTCGCGGGCAAGAAGGTGCTCATGGGCAGCCTTTGCGACGTGATGAAGGCGCGATGGGAGGAGACCTTCACCATCGTGCGCGAGAGCATCCCGCGGGATTTGCTCCCGTTGCTTGGGGGCGGCATCGTGCTCACCGGCGGGGGTTCGCGGACCAAGGGCATCGCGGAACTGGCGCGGCAGGTGTTCAAGAAGGACGTGTCGCTTGTCGAGGGGCACGCGGTTTCCGGCAATGTGGAGAACCTCGCGCGCCCCGAGCTTTCGACGGTGATCGGGACGCTGCTGTATTGCGCGCGCGAGGAGGGCCGGGAGAACGGCGCGGGCGGGCTTGGGGGCATGTTCCGGAGGATGTTCGGTCGCTGAGACGACGAAGAGGGCCATGATGCGCGCGAAGTTCATCGGAGTTGGCGGCGCCGGGGGCAACCTGGCGGACCATTTCGTGCTCCACTCGGAGGCGCCCTTCCCCGTGGCGGTGGTGAACACCGATGCGCGGGCGCTGGGGGCGTCCACGGCGCCGGAGCGGTTGCAGATCGGGAAGCGGACCACGCGCGGCCTGGGGTCCGGCGGCGACCCGGCGATTGGGCTCGCGGCGGCGCGCGAGGACGCGCGCGCGATCATGGCCCTGGCCAGGGAATGCGATCTGGTGTTGATCGGGTGCGGGCTGGGCGGCGGCACAGGCACGGGGGCCGCGCCCATCGTGGCCGAGGCGGCCCGCGAATCGGGCGCGGCGGTCATCGCCCTGGCGACGCTCCCGTTCCCCTTCGAAGGATCGCGGCGCGAGGCCCAGGCGCGCCAGGGGTTGGCGGCCCTGCAACGGGCTTGCGACGCCGTCTGGGTGCTGCCCAACGACCGGCTGGCCGGGCTGCCGGAGGCGCAAAGCTCCGTGTTCGAGGCGTTCCAGGCGGGCAATCACCTCGCCGCCCAGTGCGCGATCGGCTTGTTCAGGCTCCTCGCCATGCGCGCCCTGGTCCGCCTGGACCTGGCCGACGTCGCGTCGGTGCTCCATAGCGCGGGCGCCGAAAGCCCCGAACGCGTCTGCTTCGGCGCCGGGGATGCCGCCGGGCCGGGGCGCTTCGAGGCGGCCCTCAAGCAGATTGAGGCAGGCCCGCTCTGGGCGCCGCCGCGCGTGCTTGCCGACTACGGATGCCTCCTGGTCAGTGTCGCGGGCGGGCCGGACCTGTCCCTCGCCGAGGTCAATGAACTCTGCGTCCGGCTCAAACGGCGGCTCCACGAAGATGCGAATGTCTTCTTCGGCGCAAGCGTGGACGAGTCGTTGCGCGGCCAGTTGAGCGTGATCGCGATGGCCGCCCCGGAGGCCGTCAGCGTGCTCGCGGCGGCCAGCGTGGATGCGGAGGACCTTGAAGAACCCGCCGAACCCGCCGAACCCGTGGAACGGGCGCCACGGGAGGCCGCGCCAGCGGCAGGCGAGGCGGAGGAGGCCGCGCCAGCGCCGAGCGCTGAGGATGAACCGCACATGGATGCCGAGGATGAGCCGCTTCGCACCGGAGGAAACGGAAACCGGTTGCTCCCAGGCGCGGCGGGAGGAAAGGCCGGCGCCCAGGCGACGTTCGACTTCGAATCGCCAAGCCGCGGCTGCTTTGAGAAGACGGCGGAGACGATTTACAACGGCGAGAACCTCGACATTCCGACCTATTTCCGGAAGAAGATGCGAATCCGGCAGGCGCCTTAGCCGCCTCTCCGCAAAACCCCGCGAGGTCTTGCATGGAGACGGCTGAGGCGCCCCAATCCCGCCAACGGGGGGGCGAACGCGATTCCGGGAAACGGCGCGGCGCGCAGAATGGCGCTGGGACGCGGCCTCCACTTCCCGCTGGCGGAACGGGCGGCGATGGGGTAAAGTATCACCGAGTTGCAACGGTTCCTGCTCAATTGGCTGGTGACGGCGCTGGGCGTGCTCGCCGCGTCGGAGATTGTGCCCGGCATCACCCACGACTCCTGGACTTCCCTGGCCGTGGCCGCGCTGGTGCTGGGCGTCTTGAACGCCGTCGTCAAGCCGATCCTGACCCTTCTATCCCTGCCGCTGGTCCTGCTGACGCTGGGCCTGTTTCTTGTGGTGATCAACGCCATTCTTCTGATGTTGGCGGGCCGGTTGGTGGACGGGTTTGATGTCGATGGGTTTTGGCCGGCGGCGGGAGGCGCCCTTGTGATCAGCGTGGTGGGCATGCTTGTGCGGCCTCCCCCTCCACGCCGCCAGGCGAAACATCCCGTGCGCCGTCCAGGCGACGGGGTCGTGATCGACGTCTAAGGCTCCGACGGAATCGCTCCAGACGAGCGTCCAACCGCTGCCCGGACCCAAAGGGGTCGCGCGAGCCGAAAAGGAAGTGGAAGCGGCGTCCCGCCGCTTAACGCGTGGGACCGCAAACCCGCGTGGCCAATTCAGAGCGCTTACCCCGCCACTTCTGGCAGTTCCAAAGGGATGAATACAAAGGAGATACAAAGAATACAAAGGAATACAACAATACAAAGTAATAATACAAAGGGACAATAATACAAAGTAATACAAAGGGACAGACCTTTTGTAAAAAAGTTCTTGCGCTTGGGCTGGAAGGG